>CBFGRJ010000129.1:0-17696 GCA_965651135.1 uncultured Myxococcales bacterium
AACTGAATACTAGGATCGGGCGTTTGCAGGACGAAGCTCAGCCCATCGGCATTGCACAAGGCGAGTCGACCACCGGCTCCACCCACCAGCCAACCACCGGCTTCGTAGCGTGTGGCGAACACCATGCCGGGAGGCAGCCCGAGCCGCGAGGCGTCCAACCAGGTCTCACCGTTCCAAAACTTCGGACCGGTGGTGGTGAGTGCAAAGCAATGCCCGTCCGTATCCCACGACGCGCTCAGCACCACCAAGTCGGGTCGCGGCAGCTGCCGCACGCCCCAACTCCAACCTTTTGGATCGGAGAAGCGGAACGTCCCGGCCATTGCGGTGACCAGGCGTCGTGTCGAACGAGGGCCTGAAGCCGGCGCGCCGAGCCAAGCAGCCAAGTGAGAGAACAGGCGATCGGCGGTGGGGTGCCGGTCCTTCACGTCGAAGGAGGTGGCACGGGCCAATGCTGCATCGATGGCTTCGCAAGCCTCCGCTCGTTCGGCAAGCTCGGGGCTCAACGCCTTGCTCTCTCGAATCGACCGGCGCTGCCCGCTTTCGACGGCCTCGTGGATCACCACCGGGGATTCCCCTTCGAAGTACAGCTCGCCGGTCAGCACGAAGTACGCCAGACATGCCAACGAAAACACGTCGGTGTACGGTCCGAGCGGGACGGAGCCAGGCAACATTTGCTCGGGAGCCGCGTAGCCCAAGGTGCCGACGCCCACGCTACCGAACGTGCGATCCAACCCCTCGGAACGCGCCACTCCGAAATCGGAGATCTTGAAGATCTCGGTCTCGCCGAAACCACAGCACAGCACGTTACCCGGCGTGAGGTCGCGGTGGATGACCTCTACCGAATGAATCGCCTGTAACCCTTGCGCCAGACAACGCACGGCATGTGACGCGCGTGTGGGGTCGAAGGCGTACCCGGTCTTGTCGATGGAATAGCGCACACGCTGTTCGAGCGTGGTGCCCTCGACACCACCATGGACGTACTCGATGGCCAGCCATGGCGAAGGTGTCTCTTCGAAAATGGGAGCACTACCGGTATCGACGAAGCGGACCACGAAAGGCGTGGGTGGCACTCGCTCGTTCAACCTACCGAGCGCCACCGCTTCTTTGCGAGCGATCAGGTCAGGAGCAACTTGGCGCACCGATAGCCTCGGTCGAACCGCCTTGACCACCACCGGCGAGGCGCCCGCCTCGCTTTCGCGTTGCGCCAAGTAGGCAACCCCCATGGCGCCTTCGCCCAACTGCTCGAGCAACCGGTAACACACGCCCCGTTGCACGTCCGACGGGATCACGCACCCACTCAAAGGGCTTTGCGAATCGCGTCGATCGGTACTCACCGCATGCACCCTAGCACGGGCGTGACCTATAAACGCTAACCGGAGTTGATGGGCGAGTTCGTCGCGACGATTCGATAGGACTGCACCGAGAGGTCCATCGCCGAAAGCACGGCACCCACGATACCTGACCGCTCTTTCAGCACGGACGAAACGATGGGCACGCGTTCGGCCTTGAGCGCGTGGTCGTGAGCCGCTCGCCGCGCGGGCGTCAGCAGCAGATCACCCGCTTCTACCACACGCCCGCCGAGTACGACGATCTCGGGGTTGAGGATGTTTTGTAGGTAGGCAAGCCCCTTGCCCAAGTTCGTACCGGCGGCCTCGAACAAAGAAATACTCAGCTCGTCCCCCTCGCCCGCGGCCGCCACGATATCCGTCACCTCGATGGGCCGGTCGAGCTCGCTCAGCTTGGTGGGTTTGCCCTCGGCGACCGCCTGTTGCGCTTGCCGCTCCAACGCACGCCCGGAGGCGACGGTTTCTAGGCACCCGAACGCGCCGCACCCGCATTGCATGCCCGACTCGACGACCTGGCAGTGACCTATTTCGCCGCTGAAGCCTTGCCGACCGTAGAAAGGCCTGCCGTCGAGCACGATACCCGCGCCCAAGCCCGAGCCGACGTAGACCCAAACGTAGGAGCGATAGCCCTGCGCAGCGCCGATCTGTCCTTCGGCAATCGCGCCAGCATTGGTGACGTTCTGAACGACGACGGGCACGTCGAGCGCGTTGCGGATCACGTCGCGCACCGGCACGTTTTTCCATTCGACGTTCGGGCCAAGCACACACACCCCGGTGCTGGTATCCACCAAACCCGGCACGGTGACCCCGACGGCTTGCAAGCGTTCGCGCGGGATCTCAGCGGCTTCGAAGGTCTCGTCGACGATGCTGATCGCCTTGTTGATCATGCCGATGGCATCGCCCTTGGTGGTGGGCAGGTCGCGCGTGACGCGGATCTGACCACGAGCATCCGCGATCGCCACGCTGGTCATGTGCACGCCCACCCGAATGCCGAGGTAGGCCGCGGAGGCCTCGTTGAATTGCAAGAGGCGCGCGCGGCGACCGCCGCTGGCGACCGCCTTGCCGAAGCCCACCTCCTGCACTACTCCGCCGGCGATCAGATCTTCGACAATCGCGGAAACCGTGGGCTTGGTCAGGTGAGAACGGCGGGCCAAATCGGTCCGCGAGATGCGCCCTCCGCGCCGGATCATGTCCAGCACGATCGAGCGGTTGACCTCCCTCATCGCGCGACTGTCTACTTTTCCTCGCATTTAATTTTTATACCTGACTTACAATGAAGCACCACTGTACCACAGTGTGCGCAAGAACGTGCGCGAAATGGCGGAAACGGTTTCATTCGCCCACCATCACAGTCGGATGAAACGTTTTCGATCGCTCGCTGAAAGCTGGGCCTACTGTGCGCTTTTAGGTGTCGTCCGCGCCGTCCTCCTCGTCATCCCCTTCGTCGATGAACCCGTCGTAGTAGAACCTCTCCTCGATTATCCGGTCATCCGACCACTTCTGGACCGCCACTTCTTCGAGTCTCATCGGGCGTCCCGAGCTCGACAGAAAGCGCACCACCCACTCGATGAAGCAGACTCCGGTCTTCGGATCCGCCGCGCTCTTGATACAGCGCACGCGGGGCCGTTCGGACTGGAGCGCGGATTGCGACTGCTCGAAGGCGATACAAGCGTCGCGCCCGGCTCGCGACAGCTCTCGGTTTTCGAAAACCAAGATATCCTCGGCATAAAATGCCTGCATCGCCTCGAGACTCTGCCCGGACTCGACCAGCCCGATGAAGCGGTCCAAGCGCGCGCGGAGGGATTCCATGCCTGGTAACGGCAGTATGACACACGCCTGGCGCCGCACGCACTGGACATTGTTTGTCCTACCTTGACTTGCCTAGCTCGGCTCGAAGGCGCATCGTGGGGTTCATGCTTGCGAACGATCGGACCACGAGGCAGCGGCTCTTCAGAGCGCTGCACCGGGCATGCCCCACCACCCGGCGCGCCCTAGCGCTCGCCGCCGCCGGGCACAGCCTCGAGCGGATCGGGGAGCTGCTCGGCTGTCATCCGCGGCTGCTCGAGCGCCGCATCGAAACCTTGGCACAAGGCCTCAAGGCTGAGGCTCAGCCGTCCATAAGTCGATGAAATCGAGGTGTGCCTCGACCCATAGCGGAACGAGCCCGAACACGCCGCGGTCACCGCTCTCGGGGGCGTTCTGAACCACCCCCGCCAACCGGAGCTCCTCCGCAGCGTCCATTTCGCCCAACACGAGCAAGCCGCCCCCGCCGGAGTCCCCAGCCCTCGGGATCTTGCCTCGAGCACTCAAGAGCTCTCCCTCACGTTCGCCTCCAAGTAGCTCGCTGCTCGGGACCAAACCGGTCACCACGGCGGTCTCGGTGACTGCTTCACCCGACACGTGACGGCCATAGCGCAGCAGCGCATGCTCGAGCTCCGCAAGCTCAGCTTCGCTCTCGGGTCGCCAGAGAGCTGCCACCCGGTTGCTGTCCATTGGATGGTCGAGTGGGACCAAAGCCAGATCGTGAGCAGCAACGACATCCGTGACTTCGAACGCGCCGCCTTCGGTCGCATCGCGGTTGACCGCCTGCTCGTGGACAATGACATCGCGCACCTGCGCCGATGTCCCGAAGTCACGAATCAACACCCACGATTCCGGCGGTGCGCTCGCGAAGCAATGCGCTGTGGTCAATGCCCAAAGCGGATGGACCAAGGTCGCCATGCAGTCGACCACGTAACCAGGCCCGACAGAAACGGTCAGCGGGGCGATAGCACTGGGCAACCCCGGCTCCGCGGGCAGCTCGAGATCACCGACTTCGTGCTGCACCATACACGCGCAGCCAAGGAGCAGCGTCGGCGCAGCTCCGAGCCACCTCATAATCGTTTTGCCATCAGCACCCGGGTTGTCCCGGCGCGCGCATAGGTACCGATAATCTGAAACCCACTCTGCAGGTTCAGGGTCATCATCGGCAAATTGTTGCGAATCGTGCCCGTCTCGACATTGACGTAGCCTCGAGCTTTCGCCCACTGATGCTGCGCTTCCATCAGCGCCCTCGCGACACCGCGCCGGCGGTGTTGGCTCTGTACGCCGCCAAGCCAACTGTAGAGCCGGCGCCTGCGGGTGGCATAAGCTATCTTGAACCCGATCAGCTCGCTGCCAAGGTGTGCGCAATGCACCACGGCGTCGGGCATGTTCTCCAGCCGCCACGCGATCTCTTCTCGCTCGGCCGAGGGGGACTGGAACACGTGATCGGCGCACGCCTGAAGCCGGTCGATGAAGCCTGCTTCGAAGGGTCGCTCCTTGGCAGTGATCTCCAGAGTCATGCTAGGCGCCTTTCTCGAGCTCCGCCACGAGGCCCTTGGCCTCTTCGAGCCGGGCGCGCTGGCGGCGCAACGCCTCGAGCTGCTCGCGAACCTCCGCGACCACCTCGGTGGGCGCTTTTTCGACGAATTTGGGGTTATCGAGGCGCTTTTCGAGCCCCACTATGTCTTTGTCCAGCTTCTTCAGCCCGCGTTCGATGCGCGCTGCTTCGTGAGCGGCGTCGACCAACCCCAGAAGGCCCACCAGCACTTCGACATCACCGGCAACGCTGAGCACCGAGCCACGGGGTCGAGCGCCGCCCGCCTCTTCGATCACGGGAGCGCCCTCGGTCTTGACCAAAAATTCGATCAGCCGTGCCTCCGACGCCAAGAGCTCGCGCAACTCCGCGCTCGCCCTGAGATGCAACGGGACCTTGGCCCCCGGGTGCACCTCGTGCTCGCTGCGAGTCGATCGCGCCGCTCCAATGGCCTGCATCACCACGCTGAATCGTGCCTCGGCGGTATCGTTCATGCGCCCGTTCGCAGCGGTTGGGTAAGCGGCGAGCGCGATCGAAGCGGGGCTCCCCTGTGGCTTGGGCACGCGCTGCCAGAGCTCTTCGGTCACGAAGGGGGCATAAGGATGCAGCGCCCGAAGCACGCATTCGATGACGTGCGCCAAGGTCTGTCGGGTTTCTCGCTGTTCGGCAGCGCTGCCTCGCGCAAACACGGGTTTACAGGCTTCGACGTACCAATCGCACAGTTCGTCCCACACGAATCGATACAATGCGCCCGTGCCTTCATCGAGACGAAACCCTTCGAGCCCCAGCGTGCTCTGCTCGACGGCACGAGCCAAGCGCGACAGAATCCAGCGATTGACCAAGAGCTCGGGCGCAGGCGTCTCGCCGGAGAGCTCTTCGTCGCCGATATAGGTGAGCGAGAAGCGCACCGCGTTGTAGAGCTTGTTACAGAAATTTCGATAACCCTCGATGCGCTTGGGGCTGAGTGCGATGCGCTTGGCCTGCGGCGAATAGCTGCACAGCGTGAGTCGCAGCGCATCGGTGCCGTAGGCAGGAAAGCCCTGCCCCATTTGTGCCACCGAAGGATACGCCTTCTTGAACTTGTTCAGGGCTTCTTTGACGGGCGCGCCCGGCAGCGCCTTCTGAACCACGTCATCGAACTTGGCACCGTGGATCAAGTCGAGCGGATCGATGGTATTGCCTTTGACCTTGCTCATCTTGTCGCCGGTCTCGTCCACCACGAGCCCATGCAACAACACGCGACGAAAAGGCACGTCGTCCATGAAGTGCAAGCCCATCATCATCATGCGAGCCACCCAGAAGAACAGGATATCGTAACCTGTCTCCATGTCGCTCGACGGGTAGTAGCGTTTCAAATCGATTGTCTCGCGTGGCCAGCCGAGTGTCGAGAAGGGCCAAAGAGCGCTAGAAAACCAGGTATCGAGCACATCGGGATCCCGAGCCCATGCGCCACCGCACTTGCTGCACTTTGCGGGCGGCTCGTCGTCACGTGTGACGAGCACCGCTCCGCATTCGCAATGAAATGCCGGAATCTGATGCCCCCACCACAGCTGCCGCGAGATGCACCAGTCCTGGATATTCTCGAGCCAATGGAAGTAGGTCTTCGCCCACTCTTCGGGGATGATACGCGTCCGGCCGTCTCGCACTGCGGCAATGGCGGGTTCGGCGAGCGGCTTCATGCTCACGAACCACTGGGTGCTGATCATGGGTTCGACCACGGTGCCGCAGCGCTGACAACGCGGCAACACCAGCGTGTGTGGCTTGCTCCCACGCTCGAGCCCTCGCTTCGCTAGCTCGGCTTTCACTGCCTTGCGAGCCTCGGGCACGGATAGCCCCTGGAACTGCGCGCCAGCCTCGTTGATGGTGCCGTCTAGATTCAAGACGTTGATCTCTTCGAGCTGGTGGCGCTTGCCTGTCGCGAAGTCGTTGAAATCGTGCGCGGGAGTCACCTTCACCGCCCCCGTGCCAAACTCCGGATCGACCAAAATCGCATCGGTGATGACGGGAATTTTTCGATCGACGAAGGGGTGTTCCAGATACTTCCCGTGCAAATGCAAAAACCGGGGGTCCTCGGGGTGTACGGCCACCGCCGTGTCGCCCAGCATGGTTTCAGGTCGCGTGGTCGCGACCACCAGCTCGGTAGCGCCCACTGCCGGATCGGCATCGGCTACGCGGTAAGCGAACTCGTAAAGCTCGCCTTGTGCCTCCTCGTTTTCTACTTCGAGATCACTCAGCGCCGTCCGGCAATCGCTGCACCAGTTGATCAGGCGCGTGTCTCGGTAGATGAGCCCCTCTTCGTACAGGCGCACGAAAGCCTCGCGCACCGCCACCGCCATGTCCGGATCCATCGTGAACTTGGTGCGCTCCCAATCGGCAGAGCACCCGAGCGCTCGCATCTGTTCCATGATGCGGCCACCGCTCTCTTCTTTCCATTTCCAGACGCGCTCGACGAATGCCTCGCGACCCAGGTCGTGGCGCGAGACTCCCTCGCGCCTGAGCTGCCGCTCGACGACCGCTTGCGTAGCAATGCCCGCATGGTCGAGACCCGGTTGCCACAAGGTATTTTTACCCTGCATGCGCTTGTGACGAATCAGGGCATCTTGAAGGGTACCCATCAGCGCATGCCCCATGTGCAACGACCCAGTCACGTTGGGCAGCGGCAAGCAAATCACGTAGACATCACGCTCGTCGGCCGCGTCCGCGCGGAACACGCCCTGGTCCAACCAGTACTGATACCAGCGAGGTTCGACGTGTTCGGGCTCGTAGGCTTTCGGCAGCTCGCTCATAAGAAGGCGGGTTCTACCCCAGGGCGCGCCAGTTTCAATGCTGCGCCAGTTCCAGTGGCGCTGAGCTTCAGAAATGGTCGCAGAGCCCGGGAGCGGGGCTGGTGAAGGCCGCCGAGAGTGCCGCGATCGCGGTTCGTCACCGTCGAGGCGGCCGGCGCGCTTCAGCTGTTCTGCCCTGGCGAATCCGGAGTTCTTCGACCGAGCCGCCAAAGGCCCAAAGCCACAACCCCTGCCAGAGCCTCGAGCTCACCGTCACTCTGCGCGTAACTAGTGGTCAGCGTCATCGGAAGCGTTGTGGTACGACCCCGTCCGCCGTAAAGATGCCCGATCGGCGGACCAACGGCAACCGTGTTGGCAATCCACGAGGCGCTGCCGGATGCGCTGCGAGCTCCCGCATGCGCACCAAGACCTGCTATCGTTAGCGGGTGACATCTCGTCGTCTCGTCGGCAGCGTTGGTGGGGTGCTGCTCGTGTGCTGCGTCACTGGGTGCGGAGAATCGGAAAGCAATCGCTCCAAGCCAGCAGCAACGACGGCTGGCACGAGCGCGATGTCCAACAACTCGTCGGCTGGAGGCACGCCGATGCAAAGCGGAGGCACAGGCGGAACCAGCACAGGCACGAGCGGAGCTAGCCCAGGCACGGGTGGAGCCAGCGGAGCTAGCGCAGGCACGGGCGGAACCAGCGGCTTCGTCGATCAGCGGCCCGCGCGCCCGCAGCCCGATTTGCCGTTCATCGAGGGAGACCCAGGCTGGCGTGATAGCGATGACCTCGTGTGCGTTCCCCCACGAGGAAATGCCGAAAGTTTCGACATTTGGGCGGACGAGCGCGGGGTGTTCGTCGTGGCCTCGACCGCTTGTGACATGTCGACACTCGACGCGCAGCCCATTCCTTGTGGTCAACAGGGCGTATCGGTCCAGCACAACGCGGGGAGCGGTTGGGAAACACTGTACGAAATTGGACCGAAGAAGACCGAGGGCACTCACAATCGCGAGCTGAGGGTTCGGGGAGTCCCCAATGGTCCTTTGGTTTTGGCAGGGGTGCTCGATGAGCTGCACCATGGCGTCAGCTTTCTCGACGATGGAGTGCTGACCCCACAGCCCGAAGCAGCCACCGAAAGCGCGCGCGTCTTCGTCGCAGGCGAACGCATCTACAGCCTGGCGGTCGGACCGGAAATGGACGTGATCGAGCGAACCACGCGCATTCTCATGTATGACGCGGGCGACTGGTCCGAGCTGGTGGAGCTCTCCGAACCGGTCAGAGATCTTTGGGCGAACGAGACCCTGGTTTCGGTCGTCGGAGCCAACCAAGCGTTTCTGATCGGCGATCCCGAAACCGGGGAGTTCGAGCAGCTGCCGGGAGTGCCCGCAGGCGACTACAACGCCGTCTGGGGGTTTGGCGCAGACGATCTGTGGGCCGGCAACACCGCAGGTCAGCTCGTACACTACGACGGGGAAAATTGGCGCGTCGTTCAGACCGGAGCCAGCGCCGACTACGGCATCCAGCGCCTGTGGGGAGTTTCCGGACGATTGTACTTCACGACCGCTAACGAGCTGGGGCGCTTCGATGGCGAGAAGGTGGAGCTCCTAGTCACGCCCGACGAAGCGCCCGAGCTGGACTTGACCTTCACGGGCCTGTGGGGTCTGTCCGAAAATGAGGTCTTTCTATCGCTGCTCGCGGGAGACTACGACGACTACCGTTGCAGCAGCTATTTCGCCGCTTGGTTCGACGGAGAGGAGCTTCATCTGTTTTGAAGCAGCGTCGGCTCACTCTGTTCGTTCTCACGAGCGCCCTGCCCGTGCTTCTGGCGTGCGGTCGGGTAGAACGCAACCGCGGGGCGGGCGGCCCAACCGCGCAGAGCAGTGCGGTGGCCGGCAGTGCGACCACCGGCGCCAGCCAGGGCGGCGGTGACAATCTGGGCGGCGGTGACAATCTGGGCGGCGGTGACAATCTGGGTGGCGGTGACAATCTGGGTGGCGGCGGCAGCCAGGGCGGCGGTGACAACCAGGGTGGTGAGACCGGTGCGGGAGGAGCGACTGGCGGCGCGCCGCCTCTGATCGAGCCCGACGACGCCTCACCGTGGAGCGGAGATGCTAACCCCGCCTGTGCACCCGATGACAGCGGCTTCGTCGACGTGTTGCACGGAGTCTGGAGCGATCGACGCGGGGTGTTCGCCCTGACCAATGAAGCCATTTCTCTGCACGACGGAACGGGCTGGAAGCGCGTGTTCGAGAAGACGTCGAGGACGAGCTTCGATTCGATGAAGGGATTTCCGGACGGACCCTTGCTCGCGTGGGGCGGGACCAACGCCTGCGGTTTGCAAATCGTTCAAAACGGACAAGCGTCGTGCAGTGCGGCCGTGAGCAATATCTACGATGTGCACATCGTGGCCGATCGACTGGCTTATGCCGTGTACGGCAATCGCGTTCTCGTCTACGACGGCAACTATTGGGTGCAGTACGGCGAGGCGTTGAGTCCTGCACAAACCGCCACTCGCGGCGTTTGGGCCTCGAACGAGGTGACGGCGGTGGTCACCACGGCCGGCGGGGTCTACTTGTGGCGGGGAACCGAGGAACCAGAACGCTTCGAGCTGGGAGAACACGACATCTGGACCGTATGGGGCCTTTCGAATGGCGAGCTCTGGACCGGTGACGCCGGAGGTCGGCTGCAGCGCTTCGCTATGGATCGCTGGCAGCTCGTCTGGACGCACCCGGACGGCGATCGCATTCGCTACATGTGGGGAGTCGACGACACCTTGTACTTTGCCACCTCGAACAGCCTGTACCGCGTGACCGAAGCGAACGTCGAAGCACTGGGCAGCGTGGGCGACGCCCGCATCGTCGGCCTGTGGGGGAATGGAGTCCGGGAGGTTTTCCTTGCGGTAGATACCTATTGGGGCGCGCTCGGAGCCTGTGAGCGCGGTGCCGTGCTCTGGTTCGACGGCGAACGATTCGGCCTATTGTGATGGTACGCGGCCCTGCGGGTTGCGCTCGAAGCGCAGCGGCGCATCGGTCACGATGTACGGCACATAGCGGTAGTCGCGGATGCGTGTAACGCAATCGCCATCTAGAGCGAGCTCGATGAAGTAGGCAGGCTCCGTCGTTGCTTGGTCACGAAAGACAGCGATCACTTCGCGATCGCCCAGCCAAGCGGGCCGCAAATGCCAATCGTGCGCTCCGGCGTAATTGTTCGTGTAAAGGCCAACCTCGCGCCGGCCACGCCGTTGGGCCCTCGAGACCACGTCGAGCCGCACGTCGTCGGCAAGCATGGCCCGCACCGCATCCCAGTCACGAGCGTTGAATGATTCGATGAAGCGCACCATTGCAGGCGTTGGCTTGGGCAGCGCTACCATGGTGGTGCTCGGGTCAGGCGGAGGCACCTCGACCAAACGCTTGCGACCTCGGTGCAGCGCGGCCTTTACCGCGGGCAAACCCAGCTCCAGCAGCTCTGAAATCTCGTCCAGTGAATGGCCGAGCACGTCTTTCAGGATGACGCAACTGCGCGGGACCGGTGGTAGCTCGACGAAATGAGTCAGCGCTGCGGCAAGTGCCTGTTGCCGTGCCAGAGCATCGTCCGCACGGGTGACCTCGTCGGCGAATGCCGCGTCACTCTCGAGCGGCTCGCCCATGCGCCTATCGTAGCGGCGCAAGAAATCGAGTGCTCGATTGTGCGCGACACGAAACAGCCAGGGCCTGAGCTGTGGCATGGCGGGCAGCTCGGGCAGCATGTAATACGCCCGAGCCAGCGTGTCCTGCACGACGTCCTCCCCGTCGGCTACCGAACCGGTCATGCGTGCGCAATAGCGATGCAATTCGGGGCGCACCTCCGCGATCAGCTCGAGGAATTGGTTGCGTGCATGGCGGAGCTCGTCGAATGGTGCGTCGGGAGGCAACATGGTCAAGTGGAGCAGGTCGCGTAGTGAGATCGAAGGCTGCGGGTCACGTGATGAGCGAGAGACCGGTGTCGCCCTTGATGCTCACCGCGCGCGCTGTTTGATAGCACGGGTCTTCGAGCAGGGTAGCCACGTGCTCGCCAAAGGCGCGCGGAGTCAGCAACTGACCGAAACCAGCCAAGAAGGTCTCTGGTGTGACACCTTTACGGCGCGCGTAGGCGCTCGCGACGACGTCACCCAAACCAGTTTCTCCTATGACCTGCATCGGTACGAGCGTTTGGAAGCGGAGATCGCGATCGGTCTCGGCCGCTCGGGCGTTGGCGTAGTCGGCCATGAGCCACAACATGCGCTTCGCGCCCGCATAACCGCCCGACAGCGGCGAGCCGGCCACGGCTGCCCCGCTCGACATCACCAATACACGCCCTCGCTTCAAGTGACGAAGCGCCGCTTGCATCCAAAGAAACCCGGCTTTCACGTCGTGTTCCCAGGCTGCCGAAAAAGACTCCCAGCTGTGCTCGTCCAACGGTGCCATGTGAACGACCAGCCCCGCATTGAGGACGAGCACGTCGGGTTTCGAGGCCGCCAGCACCCGGTCGCAAAGGCCGGGGTCGGTGACGTCTCCCGCAATGGTGGCGACACCGAGCCGCTGCTGCACCGCTGCGAGTGAGCTCGTGTCCCGCGCCACCACCGTCAACCGAGCGCCACGCTGGACCAGCGCTTCGACGATGCCCAGACCAAGCCCGCGACTGCCCCCGGTCACGACGACACTCGAACCAGCCAAGGCGATCATGCTACCTCTTGGTTGTCGTGGTCGACGTTGACGAGCCATTTGACTCCGAATCGATCGATCAATTCACCGAAGTACGCACCCCAAAACATATCGGCGAGCGGCATCAGCACTTCACCGCCCTCAGACAAGGCATCGTACAATGCTTTCGCTTCCTCCCGCGAATCCGGCTCGAGCATGATGCTGACGTTGTTCCCCATGCGTACCTCCGGCACATCAGTACCCCGCAAGATGTGCCCTCCGAGAATGGGAAGCGCCATGTGCGCGATGCGATTGCCCTGCTCCTCGCTTCGCGTCTGCCCCGGAGCTTGCGCAATGTCCTTGATGCGATGGATCGGCCCCGCGTACTCAGTTTTGAAAATTGCTTTATAGAACTCGAAAGCACTCTCGGTTCGACCGTTGAAATTGAGATAGGTGCAAACGTTCGCCATGGTTGCCTCTTTGGTGACGCCTCCGTAGTGGGTTCGGAAGCCTTGCTCGAGGCTCTAACGATTGACGCCGCGTAAAGGATGCTTGTGCGCAAAAAAAATCGTTACCCAGCGTGAATCTGGGCGCGCGGCGCGGACGCCGCGTTGAAAACGCGGCCCTGTCCGTGTACTCTGGCCGGATAGTGGATGCTCGCGCCTCCCTGATTCTGGCTTTGCTGGTCGTCGGCGCCTGCACCAGCCGCGCAACCGTAAAAAACCAAAAAGTATCCGAGAGCAACGGGACGAGCGCGGGGAACACCACGGGCAGCGGCGGTGGGACGAGCGACTCAGAAGCTGTCGCCAGCAGCACGAGCGCCACGGCCACGAGCTCCGCAGGCACCGGCGGCATGACCACCGGGACCGATCCTGCGCAGGGCGGCTCCGCCGGCGACCCCGGCGACAGCTCGACCAGCGATAACACGACCGCGGGCACTGCAGGCACGACTGACACCGCGGGCGCCGGAGGCAGCACTGACGCCACCGGCGGTGGAGGCACCTCGGCCACCTCTGGCACGGGTGGCACGGGTGGCAACTCCGAGTGCGCCAACCTGCTGGTCGACGGCGGCTTCGAAGCCATACCGAGCGAATGGACGGCGTGGTCCAACAACGAACGCGAGCTCATCGCGCACGCCTCGGACGAAGATCTCTTCATCGCCCCTCAAGCTGGAGAGCACGTGGCGTGGGTAGGCGTTGGCGAAAACGAGACCAGCACCCTCGAACAAGATTTCACGGTACCAGTCGACACTGATATCCTGACGCTCACTGGCTACCTCTGGATTGCAACCGAAGAAAACGACTTCGACGGTCCCTTCGATTTCGCAGGCGTGGAGCTGGCCCAGGGCGACGCCCTACGCGTTGAGTCCGAGCCTTGGTCCAACGACGACAAAACCGCCGGTTGGGCGCCCTTCACGGTGGAGCTCGAAGTCACACCTTACCGTGGCATGCGCATGACCTTCCGTCTGTGGGCCGACTCTGACGACAATCTACCGACGAGCTTCTGGTTCGACAGCCTGGCGCTTCTGCCTTGTGCTCCTTAAGGCTGCGTCCCGTGAGGTGCTGGAGGTGGTAGAGCCCAATCGGGAGGGGGCTGGTAGTCGCCTGGGGGCGCCAAGCGCGCGGCCGATGCAGACGGGAACGACGTGTCGTCCACCGCGCTCGTTGAACGGTGATGAGTGTACAGGCCGTAGATCAACAGCCCTAGCCCCACGACGGCCGGACTGAATACACCGGTGCAGAACCCCGCTTGCTCGGCACCGCTCTCGAAGCGCTCGTCTTTCTGACACTCGTCGAGAGCCAGACCGATGTTGAGCAGGCCGTAGCCCAGAACAGCACCACCAATGGTGGCCGCAACGTTGCCCGGGTGATCGATTTCATGGATGTCCGAGCGGGGTATCGCATACGAGAGGCCAGCGTCGCTTTCAACGATAATGGCCTCGGGGCTTCCTCCCGTGATCTTGGCTTCAGTCAACGCACCGTTGCGGTGCGTGAGTGTCGCCGAACTGCCACATGCCACGAGCGGCATGACGCCTACCGACAAAAGTAGCCTTACCCTCCAAATTGCCACACGGGCAGGCTAGTCGCTTTGCGCCCCAGCGTCGAGTCCGACGGCACGTGGCTTGCGGCCGGCATCGACGCACCCACGTTTCCGTCATGGGAGCACAGACCTGGTCTCTTTCGGTCAGCAGCCTGGTGTTTGGGGCTGGAGCGCTGTTGACCGTGGTGCTCGGCGTGCGGCTGTCCCGTGCGGGCGACGAGCTGGCCGATCGCACCGGACTCGGTGAGGCGCTGTTCGGCTCTGTCTTCTTCGGTGGCATGCTCTCGCTGTCCGGCATCGTGATGACCGCTACCGCCGGAGCCGGTGGGCACGCATCTCTGGCGTACTCCAACGCCATGGGGGGCATCGCAGCCCAGCTCCTGGCATTGGCCGTGGCCGACCTGGCATACCGCAAGGCCAACCTGGAGCATGCGGCTGCGTCGATGCCAAACGCCGTGTTCGGGGTTTTGCTCGGATGCATGATGTGCGTCGCGCTGCTCGGCACGTTTTCGCCGGGCGTGACGCTATGGGGCATCCATCCCGCTTCGCTGGCTTTGATTGGCGCGTATCTCTTCGGCATCAAGGTGGTCAAGCGGGTCAAGCAAGACCCTCAGTGGCAGCCCAAGCAGACCGCGGAGACCGTAGCCGACGAACCCGAGGAAGGCTCGGGGCGCTCGACGCTCCGGCTGTGGGTCGACTTCGTAGTCTCCGGTTTGGTCGTCGCAACAAGTGGTTGGGCCATTGCCACGGCCGCTGAGTCGATCGTCGCAGTCGCCGGCCTCGACGCTAGCTTCGTCGGGGCCGTGTTGATGGGCCTCGTCAACGCCATACCAGAAACCGTTACCGCCGTGGCTGCCGTGCGCGCTGGCGCGCTCACGCTCGCCATCGGCGGAGTTCTGGGAGGCAACACGTTCGATGTGCTCAACCTGGTGGCGGGAGACGTCGCCTACCGCAAAGGCTCGCTCTACCACGCAGCAAAACCCGACGATCTCTTCGTAACGGTGAGCGGGCTCTTGATGGCACTGATTCTGCTGGCTGGTCTCTTGCGCAGGCAGAAGCGAGGACCCCTGGGCATCGGCTTCGAGGGCATCGTGCTCATCGTTATCTACCTACTCATGGGCGCAGTGACCGCCTTTTGATCGGGCAAGCTGCGCGCTCGAATGGCATCGAGGTTGCACGGCCCCCGGGTTTCGAGGCGTCGCCTCCCCCACCGGAACGATCGCCAGTCACCGAGGAGCCATGTTCATGCCATCGTCTTCGAAGCTCGCTACAGCGGCCACTTTAGTCATCGCAGCCTTGGTGCTGTTCCTGACGCTGGGGGCGGCTACGCCTGAAGCGCAAGCCCCACCACCCCAGGCGGAGCGTGGGGAAAAGCGCACCCCGGATGTCATTTATGTTCCGACGCCGCAACCGGTCGTGGACCGCATGCTGCAAGTGGCCAAAGTCACACCGAAAGACACGGTATGCGACCTGGGTTGCGGCGACGGACGCATCGTAGTCACCGCTGCAAAGCGCTACGGCACGAAAGCTCGAGGTTTCGACATCGACCCGGATCGAGTTGCCGAGGCAAGAAGGAACGTCGAGCTCAACGGCGTCGGGCATTTGGTGACCATCGAGCAGAAGGATATTTTTACGCTCGATCTTTCACCGGCCAGCGTCGTCACCCTCTACCTCTTGCCCGAGCTCAATGTGAAGCTCATCCCGCAGCTTGAAAAGCTCCGCCGTGGCTCACGCATCGTCTCACACGACTTCGACATGAAGGGTGTGCGACCGGCCAAGCACCTTCGCATGGGCCCACCCGAGCTCGACCGCGAGCACGAGGTGTACCTTTGGACGGTGCCGCTCGACAAGCAGTAGAGAATCGGGCAATCAGCCGTTCACCTCCGCCGTGCGTGCGATCGTTGGTCGCTCTTCCTGTGTGGCATCCTGCGCGCGCGCCCGCAGCATCGGTAAGAACGCTGCGCGATGGGTCCACGCGAGGTAAAGCTCGAGCGCAATCACCGCGACCGGCATGCCGTAACTCGGCGCCAGCAAGAAGTGGAACGCCACGATGTTCACGATAATGGGCGCAAGCAGCGTCAGCGCGAGTGGCACGAACCGATTCGCCAGGAGCGCCGCGCCCGCGACCACTTCGACGGTCTTGATCACGGGGAACACGTAACCGCTGGCCATCAGGCCGCCCAAGAACGGCAGCGCCTGCTCGGGCGGAGGCGGGGGCGGGGGCAAGAATTCGAGAAAATAGTTGAGCCCGAAAACGGAGAAGATCAGGCCCAGCGTCACTCGACCAGCAACGGGGGCCCCTTTCGCGAGAAATGCCATGAAACAATGCTCCTGGTTCTGGATTGCCCGCGAACTTAAAGCGTTATCCCCAGAGCACTAGTCGATCAAAACGCAACGCACTATTGTCCCCGGAGCAATGGACCTCAACCGCGTCGTGACTTTCCTGCGCGTCGTCGAAGCAGGCAGCTTCACCGCCGCGGCCAAAGATCTGCACCTGCCCACCTCGTCCGTCAGCCGCAGCGTAGCCAAGCTCGAACGGGACCTCGGCATCGTACTACTCGAGCGCACCACCCGCAGTGTTTCGCTCACTGACGCGGGCCGCACCTACTACGAGCGCGCGCGCGATGCCGTGAGCGGCCTCGACGAAGCGATGCAGTTGGCAGGAGAAGCCGCTGCAGAACCGAGCGGTATCGTTCGCCTCGCCGCGCCTCCCGAGCTCAGCGGCAAGATCACGACCACGCTCGGCGCCTTCGTACGCCTGCACCCCAAAATCCATGTGGATGTGGTCACCACCGCTCGTGGCGCCGAGCTCATCGGCGCCGAAGTCGACCTCGCCATCGTCCTCGGCCGCCTCGAAGACTCCTCACACATGGTCCGCAAGCTCGGCACCACCGTCCATCGCCTCTACGCCTCCGCCTCCTACCTCGAGCAACACGGCCAGCCGCGCGCCATCGCTGACCTCTCCCACCACCAAGCCGTGCTCTACCGAGCCGCCGATGGTCGCGCCACCTGGGAGCTCACCGATCCCAACGGGGCCACGGTTAGCGTCGAGGTCCGCGGCGCCCTCAGCGGCGACAGTTTTCAGTTCGTCCTGCAAGGCATCGTCGCAGGTCAAGGCATTGGCCTGCTCCCCGAACAATGCTTCGCTCACGAATACAACGGAGCCGAGCAAATTCTACCAGTGCTGCCCGAGCTCAGCGCTCAGGGTGCAGTGCAATCACTCGTGTATGCTTCACGCCACTTACCCAAACGGGTCAAGCTGCTCCGGGACTACTTGGCAACGGAAGTGCACAGGGGTTGCGCGGGTTTCTAGACTTTACAGGATTGTGAGGGTGGCGAAAAGCGCGATATGACGCCGGCTATGCCCGAGCTCGTCCTTCACGTCATGTCTCTCCGCTATTCGTCTTGGTCCATTCGCGCCCTGTTGCCGCTGTTGCATGCTGGGGCCCCCGTCAAGCTCGAGACAGTAACCCTCGACATGAGTCGGCAGGGTGACCCCGAGCCAGAGGCAGAGGCAGAGGCAGAACGATACGAGCGCGCGGCGGCGGAG
>CBFGRJ010000130.1:0-17644 GCA_965651135.1 uncultured Myxococcales bacterium
GACAAGGGATCTGTCGGTAGCGCTCCATATGCTGGTGCAGCGCCTGATCGTGCTTCGACACGGCGGACACTTCCAAGCGCACCGCGGGCGGGGTGTAATTGGGTGACTGGGGATTTTGGATGGGAGTATAGATAGCCTCGTAGACCGCATGCGGTACGGGGAGCTCGACCTCACGCACTTTGGTGAAGCTGGTGAGGCCGCACATGCCGCTCCAACCTTCCAGCGGACAACCCTGAGCGCCCGGGCCGCCACAGCCGTAGGCCAAACTGCCCACGAACAGCGCACTCAAGAGCCCGTGGAGCAGTTTGGATTCGGTCGTCCAGCGAGTCGGGACCATGATGTGCTCGAGCGTAGTACCCAGGGCGCGGGGCGAGCAACCGTCCGCCTGTTTTCGCGGTTGCAGGAGCCCGGTCGCAGGACCCGGCTCGCTGTGTTACGAGCCACCAATGCCGAATGCCCCATCACCCGAGGCGGTACTGAGCCGGGTCCGCGCATTGGCACGGCATTTTCACGCGCGCACCGACGACCCAGAGACACGGCGAGCGGTGTCTGGCGAGCTAAAGACGCTCAGGCAGCTCTGGAAACGCAACTCGAGCCTGTTCTTGCCCGACACACTGGCAATGCTCAAAGAACTCGCTCGCTCGCTCGACGCTCATGCAACCAGCACCGGTGCACGAGCCGACCCCATACAGGTGCTGCACCAGGTCTTTGGGTTCAAAGAGTTCCGCCCCGGTCAGCTGCCCATCATCGAAAGCGTGCTGGCCGGGCGCGATTCGGTGGGCATCATGCCTACCGGTGCCGGAAAGTCGCTCACCTACCAAGTCCCCGCACGCATTCTAGGCGGCACCACGCTGGTCGTCTCTCCGCTCATCGCGCTCATGAAGGACCAGGTGGATGCCGTCTCCGAGTACGGGCTGAAAGCCACTTTTCTCAACTCGAGCCTTGCCCCCGAAGTCAGGCGCGCGCGGCTCGAGCGGCTACGGCGCGGCGAGTTCGAGTTGCTCTACGCCTCTCCCGAAGGTTTGGAGGCATCGGTAGGCTGGGTGCTTCAAAATCTGGACCTCAAGTTGATCGCTGTCGACGAAGCCCATTGCATCAGCCACTGGGGCCACGATTTTCGCCCCGCATATCGCAAGCTCAGCGGCCTGAAGCGCCGCTTCGCTGGGGTTCCAGTGCTCGCGTTGACCGCGACCGCCACGCGCCAGGTGACCCGTGACATCGTCGAGCAGCTCGGCATGCAGGAGCCGAACGTGTATCAGGGCTCCTTCTTTCGGAAGAATCTCACGCTCCACGTCTTCAAGAAGGGCGCGGGCATGAAGCCGCCGGTGCGGAAGGCAATTTTGGGGATCGTGCAGGCCCGCGCGGGGCAAAGCGGCATCATCTATTGCCTGTCTCGCAAACGCACCGAGGCCTTGGCCGAGTACCTGGTCGGGCAAGGCTGCCGCGCCGCGGCCTACCACGCCGGCATGGACAACGAGGCTCGAAACAAGGTGCAGCAGGCTTTCCGTGCGGATCAAATCGACGTAGTCGTGGCCACCATAGCGTTCGGCATGGGCATCGACAAATCCAACGTTCGCTACGTCATCCACCGCGACATGCCGCGCTCACTCGAGGGCTACTATCAGGAAATTGGACGAGCCGGGCGCGACGGCGTCCCGAGCGATTGTGTACTCTTCTACAGCTGGTCCGAGGTCAAGGCCTACGACGCGTTCGCCGACGAGCTCGACGATCCAAAGCAGCAGGCGCGCGCCCGGGGTCTCACACGCGAGATGTTCGAGTATTGCGAGGCCGGAGGCTGCCGTCATCAAGCCCTGGTTCGTCACTTCGAAGAACGCATCGAGCCCTGCCGGAGCGCGTGTGACCATTGCTCGGGCGCAGACATCCTGTCCACTTTGCCCAAACCGACTGCCCGAGGTGCCACCACCGGCACGATGCGTCCACAGCAGCAGCTGCAAGGGGGGGACATCGATCTGTTCGAGCGCCTCAGAGGACTGCGCCGCGCCTTGGCTGACGATCGCGGCGTTCCCGCTTACGTGATCTTCAGCGACGCCACGCTGCTCGAAATGGCGGCGCACAAACCTCGTACGGCGACAGAGCTCTTGACGATCACCGGCGTGGGCCCCACCAAGCTCGAGCGCTACGGCCAGGCATTTCTGGCCCTGCTACGCGAGTAGCCTCACCGACTCGGACACAGCCTCGGGAACGCTCGCGAGAAAGGCCTGGTCCTGTTGGCCGCGCTCACCGCTTGGGTTACGATGCCGCCCATGCGGAGCACGAGAGTACAGCGCGGCGCGTCACTGGCCGCAGCACTGCTGACGCTGGTGGGCTGCTCCGGTTCCGAGCCCAGCGCTGCACCGTCCGGCACACCTACGCAGTCGGCTTCGGTTTCTAGCAGCACGTCGAACGGTTCGGGCGGGTCGCCCTCGAGCGTGACCACCAGTAGCACCGGTACCACGGCGAGCGGTGGCTCTACCTCGGCTAGCAGTTCTGGCGGTGCAACCGTGGGTGTCACCGCGACGGCTACGGCCCTGACGAGCACCTCGACCACCGCGGCATCGACGGCCAGCACAGGTGGGGTTACGGACAGCGACGCGCTCGATCGCCTGAGAGAGTATCTGGCCATCGAGCGCGGCGCACGCCCCGCTCTCGATTCGCAGGAGTTCGCGCGCGTCCCGCTCAGCGCCGCAGACGCGGACACCGCGCGCACGCTCCTGTGGGACGACTACGCGGCCTTCATCGCGCTAGAGCGCACCGCGGAGGCAGAGGCCAAGGCCATCACCATCGACGGGCGCACGCTGCGCTACGATTTCACCACGTTTGGCAGCGAGCCCGAGTCCGGCCACAGTCTGTTCATCTCGTTGCATGGCGGTGGCGAAGCCGATGCCAGCGTCAACGATCAGCAGTGGGAAAACCAGAAGGGTTTGTATCAGCCCGACGAAGGCATTTACCTGGCTCCGCGAGCACCTACCAATACCTGGAACCTCTGGCACGAACCGCACATCGACCCCTTGCTCGAACGGTTGATCACCAACTTCATCGTACTCGAGGGGATCAACCCCAACCGCGTGTACGTGATGGGGTATTCGGCAGGAGGCGATGGCGTCTACCAGCTCGGGCCGCGCATGGCCGACCACTGGGCGGCGGCCGCGATGATGGCAGGGCACCCGAACGACGCCCGCCCCGAAAGCCTGCGCAACATCGGCTTCACGATTCATGTTGGCGGACTGGACACGGCATACGATCGCAACTTGGTGGCAGAAGAGTGGGGCACATTGCTCGACGAGCTGAGCGCGGCGGATCCCGGGGGCTACCCCCACTATGTCGAGGTCCATCCAGACAAACCTCACTGGATGGACCTGGAGGATGCTGTGGCAGTGCCTTGGATGGCAGAATTCACGCGCAACCCGATGCCCGAGCGTATCGTGTGGCTACAGGACGACGTCACTCACCGGCGCTTTTACTGGCTGGCCGTCGACTCGGACAACGCAGCCCCCAACAATCGAATCGAGGCGAGCCTCACGGGTCAAACCATCGACCTTCAGGTAAGCGGTGTGCAGCGCGTGTCTATCAGGCTTTCGGATGCGATGCTCGATCTCGATCAGTCGATCCGCGTTGCCTCCGGCGCGACGACGTTGTTCGAGGGTACCGTCGAGCGAACCATTCTCACACTTGCGGTCACCCTCGAAGAGCGGGGCGATCCGACCCTGGTGTTCAGCTCCGAAGTGAGCGTCGAGCTGTAGGAGTACTCCGGGGGTCGAGTGCGCGGGGCTGCTCCGGAGTGCGGCAGTCGCGTACTTGCCTGAGCTCAGGGGGGAAGGTTTCGGGAAAAAACGTTCGTAACCAAAAGCATGGTCGAACGATTCCTTGCGATGCGGCGCAAAGCGATTGTCTCGGGCTGTCTGCTGATCGCGGCCATGGTGTCGAGCATGGCGTGCTCCGACGGTTCCGACGGCTCCGGTGATTCGATGGGCAGTGGGGGCACGGGAGGGAGCGGAGCCGCCGGCAGCGGTGGATCGCCTACGAGCGGCACCACGAAGGGTTCGGGTGGGGGAGGTACAGCAGGCATCGGTGGTCGACCCGAGATTCCGCCTCCACCGGTACAGGCGAGTTGCGGTGCTCTCGACCTGAAGTACGCGAACAGCGGTTGTGATAGCGCCTGCGCCACGGTTCGCTGCGACTGCGAGCCGTTTCCCGCCAGCTATACGGGCTGTCACCAGGAACGCGGCTGCTTGACGGCCGTGGATTGCGACGTCGCTTGCGAGTGGGATCTCGGTGACGTCGTTTCGTGTATCGGTGACTACGACCCTTGTGAATCGGATGCTGATTGCGGTGACGGCCGTTGCGTGCAGGCCGACGCGGACAGTCCCGGCGAGTGCGACAGCGGTTTGTCGGGTGCGCGCTGCCTGGTGGACGAGGACTGCTCGGAGGACAGCTGTGTAGCGGTAGCGCTGGACGGCACGCGAGCCTGCTCGAGCGGTGAAGCCGGTGCCGCCTGCAATGCCGATGCGCACTGTGGAGACGGGTCGAGTTGCATAGTGCCACCGGCCTCCTTCGTGGGAGGCTGCAGCAGCGGCGCTCTGGGCGATCCTTGCACCGATGCCTCCGATTGCGAGTCTGAGATCTGTGTGCCCGCTTCGGACCCAGCGACTCAGCTGGGCACGTGTGGCGACGGCGCGGTGGGTTCTCCCTGCGGCGATCCCGACGAGTGCCAAAGCGGCATCTGCGCCAAGGCCGAACACAGCAGCCAGGGGGTGTGCAGCGATGGGTCTGCCAGCAGCACTTGCTACAGCGACGAGCAGTGCGGCAGTGGCCTCAGCTGCGCCATGGGGACCTTCGACGGTCGCTGCACCTCCGGCGCCGTGAACGAGCCGTGTGCGGACGACAGCGACTGCCAGTCCGGCAAATGCGCCGACGACTCGTTCTCCAGCTACTGCACCGAGGGCAAGGTAGGACAGGCCTGCGGCGAAAACTCCGACTGCAACGAGGGGCACTGCGTTCGCGTGTATGTTTCCGAGGGCCCAAGCTACGCTTGCACGGATGGCTCGGTAGGCACGGCCTGCGATCGCGAGGACGACGGCGACTGTGCGGCTGGCCGTTGTGCGAAAGACTCAGCGGGTGCCGGCTGGACCTGCAGCGCCGGGCAACTTCGCGATCGCTGCAGCAAACCCGAACACTGTGTGGTCGGTGAATGCGCTCTTGCTAGTGACGGCGGAGGCCAGTGCACCGATGGCTCGGAAAGCTCCGCGTGCGTTTCGAACGAACAATGCCAGTCGAACTATTGTGCGATTCGAAGCGGGTACGAAATGGGCAGGTGCACCAGCGGTGAACACGGCGCCTACTGCGTGACCGACATGAACTGCATGTCCGAACGCTGCGCGATCGGCGCGGGCAGTAGCGATGGGCAATGTACCGATGGTGAGCTCGGCTCATCGTGTACGGCCGATGCACATTGCGAGTCGGGCCTGTGCGCGCATCACTCTGGCAATAGCTACGGTAAGTGCACCGATGGGCAACTCGAGAGCGCGTGCGTGGCAGACGACGACTGCTTGGAAGGGTTCTGCGCCTACTCGGTAGGGTTGGGACGTGGCGAGTGCACCGATGGCGAGCTCGGCTCTTTCTGCGTCACTCCGACTCAGTGCATGTCAGGGCACTGCAATACCGGAGGTAACAGTGCCGGCACCTGCACGGCAGGCCTGCCCGGCGAGACCTGCTATCGGCATGAGGACTGCGAGTCGGGCATCTGTACGCAGTACCAGTGCGAATAGCGAAACCGTAGGCCGCAGTTCACTCCGCCCTTCACCTGGGTCGAGACTGGCCCCGAAGTTGCACAGCGCTTGCCTGGGGTTCTACACGGGTTCCGCACTTGGGGACGGCTCGACGATGCTCGCCGTCGGTCAGTGAGAAACCCCACTCCCCGGCACGGCCGTTCGACATAAACTGGCGCGGCTACGCAATTCTTGCGCGCAGGATTGCGGGGCATCTGCTACGCACACATAGCCCATGATGTGGCGCGCAAGTTGCGTGCGTGATTTGTTCATCCCGGGATCTCATGACGATCGACCTCAGTTCCGCCGAGCGCAGTGCCAACCAGCCATTGGTTGCAGGCGCGCCGGACGCTCCGCCGCTGTGGACGGCTCAGGTCGAAGAAGGATTTCAACGGCTCGGATCCGGAGCTGAAGGCCTTTCCGACGAGGAAGCCAGGCGGAGGCTGGCGGAGCTCGGGCCCAACAAGCTTCCCGAACCGAAGCCGCGCTCGCGTGCAGCCCTGTTTCTTGCCCAGTTCAAAAGCTTTTTGATCATCTTGCTGCTTTTTGCCGCGCTCCTTGCCTTGGTGGTCGGAGACAAGAAGAACGCGGTGGTGGTCGCGATTGTGGTCTTGTTCAATGCGACCCTTGGTTTCATTCAGGAGCATCGAGCCGAAGCAGCCGTAGCGGCGTTGCGCCGTATGCTCAACCCCACGGCCCGAGTTCGCCGCGGTGGGCAAGAGCGCGTCATTTCAGCCTCCGAGCTGGTACCCGGGGATGTCGTCACGCTGGAGCCCGGCAGTCGGGTGCCAGCCGATGGCAGGCTTGTTTCGGTACATGGCCTGGAAATCGACGAGAGCTCGCTGACAGGCGAATCGGCTCCCGTCACCAAACAGGTGGGCCCGCTCGCGGATCATGAGCTCGGCGTGGGCGACCGGACGAACTGCGCGTTCATGAACACCGTGGTGACGCGTGGCCGAGGTGAGGTGTTGGTCTGCGCCACCGGTCCCGCAAGCGAAATGGGTCGATTGGCAGCCATGCTGCACGACGACGGCGAATCCAAGACGCCGCTGCAGATTCAGATCGAAGTGCTCGGGCGTCGATTGGCGCTGATCGCAGGAGCGGCAGTCGCCGTCATCGTGGTGCTGCAGCTGCTCAGGGGCGTGCCGTGGTTCGAGCTGATCATGGAAGCGGTGGCCATTGCCGTCGCGGCCATTCCCGAAGGATTGCCGGCGGTGGTGACCGTAACCTTGGCCATCGGTATGCACCGCATGGCTCGCCAACGTGCCATCGTCAAGCGCATGTCTTCGGTGGAGACGCTCGGCTGCACCACGGACATCTGCTCGGACAAGACCGGTACCCTGACCATGAACCAAATGACCGTCCGTGAAGTCGTGCTTCACGACGGCTGTCACTCGGTGAGCGGAGAGGGCTACCGCGTAGAGGGCGAGATTCACTGCGCGCGCTCGCTGGCGCTCGATACACTGCTGCGAGCGGGAGCGCTGTGCAACGACAGCAGCGTCTGCAACGATGCGGTCGCGGGTGATCCCACGGAAGGAGCGCTTTGGGTCCTGGCCGCGAAGGGGGGGCTCGATGTAGTCGATCTGCGGCAGCGTGAGCCGCGTATGGCCGAGGTGCCCTTCGAAGCCGAGCGCAAGTTCTCGGCCACGTTGCAAGCCACGGGTGTGATGTATGTCAAGGGTGCGCCCGAGGTCCTGCTGGAGCGCTGCACCAAGCTGCTCGACGCCAGCGGTCCAGTAGCCATGGACGATGCAGCAAGAGCTAGATTTGCAAATGCCAATACCGACCTGGCCGAGCGTGGTCTTCGCGTTCTGGCTCTGGCCATGCGCGAATTGGGTCAGCAAGCCACGCAAAACGAGGGTAAAGATGCCGGGTTACTCGAAGAGGTGAAAGACCTGGTGCTCGTGGGCATGGTCGGAATGCTCGACCCGCCACGCGCCGAGGTGCGCGAAGCGATAGCCCTTTGCCGCTCGGCGGGCATCAGGGTGCGAATGATCACCGGGGATCACCCGGCCACCGGTCTGGCGGTGGCGCGAGCCTTGGGTATTCCCGGTGGAGCCAAGAGCGGTCGCGAGCTCGACCGCATGAGCGATGACGAGCTCGAGAATCAGGTGACCGAGTTCGGCGTGCTGGCTCGCGTGTCGCCCGAGCACAAGCTGCGCATCGTCTCTGCGTTGCAGGCACGCGGGCTCGTGGTCGCCATGATTGGCGACGGGGTCAATGACGCCCCTGCGCTCAAGAAGGCCGATATTGGTGTGGCCATGGGGATTACCGGAACCGAGGTCACGAAGGAAGCCGCCGATCTGGTGCTTTCCGACGATCACTTCGACACCATCGTGGTAGCGGTCAAGGAAGGACGGACTTTGTACGACAACATCGTCCGGTTTCTCCGCTTTCAGTTGTCCACCAATATCGGCGCGCTCTTGTCGATCTTCGCTGCGCCGTTCTTCGGGCTTCCCGTACCGTTCACCCCGCTGCAGATCCTATGGGTGAACATCATCATGGATGGGCCTCCGGCCATGGCTCTTGGAGTCGACCCGCCCCACGCCAACGTCATGCGCGTTCCGCCTCGCGATCCCAAAGCGCGCATTCTCACGCTCGCTCGTTTGGCGGTGCTCTGCCTCTTGGGGGGTCTGATGGCTACGGGGACGCTGTTCGCTCTTTCTCGTGGCGTCGCGATTCGCGGTGAAACTGCTGGAATCACCATGGCCTTCACGACCTTCGTTCTGTTCCAAGTGTTCAATGCCTTCAACGCCCGATTCGAACGAAGCTCTGCCTTCTGCAGGCACGTGTTTTCGAACGGCTGGTTGTGGACAAGCCTGCTGGTGGTCGTAGCTCTGCAAATCGTTGCCGTGCACTTGCCGGCGTTCCAGTCCGTGCTGGGTACGACAGCGCTGTCGCGTGGCGAATGGGCGCTCTCCGTCGGAGTCGCCGCCAGCATTTTCGTGCTGGATGAGCTACGCAAGCTCGCCCTTCGACACGCTGCCAGCCGCCGACCGCAAGCTGCGCGCTCGGCTTAGTGCTCATTCCAGTTATCCCGCTAGGTCGTTGCGACACTCCAGTGGCGAGATACTTTTGCAGCGCAACGCTGCCCCGCAATCGAGTCCATGGATGCGGCTTTGACCGGTCATTCATCGACTCATGGAACGAAGGTATCGCGCACCGTTCGGTGCCACCGCTCTCCTTTTGGTCTGCTGCAGTGATGGGGCTGGCGTCGATTCTCCGGGGGACGCCGCCAGCGGAGTGACGGGTACGCCGGTGACCAGCACGACCAGCGACGGCGGCACCGCTCAGGGGTCCGCCACTGCGACGACTGGCGCAGGAGCGGAGTCCACGGCGGCCGGCGTCACCACCACGGGCATGGGCATGGGAACTACCAGTGGTATGAGCGCTGCCGCGACAAACGGAGCTGGAGGAGCGACCGGCGTCGGCGGAGGCGCCACGAGCGGCACGGCAACGGGGGGCACGTCGTCTACCGGAACAGGAACCAGCGGCAACGTCGGTGGGTTCGGCGGTGGTGGTACGGGTTCGATCGGAGATTACGAGCTCGATTGTGGTGCGGATGGCGTCGCCATAGAAAGCGCGGGACCTCCCGAGAACCGTGTGAACTACGTCATCGTGGGTGAGGGCTACGACTCGAGCGAGATCGAGACCACTTTCATCGAGCACGTTCAAGGAACCCTCGATCGCCGCTTCAATCACGAAACGGGAGAGCCATTTGGGCGCTACCGCAAGTTCGTCAATATTTGCGCCATCAAGTCGGCGGGTACGGGCAACGTTGGCAGTCCTTTTGGCGGCAGCATCAGCGGCCGGGTTTCGAGCATCAACGAGCGCTCGGTGGACGACTACCTCGACGGAGTCCTACCGATGAATCTGGAGCCGGACTGGCTTGCTGCATCGTTCAACATCAGCTCGTGGAACAACGTGGGTGGGCGCGTCATGTTGTTTGCTGGCGGTCACGACGAAGCCGCGGGGGCCGCGCTGCATGAGGGTGGACACAGTCATCACCAACTGGCTGACGAATACGGAACCTGCACCGGCGCTGGCTGTGGCGAAGACACCAACGGCACCGGTACGATGGGCAACGAGTACGGGGAAATCAACATGACCGGCAATCCCATGACCACCGCTGGCAAGTGGGACCGATGGATGGGCGTAATACAAAAGGGACTCAAGGTGCCCGACGAAGGAGCGACGGGGTTGCAGAGCACCTGGTCGGGCGGGCGCTACGAGTCGCCGACCAGCGGACAGTACCGTCCTAGCAACAATTCGATGATGAACAGCCTCTTTGGTATGAACCTGAATACCAGCTTCAATGCCATCTCGCGCGAACAGATCATCTACACGATCTGGGAGCACGTGACTCCCATCGACGAGGCGATTCCGCCCGCGGGCGCCGTCAACGGAGCCACGACGCTCCAGGTGCTGGTCATCGATCCGGCAGTAATCAACGTCGACTGGTCCATCAACGGTGAGGTCGTCGCCGAAAACGCGGGCACCTCCTTCGACTTGGCAGGCAGCGGCCTCAGCGCCGGGACCTACACCATCACGGCGACCGCGTACGACAACGCCACGGAGGATCTCGTCCGCTATCGCGATGGTGAGTGCCCCCAGGGCGTGACCGGTCGCTACTGTCACTCGGCGGGCTGGCTCAATTCAACCGAAACGGTCGAGTGGACCGTGACATTGCCCTGATGCAGAAGGCGAAACGAGTGGCGCTTCACGAGCGTCGAAACTTTTGGCAACTGGGCGCGATCTTGGTGCTCGTGCCCCTTGTGGCGGTGCTCTGGCTCATCATCGACCGCAGCCGCGGGCCGAGCCAGGCGGTCGATATCGAGCGCGATGCCGTGGTCGGGACGAAGCGTGCAGCCGACCATACACCAGAGCCGTCCGAGCCCCGCCCGGCCACGCCGGCACTCGAGCCAAGGCACCGCCACGATGGAACCGCCTTGGCGAGCGCAGATGGCCTTTCACACTCCGAGTTCGAGCCGGGGGATCCGTCGCATGACATGAGCCCCGAGCGCCTACGTGCCTACCGTCAAAATTACTTCATCGGCCAAATCGACGGCGCAATCTTGGTCAAGGATTACGAGGGCATCCGTCGCCTGAACGCCGAGTACCGCGCCGAATACCCCGATGACGACGAGCCCACGCGCCAGGCATACGACATGATCGCCGACTGCTTGGAGCACAAGACCCCGGAGCTCGTGAGGCGCGCACGCAAGTTCTGGGAGACGAGGCGTTCGTCACGCGCGCGGCGTGACCTGCGGAAGATTTGCCTGGAGTAGGTCGCTGTTCAAGGGCGCAAGCCGAGCTCGTGTCTCACGGCTCCCTGGAACTCGGTGAACCGTGAGCTCGCGCAAGCCAAGGGTTGCCTGAAGCGGTGAGCTGCCACGCTGGCACGGATGTCACCTTCGATGGTGCTCGGTGTACCGAACACGGCGGACCCTTCCGGGGGCACGTCGCAGGACATGGGCTCCCCGAATTCGATGGGCATCGTCCTAGAGATGCTGAAGGGCGAGAACGTGCCGCTGTCCGCCGGCAACAGCATCCGACCCAGAAAGGTATCGACGCTCGTCTCGGTGTCTTCGATCCACGCGCCATACCAAACGCTGCCGTCGTTCTCGGTGGAGTGTGGGCCCAATCGAAAGCGATACACGCGGCAGGCTTTCCAGTCGAAGCGCGCATGGATGGTCAGATAGCTGACCCCCGCAGCCGTGGTGGGCGCGACGCGAGCATCGGGGTACGCAATGTCACCGAGCTCTGCAGCGAGCGGGGGCCCGGCCAACCAGAACGCAGCCATTTTCGTGATTTGGAGCTCCGAGGTCGGGGGATCGGCCTGGTACACGCCCTCTGCTTGGATGCCGAGAAAACCGGCAGCGCCTTCCAACAGCGAGAACTGGTGCGCCCAGTAGTACCCACCGGTTGCCGGAGAGCCTGGCGGGTCTCGTACGATTTCGCGTTCGACCATCAGGTCCCACTGCATCGATGTCACCGGGGAAGGCCAATTCCAATCGGTAGCAGTCTCCGTGGCTCCGAACACCTCGCCGGCTGAGTTCAATGGGCCCGGACTACCTTGTTGCAAGCAGCTGGGCAGCTCGATCGTCCCGGTGTTGCCCGTGCCCGCGCCCGCCGCCCCGCCATCGGTGGTGCCAGCTCCGACGTCCCAACCCCCTAGCGCGACCTTTTCTCGGCAGCCTGCCGCGGCTAGTGCAAACCAAAGCAAGAATATCGAGCAGCTTCGAGGCACCGCGGGCAGCATAGTCCAATCCGAAGTCCTGTGCCGCTCAGTGGCAGATGATGATGTGGGGCCTCGAGGCTTGCCATCGGATCGTTTCGTAACCGCGTGGGCAAGCCTCATCGGCGGCCGTGAAGCAGTCGGTGGCATCGAGACAGTAGGGGAGCTCCAAAGCCTGCCTCCCGTCTTCCGTCGTGACCGTCTTGGGTTTCGGTTTTCCGCAACTCCCCAAGCACAACGATGTAGCCAAGATACTGATGGCGTAAAACAGGCGAAAAACAACAAGCGTGGATCGAGTCACGATTTGGGCGGCACGGGCTGACAAGCTAGGCGGGTCTACTTGGTCGAATCGGGGCAGCAGTCGTTTGGCGTCGATGCTTCGCCCCACGGAAGCGCCGAGTGGCTTTGTCAGCTCGATGCCGCACGAGCATATCTTTGCAGGTGCTAACGGAGGCAATTCTCCCCAATGCGTTCCAGCAAGCTAGCCGTGGCTGCAAAAAAATGCAGCGAAGCCGGATACGCGGGTATCGTTCTGGGTAAAAGTGCAGATTTTTGGGGGCGTCAGGTGGGAGCCTTGGCTACCTTGAAGCGCGTCGTCGCTTTCGAGTGCCACCTCAAACGTCACTCGCGGCCCCGATTCCGCCGCCCAACCCAGACCGGAAACCATGGACAAGATTTCTCCTTCTGCTGTCGCTCGTCCCATCCGCCGATCGTTTCTTCCGGCCTCAGTCATCGTCGGCCTGTTTGCCGCCCTCACATCCGCCGGGGGGTGCAGCTCCCAGTCCAGCTGGACTGGCAACGATATCACCACGGGCGGCTTGGCCGTTGGCAGCGGCGGCACCGCGGGCTCGGCTGGGCCGGCAGGGCTTACGGGGAGCGCTGACACGAGCGGCACCGGCGGCCCGAACAGCGCTGTGACCACCACGGCCGGCATGAGTACCGTTGGCGCCGGTACGGTCGGCACGGGCAACACTACCGCAGGCACGGTCGGCACGGGTACGGTGGGCACCGCCACTGGCAGCGGGGGTACCGGCATGGTCGCCGAGCCGTGCGTGGACGTCGAACCGCCTCCCACTGAGGAGTGGCCGGGCGCTACCTGCGAAAATTGGGCGAACGAAACCACGGAGTGCGACGCGGCGTGGTTCGCCGAATACTGTGACGTGAGCTGCGGTCGCTGTGTACCCGAAGGCGGCACGACGAACGGCTCGGGCGGGACGAGCATGGAGCCTGAAGAAGAGCCCTGTGAGGACGTCGAACCGCCTCCCACCGAGGAGTGGCCCGGAGCCACGTGCGAAAACTGGGCGACCGAGACCGACGAATGCGGTGCCGCGTGGTTCCAGGATTACTGCGATATCAGCTGTGGCCGCTGCATTCCCGACGGGGGCTTGCCGCCAGAGCCGACTGGTCCGGATTGCTCCGCCGAGGGGCTACCGAACGTCACGGGTGGCGAAGGCTTTGCCACTCGCTATTGGGACTGCTGCCAGCCGCATTGCGCCCAGTTCAACGGCCACAAGTGCGGTCAGGACGGTGTCTCGATCACTGGAGACTCGAACAACGCTTGCACGGGCGGTGGCTCCTTTGCTTGCTATGACGAAGCTCCGCGCGCCGTCTCCGAATGCCTGTCTTACGGGCACATTGCGAAGTCCAATCCCAATTGTGGCGGGTGCTACCGTATCCAGTTCACCGGCGAGGGAGAGCACAACCCCAACGATCCTGGCTCCAAGCTCATCAAGGGCAAACAAATGATCGTCAAGGTGACCAACACCGGCGGCGACGTGGCAGGCAATCAGTTCGACCTGATGATCCCCGGCGGCGGTGTCGGCCAATTCAACGCCTGCAGCAGGCAATGGGGCACCAACGACTTGGGAGCCCAATATGGCGGATTCCTCACCGAGTGCACCGGCGCCCACTCGGCAAAGAAAGAGTGCGTACGCCAGGAATGCATGAAGATCCCGGCGGGTAAGGCGCGCGACGGCTGCCTCTGGTTCGTCGACTGGTTCGAAGTGGCAGACAATCCGAAATTCACTTCTCAGCCCACGGATTGTCCGTTCTGACCCGGGGCGATCGCAGGCACCCCTCGGTTCGACGATTCTTGTCGGATTGAGCTGCACTTTGGCCGGTTGTCTGGCTCGCTGACGCCTGATTGCTCTCCTCCAGCGCGCGCTCGAGGTCGAGAACAAAAACCGCGCAGCGGGTTGCCTGACGAAATGGGTGCCGGTGACTGTCCACGTGGAAGCGGTGATGAGACCGCTTTCTCACACTTGGTTTTTTGGAGGTGCTTGCTATGAGTTGCGCTCCGTCGCAGCGTTCTGCATACGCTCGCGTTCGCTTCGGTTTGTTCATCGCGCCCGCAGCCTTGCTCGTGGTATCGGCCATGGCACCCGGCTGCGGCGGGGACGAAGGCTCCGCCGATGATGGTTCCTCGTCCGCCAACTCCGGCACTACGGGGTTGGCCACTAGCTCGACCGGTGCTGCAGGTACCACTGGAGCGGGGCCCTCCACGTCTACGGCAACGAGCGGCACTACAGGAGCGAGCAATGCATCGGGAACCGATGGCTCGGCTGCTACGAGCGGAGGCGAAAACTCCTCTAGTAACGGGTCAGGTGGCGGATCAGGCAGTGGCACCACGGGAGCGGGAGCTGATGACTGCAGCGCCGGTCAGGGGGATGACTGTTGCGACGGGTTCGTGTGTGCCGAAGGTGTTTGCACCGGCGGAACCTGTGAAACAGCCTGCGGTGCTTCGGGCCAGGATTGTTGCGAGGGCGGCGGCATTGGTGGCGGTGGCGATTGCCAGCTAGGTCTCGAGTGCAACGATGGTGTTTGCGAGGGCGACCCCTGCGGCAGCGTTGGGCTGGCTTGTTGTGAGTTCGGGGGTGGTATGGGCGGCGGCGGCTTCTGCGGTGGCGGCGCCGAATGTGTGGACGGTACCTGCGAATTGACCGACGACGGCGGGGACATGACCACCGGCTTCGGCGGTACGACCGACGGAGGTATGTTCGGTGGCACGACCGATGGTGGCGCGTTCGGTGGCACGACGGATGGCGGCATGTTCGGCGGCACGACGGACGGAGGTATGTTCGGCGGCACGACGGATGGCGGCACGACGGATGGTGGCATGTTCGGTGGCACGACGGACGGGGGCATGACCGATGGTGGCATGACCGATGGTGGCACGACGGACGGTGGCACGACCGATGGTGGCACGACCGATGGTGGCACGACGGACGGTGACACGACCGACGGGGGTACGACCGACGGCGGCATGTGAGGCAGCCCCGGGTTCGCCTCACTCCGGACAGGTCAGGAACAAAGCTTCGTCTTTGAGGCGTTCCAGGTTTCCAAGTAGGCGGAGCGTGCGCGGGTGACCCACCCGGCAGTCAGTCACGAACTGCGGGTCGCCGATGCCCTGGCTGGGATCGATGGAACACCAGCCGTCGATCCCGCTGGCCAGCGCGCTTTCTTGACAGGCCGCGAGCTCGCTGCCACGCAGCTGAGGTAATTGACAAGCGCAGGCCCGCTCGCAATCGAAGCGCCGTTGGAAGCTGCATTCGAATTCGAGCATGCGTTGGACCGATTCGAGGGCTTGCGCGTCGACCTCTTGCAGCCCGGCCGCTGCACAGTCGCAATCACCGTCCCTGAGCTGCCACAGCACGCACTCGGCGCGCCCGTCACTCGTGTGCGGTAGCGGAGTTGCCAAGCAGCGTTCGCCCAGGCCGCCTGCAAGGCGCTGGTACATGTGCTGCGCTGCCGGGTTGTAGCCGAACGACGGCGCTGCGGTCGGGGGCGTGGTGGTTTTGGGACAAACCGAGGCGATGGATGCTGCGTCACCCAGCTGCTTCGCCACCTCGAGGTGCCGCAGCCCAGGGTACGCTTTGGCAAAGTATTGGGTAAGCCCAGCCGGTCCTCCACCAGGTGGCTTGCACAGAGGCCGATCTTTGTTCAGGTCTCGGTCGGCGCAATCGCAACTAAACGAATCAGAACAGACGCGCGGCGTTTCGAGCGGGAAGATGCATGCGTACTGAGGTTCCGTATCGTCGGTGTTCACGAATTCGTGGCCGTTGATCGAATTGGCCTGAGGATCGGTGGAATGAATCGGTGCAACGGGTTCACCCGTGATGGGGTGCACGCCCGTTCGGGGCTCAGATTGTGCGATCATCAAGGGATCGAGCGGGGGTACGCCTGCCTCTGGATCGCCGAGGATGACCTCCCAGCGCCCGAGAGCTTCGAGCTCGCCGTGACTCAAGTACTCGAGCGTGGGTCCCGTCAGACTTTCCGACGAGGCAATGTCTTGCCAGGGCACTCCGACGATCGCGGTATAGATGATCATCGAAGGGTCGCGCCGGCCGACGAATAGGGGATTGGGGAGCAGCGGACAGCCGTCCGCGCTCGCTTCATCCTGTTCCTCACGGTCGCAATTCCGAAGGTCGAAGACCGCGCGTTCTTTGAGTGCGCCAGAGTAACGCTCCACCGGATAGAGCAGGTCGAACCCAAAGCGCTGTTTTTGTCGATGACAACGCATGTTTAGCGAATCGCCGCCGAGCGGCTCACTCGCCCGGCAACCGGGATCGCGGGCGAGAGGCGCACAACCGGGAGGCGGTGCCTCCTCCAATAGCCCACAACTGCGGCAACAACGGTGGTTTGGATCCGTGTAGCAGACGCTGGTTGCCGGGGGGAGGTTGAAGCTAGGCCCGGGTCCGCCTGTCGAAGAAATGATCCAACCGAGCCCACCGTCGACGACAGAGCAATCGTCCTCGTCGCTGAGGACAACGATCATCAGCAGCGAATCGGGGCGGACGAATGCGGCGCGTTGTTCGAGCAAAACCTCATCGGTCCCCTCTTGAAAGGCGAAAGCTCCATCGCTCACTACCTTCTCGTATGGGTTGGGTTCGACCAAGAAGCGGTACCACGCTTCTTGAGTTGCCTCATGGCCGCAACCGACCTCGCCAGCGGCCGCCACGTGGTCCTGAAAGCTCACGATGAAGCTGCCGACTTCGCCATCGCCCGGCGGATTCTTACTGCCAGCGGGATCCCACGCGAGGAAACCTGCGCTGTCGTAGGCATCGAGCCCTTCTCGCACGCTCGCCAGCAGGTGCGCGCGGTCGTTCTGCGTCGGGTCGGGCGCCACCGAAACAGGGGTACACAGATCACCGCCGTGGCCACCGAGCGATGACGTAATGACACCCACGTGCAAATCGATGAGTGGCTCGAACTCCTTTTCATACCCCGCGGGGCAGCGTGCTCCTGGACCTTCGACGGCGACCGCATCGTTTGGGTCGACCACCGAAATGCAAGGCGGGTTGATCAAGCGCTCGAGCAGCGTGGGCACGGCTTGTCGGAGCAACTCTTGCTTGTCGGCCATCGACGGCGAATTGTCGATGACGAAGAGCAGATCGACCTTATCGATGGTTTCGAACACCACGAGCTGCGTATCGTCGGGAGGGCGCAGCCGCTCGTCGCTCTGCGCTTCGATGAGGGCTGGTTTGAGGCGCGTGCGCGAGCACCCATGAACCAGCGTCAGAGTCAGCATCAGCGTGGCTGAGACGAACGCCCACCTCATCGCCCTACGAATCCACTCGCTTTTCACCCTAACCCGATCGCACTTTGCCTCATTGCGTGCCACCGTGCAACATCTCCTCCATGC
>CBFGRJ010000131.1:0-17389 GCA_965651135.1 uncultured Myxococcales bacterium
CATCACCGACTCGGACACGGTCACGGAGGCGTTCGCGAGATGCGCAGCATTCGGCTGACTCGACCGCGCAAAGCTCACCACGCACCCAAGCACGCACTTCCCAAATCCTTGGCGACCTTCTAGTCCCCGCTCCTGCGCGATGCGCCTACTGGGATAACCAAGAAAGGCTCCTACTAGTGCGCTGACGCAATGCGCATCACCGGAGATCCAACGCTACTCAGGCTCTAAGAATCCATGTGGCAAACTGCCTCATGCCTTTGGAGTAGGCCCGCCACTTGACGCTGGCGCGCTAGGTTGACAGAGTCAAGTGTGGCCATGCGAGTTCTTCGCAACCCACCGAGCGGTCTGTCTACCTTGCGTACTCGCATCTCCTCCTCACCAGCTTGACGAATGGGAAGCTTTCAAAAGGCACCGGATCAAAAGTCTACCGCTTCGGTAGCAGCGGGCGCCGCTCTAGATGCCGGGTCGACCTTGTTCGGGGCAGCGCCGGCAACCCCGCGCGTTAGTCCGTACGACCCGCACCTCAGCGAAGAAGCGTTGCGCGATGCGATTCAGCGCTTGCAAAGTTCCGAAGAGCGCGAGCGAGCCGCAGCACAGCGCATGGCGACGCTACGCCAGGCCACCGCCGATGTCGCCGCGGCGCTGTCGGCGCGCGACGTTGCGGATGTCCTTTTGTCGGTCGCCGAGCGGGTTCTCGGGGCTGCCGCCGGCGTCGTCTATTTCACGCGCGAAGACGAGAAAAGCCTATACCTGGAGGCCGCTCGTGGCGTGCCCTCCGCTGTTCGGCTCTCGGTACTGACCGAGGACGTGCCCTTGCCGCTCGCGCGCATCATCAAGGAACGGCTGCCGGCTTGGTTCGAAAGCTACGACGAGCTCGTGCGTGCCTATCCTAACGTGGCGAGCTCCCCGACCCCAACAGAACGCCTGCAAGCCACGGTCACCATGCCAATGATTCACGGTCAGCGCTTGGTGGGCGGATTCGCACTGAGTTTCTCCGAGCCACGAGTCTTCGACTCGGACGATCGCAGCTGGCTCGAGAGCTTCGCTTCGGAGTGCGCACTGGCTGCCGAACGGGCCCGACTGTATCGCGCCGAGCGCGAAGCGCGTACCGAAGCGGAGACCCTGCTGCGCATCAGCGAATCGCTGAATGAGACAAAGCTGGACCTCGAGGCTTTGGTGCAGCGTGTCACCGACGAAGCAACGCACCTCGTTGGCGCCAACTTCGGTGCTTTCTTCTACAACGTCGACAACGAAGCAGGAGAATCTTATCTTCTGTACGCGCTGACCGGAGCTCCGAAGCAGGCGTTTGCGGAGTTCGGTCTTCCCCGCAATACACCGATGTTCGCGTCGACCTTCGCCGGCAAAGGCGTAGTACGACTCGACGACGTGAGGAAGGACCCCCGCTACGGGAAGTTGGGGCCCCATTACGGAATGCCAACGGCGCACCTCCCCGTCGTCAGCTACCTGGCGGTGCCGGTCGTATCCCGCTCGGGCGAGGTGTTGGGAGGCTTGTCCTTCGGTCACAGCGATTCCGGTCGCTTCACGGCGCAGCACGAGCGGATGGTGTCGGCGCTCGCGGCGCACGCGGCTACCGCCATCGACAACGCCCACCTGTACAGGGCCACTCGCACCGCCGAGCGGAAACAACGGCGCCTGGTGGACGAATTGACCGAGACCGTACGGCTGAACGAGATGTTGGCGAGAGTGCTGGCCCACGACCTCCGCAATCCGCTGAGCTCGATCGTGAGCTCGGCCGAGCTGGCATTGATCCAGAGAGATCACGGCAATAGCGACAAGCTGGAGCAACCCCTGCGACGCATCATTACGAGCGGAGCGCGCATGTCGCGCATGGTCGAACAGCTGCTCGATTTTGCGCGTATGCGCGCGGGTGCCGGACTGCAGCTGTCGGCGAAACCGCTGAACCTTCGGGACTTGCTCGAGCGCATCGTCGAGGAGCTCGAGAGTATTCACGCGGACGTCACGTTCGAGCTCGAAGGCGCGAGTGAAGCTCGAGGCAGCTGGGACGAAGATCGACTTTCGCAAGCGTTCTCGAACTTGCTTGGGAATGCCGTGCAACACGGCATTCGCCAGCACGGCGTTCGAATCCGTCTGGACGACAGTGACCCGAAAACCGTGAGCGTCGCCATCCACAATCGTGGCTCGATTCCAATCGATGCGCTGGGCGACCTCTTCAAACCGCTCACGCTTCGAGAACGCCCGGGGGAAGGTCAATCTGGGCTAGGGCTCGGTCTGTTCATCACTCGCGAGATCGCCCGCGCCCACGGCGGCTCGGTAAAGGTGCAATCCACGGAAGAGTCGGGCACGTGGTTTACCGTGCAGTTACCGCGCGAGCCGCTGGCGGCACGCGGTGGTGCGTCGCCCAATCCAGCAAAGCCGTCAAAGGAGCACCCTCACAGCATGCTGCGCCCCGTCGACGGCGCGGAACGCTTTGGCGGTAACGCACAGAAGTTTCGCTTGCTCGTCGAGAGCGTCAAAGACTACGCGATATTCATGTTGGACCCGACCGGTCTCGTCGCGACCTGGAATTCTGGCGCGGAGCGCATCAAAGGCTACACGGCGCGCGAAATCATCGGCCAGCATTTCTCGCGCTTCTACCAAGAAAGCGAAGCGCGCTCGGGGTTCTGCGAGCGTGCGCTCGAAATCGCCAGAACAGAGGGGCGCTTCGAGACCGAAGGTTACCGCGTGCGCAAAGACGGTTCGACATTCTGGGCCCACGTGGTGCTCACGGCACTGTTTCGCCCGAATGGAGAATTGGTCGGCTTCGCCAAGGTGACCCGAGACTTGACGGAGCGAAAGAAGCTCGAAGAAGAGCGGCTCAAACGCGCGCAAGCCGAAGAGGCGGTGAGACTGCGCGACGAGTTCTTGTCCATCGTTTCCCACGAGTTCAAGACTCCGCTCGGAGTGCTTCAGCTTCAGATCGAGAGCCTGACGAAACACAGCCAAGATCTCGATCCCATCTTCATGAAAAATGTTCAACGCGCCAAGCGCAGCGGCGATCAGCTGCTTCGACTCGTCGACTCCGTTTTGGAGGTGACGCGCATCGCCACCGGCACGTTCGCCCTGGTTCGTGAGCGCTTCGATCTCGCCGAAGCAGTCAGGGACGCCGTCTCGACCGTCCAACCTACGGCCGAGCTAGCTGGTTGCGATCTGCATGTGAACCTCGACGCCAACCTGGTTGGGTCATGGGATCGGCGGCGAATACAGCAGGTCGTCACCCATTTGCTGCAGAACGCCATGACCTATGCCGCCGGCGCCCCCATCCATGTGCGCCTCGAACGCCGGTCGCACGAGGCTCGCTTGGAGATTGCGGACAGCGGCCCCGGCATAGCAGAAGCAGATTTGCAGCGGATTTTCGGCCGTTTCGAGCGAGCCAGCTCGATGCGACACTATTCGGGTTTGGGCCTTGGCCTTTATATTGCGCGGGAGGTGGCGCTCGCACATGGCGGTACAGTGGTCGTCGAAAGCGTACCAGGTGCGGGTGCGCGTTTCGAATTGCGCCTTCCCTTCGAGGCGAGGTCTGGTTAGAGGTAGAGGATTGCTCATGTCATCTCATCGCGTGCTCGTAGTCGAAGACAACCAGGACATGCGCGACACCCTCGTCGAGCTCCTCCAGAGTTACGGTTATGAAGCGCTCGGTGCCGAGCACGGGCAAGATGCTCTGGACAAACTGAAGAGCCTGGATGCCCAACCCTGCATCATCGTGCTCGACCTAATGATGCCCGTCATGGACGGGCGCTCGTTTCGCCAGGTGCAGCTTCAGACACCCGAAGTAGCGGACATTCCGGTCGTCGTCATTTCCGCCTACGACGTGATTCCCTACGTCCAGGAACTGAAGGCCGCCGCATACCTGAGAAAGCCCCTGAACTTGAAAGAGTTGATGCGGGTGGTCGAGCAGCACTGCTGAGCGGTCGAGCCCGACCACTTCACACGACTACTCCAGGGGCAGCTCCGAAGCTTGGCGGGGCGCGGGTTCGAGCCCTTCCCTCTTTATGGTGCGCACGCAAGTATTGTAGCGGAGCCTGGCGTCGTTGTTGTTGGGCGGACTCAAGGCATCCGCTTTCTCATACCAAGCCATCGCTTCCCGAAAGCTCTCGTAAGCGTGGGTAGCGCCATGTGTGCGAGCCAAGCTCGCTCGTCCCTCGCGCTCCGCGATCAGGCCCGTGTAGTAGAGGCGCTCGTATTCACTCTCGAGCTTCGCGACATGCGCCAAGGCATCCCGGGGACCGACCCGGGAGCCCGGACTCTGAAACTGGTCGGTGATCGCCAACACCAAGGTGCGGAGGTTCCTTTGGTTGTCGGGTTCGGCAGCCAGTACATCGAGACAAATGCTCTCGGCCAGCTCCGGATCGTTCAGCAAACGATACTGTTCCGCCTTTTCGATGGCTTGCGGTACGGCCTGTTTGGAAATCTTCTTGAGTTCGAACTCTTCCGTCACGGCTCTACTCCCCTCGAGAACGCCTCGGCTCCTTGCGTACTTTGATACCCAAAAGCGCCCGACCCGCCATCGCCAACGGATCGTAGTAGCGATCGATCACGCGTTCCTTCATTGGAATGATCCCGTTGTCGGTGATGCCAATGTGCTCGGGACAGACTTCGGTGCAGCAACGGGTAATGTTGCACATGCCCGACCCGTACTCGTGGCGCAGCTCGGGTACGCGGTCTTCGTCATCCAGCGGATTCATTTCGAGCCCGGCGACCCGTATCATGAAGCGCGGGCCCACGAATCGGCTCTTGCCGTCGCGATCGCGCAGCACGTGGCAGACGTCCTGACACAAGAAACACTCGATACACTTGCGGAACTCTTGTACCCGATCGACGTCTTCTTGGTACATCCGCAGCTTGCCATCTTTGTCCTTGGGTTTGGGCTTGAAGGGAGCGATCCGCTTGTTTTGTTCGTAGTTCCACGACACATCACAAACCAGATCTTTGATGACCGGAAACGTCTTCAGGGGTTGAACCGTAATGGTTTCTCCAGCCTCGAAGCTGTTCATGCGCGTCATGCAGGCGAGGCGTGGCCGACCGTTGATCTCCATGCTGCATGACCCGCACTTTCCAGCCTTGCAATTCCAGCGGACAGCCAGGTCCGGCGCCTGCTCGGCCTGAAGCTGGTGGAGCACATCCAGCACGACCATGCCCTCGCTAACGTCTGTTTCGTACTTTTCGAAGCTGCCGTCGTGCTTGTCACCCCTCCAAATCTTGAACGCTCGTTTCGCCATTCAACTCAGTCCTCCGGTGCATCGGCGCCGACCTTGCCCGACTCCAGGTCTTCAATCTTCGCGCGAGCTATCTCGGCCAGGTACGCCGGTGGTTCCGGGCGCTCGACCTTCGCCACACTCAGCTCACCGTCGTTGCCTCGCTTGACGACTACGTTGTAGTTGAGCCACTCGTCGCGTTCACCCTCGAAGTCGAGTCGCGTGTGAGCTCCACGGCTTTCTTCTCGCATGTGAGCGGCTCGGGCGACTGCCTCGGAAACGATCATCAGCGACTTGAGTGAGAGCGCCTCGTGCCACCCCGGATTGTACTGGCTTTGGCCATGCGCCTTCACGTTGGCCACTCGCTTCTTGAGCACGGCCAACTTCTCGACGCCCTCTTCCAGCTCTTTGCCTTCGCGGACGATGCCGACGTGTTTACCCATGACCTCTTGCAGCTCTTCGTGCAAGAGGTACGGGTTTTCTCCACTTTCGCGGTTGAGCACGCTGGTGGCCTCCCTGAAGATCGCCACGATCTGCTCGTCGTCCGCTTTCGGAGTGCTGGTGAGCGATCCGATGTACTTGGCCGCCCCCGTTCCAGCCAACTTTCCGAATACGATCAGGTCCGACAGCGAATTGCCACCCAACCGGTTAGCGCCGTGCATACCGGCTGCGCACTCGCCGCAAGCAAACAAGCCCTCCACGCTGGTCATCTGCGTCTCGGGATGCACGCGAACGCCACCCATGAAGTAGTGCAGGGTTGGGCCCACCTGCATGGGTTCTTTGGTAATGTCCACTTCGGCCAGCTCTTTGAACTGGTGGTACATCGACGGCAATTTGCGCTTGATGAAGTCTGCGTCGCGACGTGAAGCAATATCGAGAAATGCGCCGCCTTTCGGTGAGCCCCTGCCCGCCTCTACCTCGGCCTTGATGGCTCGGGCGACGACGTCTCGTGTCAGCAGCTCCGGCGGGCGTCTCGCGCCCTCTTTGCCATTCAACCAGTCCAGCGCCTCGGCTTCGGTGTCCGCGGTTTCAGCCGCGAAACGCTCGGGAATGTAGTTGAACATGAAGCGCTTGCCTTCACTGTTCAGCAAGATCCCGCCTTCGCCCCGTACACCTTCGGTCACCAAGGTGCCGCGTACAGAGGGTGGCCAAACCATTCCAGTGGGGTGAAACTGGGTAAACTCGAGATCCATCAGCTCCGCGCCGGCCTCGTAGGCCATCGCGAGACCATCGCCGGTGTATTCCCACGAGTTGCTGGTCACTCGCCAGGCGCGGCCCCCGCCTCCAGTCGCCAAAATCACGGCCTTGGCGCGAAAAACGACGAAACGGCCCGTATCGCGCCAGTACGCGCACGCTCCAGCGATGCGACCTCCGTCTTTCAAAAGACCTAGGCAGGTGCACTCCATGTGAAACGAAATGCCCTGGTGTATGCCGTGGTCTTGTAGCGAGCGAATCAGCTCCAGACCGGTGCGATCGCCGACGTGGGCCAACCTGGGGTAGCGGTGCCCGCCGAAGTTGCGTTGATTGATCAGACCATCTTTGGTCCGATCGAACACCGCGCCCCATTCCTCGAGCTCGAGCACGCGCGCAGGGGCCTGTTTGGCGTGCAGCTCGGCCATGCGCCACACGTTGAGGAACTTGCCACCGCGCATCGTGTCCCGAAAATGGACCTTCCAGTTGTCTTTCGGGGTGACATTCCCGAGTGCGGCCGCCATGCCTCCTTCGGCCATGACCGTGTGCGCCTTGCCGAGCAGGCTCTTGGAGATCACTCCGGTGTCGAGGCCCTGCGCGCTGCATTCGATTGCCGCACGGAGCCCGGCACCGCCGGCTCCCACCACGAGCACATCATGTTCGATGCTTTGAATTTCAGAGACGTCCATCGCTTACCCAATCGTCAAGACAGGCTCAGGACCAGGTGTTCAAATCCGTGATGACGCCCATGGAGCATAGCCGAACGTACAAGTCGGTGAACATGACCCAAACCAGGCTGAACCACGCGAATTGCATGTGGCGTGCATTGAACCAATTGGCCTTTTTCCAGGCCGTGTACTTGAGCGTCGCTTTGCCGCAAGACATGCAATCCGAGCGACCACCAATCAAGTGCCTGAGCGTGTGGCAGCCAAAAGTGTAGCCGGCAATGAGTGTGGCGTTGACGAACAAGATCAGCGTGCCGACACCGATACCGAACTCACCGTCGTAGTAGAACGAAACCAAGGCATCGTAATAGAGGATGGGAATGTAAAACAGCGCCAGGTACAGAGCGTAGCGATGCAGATTCTGGAATACCAGTAGCCGAGTTTCTCCGTAGTACGGCCGATTGCCCGCCAAAGGCACCGCAGCGCAGCCCGGGGGAGACCCCGCGAACGAACGATAGTAAGCCTTGCGATAGTAGTAACAAGTGAAGCGGAGCGATGCCGGTACCACCAAGATCACTAGAGCCGGCGAAGCCGGTAGCACTTGAGGCCACCAGCTCGGCCACGCGCCGAACCATGCGTGTGACAACCCCTCACCAGAAGGTGGAGTGAACAAGACCGGCGAGTAGAAGGGGCTCAGATAGGGGCCGTAGGTGAAGTGCGCTCCCTGAAACGACGCCCACGTGACGTAGACGATGAACGCCATGAGCCCAAGGAATGTAGCCAAGGGCCCCGCCCACCAGTTATCGGTCCGACAGGTCGCTCCGAATCCCGTGGGGTGGCCTCCAACGACGTGTAAATGCTGTGACATTTTGCTGTTCGCCGCGCTGGTCGGGCAGGCAGTGTAGGAGTCCACGCCCGAGCAGCGCAAGCGGCGAATGGCGCGAGAGCCCGCAAACGGGTTTCAAATGGGTTTCGATAGGACGTGCGGCGGAGAGCCGTGTGCATGGTGAACGCCGGTCATCGATTCGAGTTCCAGCTCGAGGGATAGTCACAGTCAGGATGGAATGCTCCGACCCAGTGTGCGGTTGTGACACTCGCTTCCAAGTGCCTCGGCGCCGCGGACGCACTTGCGCAGTCGCCGTCTCGCGTGTTACGCGGTGCCCGCTCACGCAGTGCCAAGGGAAGTCGGTGCGAGTCCGACGCGGCCCCCGCCACTGTAACCGGGAACAAAGGTCATGGATCCACTGGGCCATCGAGCCTGGGAAGGTTGACCAGAGAACGATCCGGTAGCCAGGAGACCTACTGCATGAGCGCCGAGCTGCCCCACGCAGCTCATGTTCGCGGCTCCACGGGGTTGTGGGGCGTCAGACGCATCGGGGCGTACTGCCGCTGTACACCGAACGAGAGCCGCACCACTCGGCAAAGGCGGCCGACGGTGGGTCGGCCAAGGAGCAGTACTCATGCGCAAATTGAACAGCAGGCTTGGCTTGACCTTGGTGGCCTTACTGGGCCTTTCGGGTTGTGGTGGTGACGACGGCGACTCATCGAAAAGCAGCAGCGACGCCGGGCCGTCGGGTTCTGGAGGCAGCGCCGGCGCTGATGGTGGCACGGGCGGAGGTGGTGGCTCGGCGGGTGAGGGAGGAGCGGCTTGTGAGTCTCCGGATTTGGAGCAAGAGCTCGAGATTGCCGGCGCGTACCGCGACAACTATTCCGGTACGCATCGCCTGACCGACGAGGCCTGGATCAGCGGTGACTCGAGCTTCGACGTGATCGAATTTTCGAATGACGAGCGCTGGGTGCTAGCCAAAAACTCGGACGACAATCCATTCAATCCCGGTGCTTACAGTCGCTTTGATTGGACCGTGGCCGGCGGGGCGCTCTACTTCTGCCAGTCCGCATACGCGGCAGAGAGCGCTGACGAGGCTCGCGATACTGCGACGGCCGATCCCGATGATCTCGAATCGGGATGCGGAGCAGCCGGGTTCACCTGGAGTCGGCTGAGCCCCATAGGCTTGTTGGGGAGCTACACCGACGCCTTTGGCGGCTCGCACGCGATCACGCCGGGCGCCTGGATCAGTGGACCCGCAACCTTTCACTTGCTGACCTTCTCGAACGATGAACGATGGGCCGTGGCGCAGAACGACTGTGGTAATAGCTACTTCCCCGGGCTATTCAGTCGTTTCGATTGGGTGCTGCTCGATGAGCAGACCGGGGAGGGTGGCGCCGGTGGCGCTGGAGTCGAGGAACGTCTGTACTATTGTCAAATAGGGTACGACTTGGCGTCCGCCGAGGCTGCCGAGGCGTTCGACGAAGCGGATGACACCGATCTCGACGCGGGATGTAATGGCTTTTCTTGGACAGAGCTGAACGCGGACTAGTCGCGCCAGCTCGCAAGGGGGAGCTCCGCCCGCGACCGCAATTTGCCGAGCGCTTCGGCCAGCGTCTGCTATCGTGCCGACCGACTTCTCATGCGCTGGACACGACGCATCAACGACCCGAACATCTGGCGCGTTTACATCGCTACCTTGATGCTTGGGCTCGCGTACGGGATGGCCATTTCTTTGATTGCCATCTTTTTGGACGACAAGGGCTTCGACAAGCGAGCGATTGGTACGCTTGCGGCGTGGTTCGCCTCGGGCATCGTCGCCTTGTCCCTGCCGATGGGCAGTCTGATCCGGCGCTTCAGCGCCAAGACCACCTTCACGGCCAGTCTCTTCGGCTACGCGGCAACCGTCAGCGCTTTTCCTTTTCTGGATTCGTACCTCGCCATGGCGGTCGTCCGCTTCTTCGACGGCGCCTTTTCGGTGGGGATTTGGGTGAGCTGCGAGACGATATTGTTGGCGCGTTCGGGACCCAAGAACAAAGCCTTCGTGATGAGTTTGTACGCCCTGGCGATCGCGATTGGCTACGTGGGCGGCCCCGTGCTCTCGAGGCTACTGGCCGAGTTTCTGTCGCTCACCGCGGGCTTCATTGCCGCAGGCGTGTTGTCCGTCGTTGCCGCCTGCTACACGTCGGTGCGCATGGACCGAGAGCTGCCCACGCAAACGGCCCTAGCCCACTCGGATGTCGGCGAGCCAGACGCCCAAGCCGTTAGTGGCGCTCAGCTGCTTTGGCGGATCAAGAATTCTTGCTTCGCCACGTTCTCGTACGGCTACTTTCAGGCCAGCGTAGTGCTGTTCTTGCCGCTCTACCTGATGGAATCCAAGGGGATTACCCAAGAGCAAACCATCGTCATTCCCGCATACTTCGCCGGCGGCATGTTGCTGTTCATCAACGTCGCCGGCAGGCTCGGAGATCGCTTCGGGCACTTGGCCACGATGCGCGTGCTGGGCGTGGTGGGTGGCTCGATGGTACTCGGCTTCGTATTCCTCGAGTCGTACCAGCTGATGTGCGCTACTGTCGCCATCGCCGGCGCTACGCTCGCTTCTATTTCTCCGGTGAGCTTGGCGCTTCAGGGTGTGGTGGTCGAACGGCAGCACTATGCGCGCGCCACCTCGATTTACAACGTATTCTACGCTGCAGGTATGCTGCTGGGGCCCCCTGCATCGGCTTTGATTTTTCAAAATCTCGGCGGTGCGGCGATGCTGTATCACCTGGCTGGGCTGTGGGCAGCTTTCGTCGCATTCACTGTCGCTTTTTATCGCGATGACCCTGCCGCCCGTGGTCTAGCGCTCGCCAAATCGAGCTCCACCGGGCTGCGCGACCCTGCTGGGTAGCCCTGACACGAAGCCGCTTCGGTGCATGCTAATTTTTTAGCATTTAGGGCTTGCTAATTTTTTAGCACCTGGGGTACTCATCATCGACATGACGACCCCTCGCCTGACGCGCCGGGAGCGCGAAATCATGGATATTCTTTATCAATCAGGCCAGTGCACGGCACAGGAGGTGCTGGAGCGCATGGCCGAGCCTCCCAGCTATTCGGCGGTGCGCGCCCTGCTCCGACTCTTGGAAGAACGGGGCCACGTGAAACACAAAAAAGAGGGCCCACGCTACGTTTACCTGCCCGCAGTGTCCCGAGGCACCGCTCGCCGCAAGGCATTGGCACACGTCGTCGCCACCTTTTTCGAAGGCTCGGTCGAGCAAGCCATGCTCACACTGGTCGAGTCCTCGCGACACAAATTGTCCGAAGCGGAGCTGGATCGCCTGGCGGAGCTCGTAAAGCAGGCCAAGCAGGAGGGTACGTGACATGACGCTGACGATCTGGTTCTCGGTGGCGCTGCGCGCCTCTCTCATCTTGGCGTTGGGGCTCTTGCTGAGCCGCTGCTTTCGCCGCTCGTCTGCTTTGCTGAGGCGCTCGATATTGCTGCTGACCCTGGGCGCCAGCTTGTTGACCCCGGCGGCCGTCGTTGCGGTACATCACCGTCCCATTGCCGATGTGTTACCCGCGCCCGCAGTGGCCCGCGTGATTGCGGAACAGCTCGTGGATGGGCCCGAGCAGTCGGTAGCGACGGGCAATCGTCCCACTTTCGAGAAAGCAGCCAACCCCGGACACAGCTGGCAACCGTGGCTGCTCGGAATTTGGGCGCTGGGTGCAACAGTCGTGCTCTTGCGCGCGCTCGTCGGGCTCACACTCGCCCGGCGCCTGGCACGTCGCGCTACCACCGCTGAAGAAGGCATCGCTGTTTCGTCGGAAGTCGACGCCCCGGCGGTCGTTGGGGTGTTCAAGCCGGTCATCGTCTTGCCCAGTACCAGTGCCAGCTGGGACGCCGAGCGTAGGCGCATTGTCTTGGCACACGAGCGAGCACACGTGGAGCAACGCGATGGGGTGGCCGTGCTACTGGGGCAACTGGCCGCCGCGTTGTACTGGTTTCAGCCACTGGTGTGGTGGGTCCAGCACAGACTGCGACGAGAGATCGAGAGAGCTGCCGACGAGGCCGTGCTCCGCACGGGCCTCGGCCGCGCCACCTACGCCGAGCACCTGATCGCGTTGGCGCGCCCCAAACGCTGGGCGCCGGGGTTGTCCATGGCCGCATCACCATCGGAACTGGCGCAACGCATTCAAGAGCTGGTCGTGCCCAGCGAGCTGCCTCCCCCACCCGGCACCCGAGCACGCGCGCTCTCGTGGGCTACCAGCTTGGCTCTGCTGGCTCTCATCGGCGGCACGACAGCCACCGCGAGCGAGGCAGCACCGCCGACGGCCACCACATCGCCGAACACCAGCCTCGACGTCCGCATCCAGAGCATCGTAGAGCAAGAAGCGCGCATTCTGAAGCAACAGTCAGCGGCGACTCGCGTGGTCATTGCCGTGCTCGACGCGAAGACCAGTGCCCTTCTGGCAATGAGTGACGACAGCCCTGGTAGCTTGTTCGTCCCCGCTTCGACCATCAAGCCTTTCACCATCGCTTTGGCGCTGGATGCCGGCCTCGTCACGCCGGACCAGCGCTTCGATTGTGGGCGAGGCACGCGCCAATATCGGTCCGAGCTCTACGGCGAGCGCACGCTGCGCGATGCCGGAGCCTACGGCGTGCTCAGCACGAGAGACATTCTCGCGGTCTCGTCGAACATCGGCACCTCACGCATTTTCGACGTGCTGGGCGGCGAAAGGCTCACGCAGGGGCTGAAGCTCTTGCAGCTCGGCGCGCCCGCCCAGGCCGAAGACGGCTCGCTCGAAGGCGCCATGCTCTCGATCGGCCACGGCTTCGCCGTCAGACCCCTTGCTCTGGCCGCAGCCTATGCCTCCTTCGCCAATGAGGGCATCTACCATCCACCCCACCGGGGGCAGGGCACACCGGGAACGCGCGTATTTCAAGCAGCTACCGCGCGCACCATGTTGTCGCTTCTGCAGTCAGCCGTCGCCGGCAAGCGCGCCACTGGGAAGCGCGCGCAGATCGCGGGAGTCCAGGTTGCAGGCAAGACGGGTAGCAGCGACTGGGGCGGAGCCTCTGGCAGCTTCGTCGGCATCGTGCCCGCGAACGAGCCTCGCTACGTCATCTTCGTTGGCGTGCGCAGCTCGGCCCAGTCGATCAGCGGCGCAACCGTCGCCGCGCCCGCCTTTGCCCGAGTGGCAAAGCAAGCCTTGGCCACCCAGGCGAGCCGTTAGCGGAGACCGGGCAAGTCGCACAAAGAAAGCGACTTGGGAGTTCCCTTGTTCAGGAACCGCTCCGCCTCATCCCAGAGGTCATGACGTACGGGCTCCAGCGCCGGGGAATGGCCCGCCTGCTCGTAGACCACCAGTTGATGCGGTCCTCCGTACTCCGCTTGAAACTGCTGGGCATCCTGGAGCGGGGCAACGGGATCCCTGAGCCCATAAAACTGCAGCATCGGTGCCCGCCCCTCACCTGCTTGAAAGACGGGAAGGTCGAAGGCTTCCAAGGTGGGTCCGATGGCATAAGAGCCAGGTATCGTCTCGAAGAACCACGCCAACGCCTCTGGCTCGAGCTCCGAAACCACGGGGAAGTAGAAATCTGGCGTAGTGTCCAGGTAGCCATTGGGGAGGCTTTGGAGGAATGCCTGAAACTCCGGCGTGAACATGGCCTGCAGCTCCTCGGTGAAGCTTGCGTACACCTGGGTCGTGATCACCACCCGGTTGATGTGCTGACGCGGGATCGGGCTTTCGACTCCACCGAGCGCGGAAGCAATGCCAGCGCCGACGCTCATGCCGAATAGGTCCACACGCGGTACACCTCTGTTGGTTCGGATCCATTCCACCACTTTACCGGCCTGCTGCAGGCTGCGCTCTGCTGTGACCGTTGTCCCGTCCGCGGGGCGGGTGCTTTCACCATATCCTTCGTAGCTCATGGCAAACCCGAAGAAACCGCGGCTCGCCAACTGATGCAGTGAGCTATAGGTTTCATCACCCTCGACATCGGCGCTGTAGACCTCGTTCGTCGCCAGCGTCGGCGGAATCATGAGCATGGCGCGGCGCGGGAATCTGACGGCAGCCCGCCCGGAAAAGCGCTCGATCACGTGCAGCCGCACGCCATTTCCAACATCGACCTGATGCTCGAACTCGAACTCCTGGTCACACAACTGCCTGAGCTGATCCCAGGGTGCCTGGTGCAGCTGCATTTGAATCTCCGCCACGGCAGCGTCCGAAGCCTCCTCGGTAGCCTCGGGACTGGAGCACCCCAGTGCGAGCAGCAGCACCGCGCTGCGTGAAACATCGAGCGCCCGTCGTACGCCCACCCGTCCGCTGAACGTGAAAGCGAATGCGTTCATCATCGTCCTCCCTTCGCTGAGTCGAATTGGAATTCCAATATGATAGCCCATTTTCGAAAAGTGGCAGTTGTCAGATTTTCTTGTAGCCGCTGTCACGCGAATGTTCGGCTCGAACGTGAAGAGCAAAGAACACACCTAAAGGGAATTCTCGGTGTTGCCGTACTGAGACTACGCCACGTGGGGGGCTAGCTGTAAGATTCATGACCACTCCTAGCCACAAGACCTCATGGCAACCCCACTGGCCCTTACGGGAACCAGTAAAAGGCAGGAGTGCAAGCACGCTGAGCAGCGAGCTGACTAGACTGTGTTTCGAGCTTGGAGTTCGCCACGCTTTCGGCATCACCGGCGGCGGCAACGGCGTCTTCGTAGACGCTCTCGGCAAGAGCAATATTCAAGTCATCCACTGCCGGCACGAAGCGGGTGCCGCTTTCGCAGCCACCGAAGCCAGCTTCGCATCGCAAGCCCCGGCATTGGTCTTCGCAACGACCGGTCCAGGCATTCTCAATAGTCTCAACGGGCTTTCCGCTGCCCGTTGGGAAGGTGCCAAGGTCTTGTTCGTTACGGGCATCACCGGAGCTTTGCAGCGCGGCCGCTGGAGCGCGCAGGAAACCAGCTTCCACACCATGCCGGCGGCCGGGATATTCAGCGCTGGACCGCTGTTTCATTTCGCCGAAATAATCGAGCAGCCAGCTCAGCTCACAGGCGTGGCTCCCAGGCTAGCCATCGGCTTTCAAAGGCCTCAAGGCTTCGTTGCGCATCTCGCATTGCCCATGTCGGCGCAAGCTAGCCTCGCCTCTGACTTACAGCTCCAGACGAACTGCCCGCTAGCCATGGGCTGCCCGTCCTCGATTGGGGCCGACTTGCTTCAGCTCATCGGTCGCAGATCTCTCGTGCTCTGGGTTGGATTCGGCGCTCGAGACGCCTCGAACGAGGTGCTGGAGTTGGCTGAGCTGACTGGCGCTCGCGTGATCAGCACCCCGAGAGGGAAAGGTATCTTTCCGGAGGATCACCCACAGTACCTTGGCGTGACGGGGATGGGAGGACACGACCGGGTCGAAGCGGAGCTGCGCCAGTCTCCTCCGGATTGGACTATCGTTCTCGGCACACGGCTCGGCGAGGGCTCGTCGTTCTGGTCTCGCGATCTGACGCCCAAATACGGCTTCATCCACGTAGATTTGGATCCCGACGTGCCGGGTGCCGCCTACCCGGACGTCCCCGTGCACGCTGTCATTGCGCCGGTACGCGACGTCGTCAAGGCGATGATTGCGCAGCTACCCGGAGGTACCTCAGCGAGTCGATTGCGCGTTCAGGGGCGCCCGCCATCACAGCATGGCATTGCGGCCGCGCCTCATCGTCCCGGGGTCAGCATGTCCGCGCTGATGGGACTCATCCAGCATACGATCGTCGACAAGACGGACGCGCTCGTGATGGCTGACGCTGGCAACGCGTTTGCGTGGGCCGCACAGGAACTGCGGTTCACCGAACCGAACCGATTTCGCGTCAGCACCGGCTACGGGTCCATGGGCCACTTCGCCACCGGCGTAATTGGAGCTGCCCTGGCCCGGAGCGGCAAGGCCGTTGCGATCGTCGGGGATGGTTCCATGCTCATGAACAACGAGGTGAGTACCGCCGCGGCACATCGAATTCCTGCAGTTTGGATCGTGCTCAACGATGCGGGGTATTCGATGGTCGAGCAAGGCATGCTAACGCATGGTCAGACTCCGGTAGATGCTCGTTTCCCACGCGTGGACTTCGTTGCCATGTCCAGAGCCCTAGGGGCCGATGGCGTGCGAGTGAACAGCGAATCGGAGCTGGAAGCGGCACTCGAAAGCGCCCTCGCCGCACACGGGCCGTTCGTGGTCGATGTGCAGCTGATGGACGGTGAAGCGTCCCCGGTGTTGCGACGCGTGAAGAGCCTCATTCGACAAGGCGCGTGAGCGACGAGCTCACCCGAGCAGCCAAACAGCAAGGAGCGACAGGTGACCAAAAAAGCAGGAATCAAGGCATTGGCGGTACACTTCCCGCGCGGTGTTCGCACCAATCAGTTCTTTCGCAATCACCATCGCCAGGTGGTCGAAGCGGCCGAAAGCCGCAAGAAGGGTAAGATGTGGGCGCCTTCCGAGAACCACGACGAGGACGATTTCGACCGGGAAATGGCCAGCTATTTGGCTGATCCATTTCGCGGCACCGTCGAACGGCGGGTGTTGACAGAGGGAGAAACGGCGCTGACTCTGGAAAAACGAGCGGCCGAAAAGGCGCTCGCCGCCGCTGGCATGCAAGCGACGGAAATCGATCTCCTCATCGTGGCATCCTTTCTGCCCGACCACTTCGGCGCCATGAATGCGGCCTACCTTGCCCGCGATCTCGGCGTGCTCGGGATGGCCTTCAACATGGAGTCGGCGTGCGCGGGTGCGATGATCGGGCTCCACACCGCGTGTGCCATGGTCGAAGCGGGCCAGTATCGCAACGTCATGGTGGTAGCCTCTTGCACGTATTCTAGGGATACGGACACGCGCGATCCCATCTCGTGGACCGTCGGCGATGGCGCGGGCGCTTTCATCGTGAGCGACGCGCTACCTGGTACCGGCCGCCTAGGGGGCAAGTGCATTCATACCGGGGATACTTGCGGTGCACTTTGGTTCGAGAACTACACTCGAGAGGACGGCAGCTTGTGGTTCCGCTTGCTCGCGGACAAGCAAGCGGGTGCGAAACTTCGGGATACGGCCCAGCACTACCTAAAGACCTGCTGTGAGGGAGCCCTTGCCGACGCAGGCCTCGGCATCGACGATATCGATCACTTCGTGTTCAATACGCCTCTCGCCTGGTATTCCCGCTTCGCTGCTCGCACGCTGGGTGTAGACGGCAAAAGGTCGGTCATCAATATGTACCCCAAGTACGCCAACATCGGACCGGCCTTACTCCCTGCCAATCTGTATCACGCAGCGCGCGAGTTTGACTTCAAGCGAGGCGACAAAGTCCTGATGTACTCGGTCGGCAGCGTCTCCTCGGCCGGCGCCATGGTGCTCACTTGGGGTGATGTCGCATTGGGAGCACCACCCGACGCCCCCACCCAGATTTGCGATTAGCAGACAGCGCCCGCCCCTTGAAGGCAGGCCCGGCTTCGCCGGGCCGGGTGAGACCAAGTCCAGCGGTGCTGCTCAC
>CBFGRJ010000132.1:0-17269 GCA_965651135.1 uncultured Myxococcales bacterium
GGAGTGCGCGGCATACGCATGCACGATTTGCGTGGCTTTCTGGAGCTTTAGCAGCATTTTGTCGAGCAGCTTCACGGGCCCGTTTCTTGCTTTAACAAGAGGGTCAGGGAAGTGTCAGAGCTCGGTTCGAATGACTCAGGAGGCAATATGGCTCAACTGACCGTTCAGCAACTCATGAGGAGCCCCGTACTCAGCGTGAGCCCAGTGATGCCTGTTTCCGATGCTCTCGAGCTCGCCGTCCAACACGGTCTGCATCATTTGCCGATCATCGATCGAGGCGGAGCTTTGGGGATGGTGTGTACTTGCGATTTGGAAGCGGCCAAACCCAACGCGACCGTGAGTACCAGTATGCGTCGGCCCCCGGCCAGCATCGGACCTGGGACCTCCACTACTGACGCATTGGAAGTCATGAACTCGCGCCGGGTCGGGTCGCTGCTCGTCATGGAAGGTGACCGCCTGGTCGGCATCGTGACGCGCCAAGATTTGGCGGAGGCCGGCGTGCCCATGAGCGACCCGCGAGGCTTCTGCAGTTGTTGTGGAGATATCGCCCATCTCAGACCTCACGCTACCGGTGCTCTGTGCGCGGAGTGCTGGGATCGGTCTCTTCCCAGCACTCCGATCGAACATGGCGGCGGCGATTGACGCGCGCTACTCGAGCTGCGGCCGTATAGCCGTGAACAACCGAACGAGCTCCTGCTTGTCCGCGTCGTCCTCGTAGGCGGGGTCGTTGATCAGTTCTTCGATGGTCTGTAGGTGGTCGACGGGCGCGTAGGGGCTTTGCTTCAAGATCTCCGCGAAACCGGCGACCGCTACCGCCCAGCGGAAATCCGCATCGCTGTCGCTGGTCGTGCCCGTGAGCTCGTCACCACCCAGGCTGAGTGCAATTTCGGTTGCCGGGTCCGTTTCACTGGTGCCCGGCTCTTTGAACCGTATCTTGACCAACACCCAGTCGTCTGCGTCGACTTCGACGGGCCCATCGTAGGTGGCGCCATCTTCCGGTTCAGGCGCGCCATCGGCCTGGGGGATGGCGCTCTCGTCCACCACTAGCTCGTAGAGCGCCGTCACCCGATGTCCCGAGCCTATCTCGCCCGCGTCGATCACGTCGTCTCTGAAGTCTTGATCGGCAATGGCTCTGTTTTCGTAGCCGAGCAGGCGATAGGCATGCACCAGCTCGCTGTTGAATTCGACCTGTAGCTTCACGTCTTTGGCGATGTGGACCAGTGTCGCCAAGAGGCGCTCTTCGACATAGCGGCTGGCCTGTTCGGAGTCGGTGATGTTCCCGTAAACGCCGTTGCCAGCATTGCTGATGCCCTCCATCAGCTCGTCGTTGTTGCCTGCACCGAAACCCAACACGGTAAGCGTCACGCCGCCCCGGCGCTTCTCTTCGACGAGCTCGACGAGCGCTGCAGTGCTGGAAGGCCCGACATTGAAGTCGCCGTCCGTGCACAGAATGATGTGGTTCAGACCATCTTCCAAAAAGCCGGCTTCTGCTTGCTGATAGGCCAGATCGAGGCCCGCGGCGCCCGCGGTGCTACCGCTGGCTGACAACGCATTGATCTCAGCGACGATGACTTCGCGTTCGGAAGCCGGCGTCGGTGGAAGCCGCACCCGCGTGTCCCCGGCATAGGTGACGATCGAGATCGTATCCTGATCGTTCAATATCTCGACCGTCTCTCTAAGCACCTGCTGGACCAAAGGCAGTTTGACTGCGGACTGCATGCTCCCCGACACATCGACCAGGAACACCAGGTTGGTCGGTTTGCGCTCGAGCGGTGGCGCCTCCTTACCTTGAATGCCTACGCGCAGTACGGTGGTGGCCGTATTGAAAGGGCTGGGTGCGGCTGCCAGCGCGATCGAAAAAGGCAGCTCCGCGTTGGACGCGGCCGCAGGGTAGCCGTAGTCGAAGTAGTTGACGAACTCTTCCAACCGGATGCGCGCTGGGTCCAGCACGAGACCGCTTTGAGCGTAAGATCGGAATGCATCGTAGCTCGCTGTATCGACGTCCGCCGCGAACGTCGAAAGTGGATCGTGTTTTGCGACCACGAAGGGATTCGTGCGCACGTCGACGACGGGGGTCACCGGCTCATTGAGAGCACCCGCCGCGCCTGCGGCGGCCAGATCCGGAGCTTCTGGGCTTTCGGCGGCGCTGCCGACGCTTCCGCCGCTCCCCCCAGTCGTTCCAGAAGCGGCGCTACCCGGGTCGAGCGGCGCCGCTCCGCCAACGGTGCCTGTGTCTCCCTGAGCTGCCCCGGTAGCATTCGCGTTGCTATTGGCGGTTTCGGGACTGCTCCCTGGCGTGCTCGATGATGGTTCGGTCTCGCTACAGGCGGCCAGTGCCGCTGCTACGACGCTGGTCAAGTATAAGGTGGTCAAGAGCTGCTTGGTCATGCGCGTCCTCCGAACTGCACTGCCCAAGCACGCTGGGTGCCAGCTCGTAAGTAGTCGGATTTGCCGCATCAACCGCCAATGCGAGCTCGCCGATCTGTGTCAGCCTGTGTCAGACCGCGCCAGGACAGCCCGAACCCTTGCCGGGTCTCGCTTGGCGTAAACCGAGCGAGCAGCCGAGAAGGGCGGCGCGGCTCCCGAGGTCGTGACGGATTGGTCCAAAAAGCGGCTCCCAAACCGGACGAGCAAACCCTTGGCGTCCGACGCGCTCTGGACCAACTCGAAGGGGGGACTTGTGCATCTCTGACCTCGAGACCGCGCCACGGCCATTTTCGCGAACGCACGGGTCTGCAAGCTATGGCCATTTCTTAGGTTGGGTAGGCCTGCTGGCGGCCCAATCAGCCCTTGTGCACTGCCGGGCTGAATGGCCGAGCCGAATTGACGAGCTGAATCAGCTCGGCACGCGACAGGCCACCGAGTTTTCTTTGCGCGTGCTTGAGATGTTCGCTGATGGTTGCCCCGGTCAGCTGGAGCTCCAGTGCGATCCAGGTGTTCGTGCGGCCTTGGGCGGCGTATTCGGCAATGCTTCGCTCGCGGTGGGTCAAGCGACGAAGCGGATCGACGTGCGGGTTTTCACGGGCAACGACGTAGCGCCTGCCGTCGCTATCGAAGTGATCGACCAATGACCAGCGACCGGTCGCAAGCTCGTTCCAAAAATCCAAGCTGGCTTCTACGTCGCGATCGGGGATTTGCGCATGAGCGCGGTCCCAGCGCTTGACGAGCTCCCGGAGCGCTTTGCGCTCGCGCGCGGCCGCGTGCGTTGCATGCAAACACGTTCCATCAGGTGCGAGAACGGCGTCAGGTGGGTTGGGGGCGGCATTGCGCAGGCGCTGCGCGGCTCCCAGATGCAGCGCGACCCGCTCCCAGAGCCTCCGCTCGTTCGGACTAGCCTGTGCCGGCGCCTCACACAGGCTGAACAAGGCGCACGACGGCCGTTCGCCTTTCTCATGCTTCGAAACCACCGCCAGCATGTCTTTGAGCCCGAAGCCGTGCAAATCGTCGAGCCAATCGGCGTTGAAGAAGTAGTCGTCGCGTACGCATTCGCGAAGCGATATCCAGCTGCGTCCGGAACCATAGGTCGCCTTCACCACCCATTGCGGGGCACGCTCGTGGGCTTCCGACAGAAAGCGCACATGCGCTTCGTCTGCATTGGGACCAGCGACAATGGCCGACTTGGGCTCGGCGGTGGCTAGGTCCGTTTCCAAAGCCAGGAAGACGCCCGCCGGCAGCGCAGGGGACACGGCCGCGAGCGCGCTTTGCAGCCAGCCTTCGGTCGTGCCTCCGAGCTTGTAGGTGGCCGTGACCATCTCTAGGGCTTGCCGTGGCCCAAGGCTCATGACGAGCTCGCCTCCTGCTTGGGTGGTCTGCTGGGGTCGGTGCGCGAAAGCATGGCCAAGAGTTCGACCCGACCGCTGCACCCCAGCTTTCTGAACACCGCCTTGAGCTGGTTGCAGACCGTGTGAACACTCACCCCGCGCTGGCGCGAAATTTCCGCATTGGAGCAGCCCGAGAGCACGAGCTCGACCACTTGTCGTTCTGCGGGCGACAGCGCGTCGAGCAGTCGTTCGGCCCCTTCGCGAGGCAGGCTCAACACGAACAAACGCTCGCCTTCTCGCAGCTCGAGCGAAAATTGGCGCGGTCTGGTCTCGTCGGCCGCTCCCATGAGCCTCACCAAAAGCGACTCGACCCTAGAATTGCTCACCGCGCGTGTCAATCGAGGGACTTCGCCGGCAAGCGATAAAAGCACAGGTGTCTAGCCCAGTAGACACCGTGGCCCTCTTGTTTCGTACAGCCTTGACAGGCTAGGACGACTGTCCTAGGACAAACGTCCTAATCCGCATGACCGACAAGACAACTCGCGATCACATCGTCGAAGCTGCGGATCGTCTATTTTACCGCCAGGGTTACGAGCACACCTCGTTCTCGGACATCGCAGCGGCCGTGCAGCTGTCGCGCGGCAATTTTTATCATCATTTCAAGTCCAAGGACGACATTCTGACTGCGGTGATCGAAACCCGTCTGGCCGGCACTCGGAGCATGCTCGAACGCTGGGAGCTCGAAGGCAGGAGTCCGCTCGAGCGCATCCAATGCTTCATCGAGATCTTGATGACCAACAAAGCCAACATCAAGCGCTTTGGCTGCCCAGTGGGTAGCCTGTGCACCGAGCTGGCGAAACTGAATCACGCCTCGCGTACCGAGGCAAAAGAGCTCTTCAGCTTGTTCAGAGTCTGGCTCCGCCAACAGTTCGCCTTGCTGGGGCGCAGAGCAGATGCCGATGCGCTGGCCCTGCATCTACTGGCTCGTAGTCAGGGCGTTGCAGTGCTTGCCAACACCTTCCAAGACGAAAAATTCATCCGGCGTGAGGTCAAACTCATGCGCGATTGGGTGAAAGCGCTCGCGTCCGAATGACGCATCTACTCAGGAGATACCCATGTTTCTCGTGCTTCTCAGGTTCGCCGACAACCAATCCAGGGCCAGCCAGTTCATGGAGGCACACAAAGCCTGGATTCAGCGTGGATTCGCGGAGGGCGTGTTCTTGTTGCTGGGTAATTTGGAACCCAAACAAGGGGGCGCCATCATAGCTCATGACACATCCCGGGCCGAGCTCGAGCAGCGTGTCAACGACGACCCCTTCGTCGCCCAGGGCATCGTCAGCGCGGAGATTCTCGAAATCACGCCATCACGAGCCAACCAGCGGCTCTCGTTCTTGATCGCGCAAGAGCTATGAGCCGCGTGTGGTATGGCCCCGATGGTAAGCCGCGCTGTCGCTGGTGCAGTGCGGCACCCGAGTTTCTCGAGTACCACGACAACGAATGGGGCTTTCCGGTCAGCGACGATCACCGGCTCTTCGAAAAGTTGAGCCTCGAGGGCTTTCAATCGGGGCTCAGCTGGCGCACGATTTTGGCCAAGCGCGAACACTTTCGCGCGGCGTTCCGTGGCTTCGATTTCGACCAGCTGGCCCGATTCAACGAGCGGCACGTCTCGCGTCTGCTCGAAAACGAAGGGATCGTTCGGCACCGCGGCAAGATCGAAGCGGTGATCAATAACGCACGGCGAGCCCAAGAGCTCGTGAAGCGCGAAGGGTCGCTGGCCGCTTTCATTTGGCGCTATGAGCCCAGCCCGAAGCGCGTTGCCAGGCCTCAGTCGGCTTCTACTTCGGCCGAGTCGATGGCGCTCTCCAAGGACTTGAAGAAGCTGGGCTGGAAGTTCGTCGGCCCTACCACCGTGTACGCGTTCATGCAGGCCATGGGCCTGGTCAACGATCACGTCGAAGCTTGCGTGACCCGCGCCAAAGTAGAGCGCGCTCGCAGGAGGTTCGTGCGCCCGTCGGTCAAGCCCTGACTTTCCCAGCCGAGTGTTAGGGCAAGAAGGGTGACAAATCCGTCATCCCAAGAGCGTGCTGTACCAGCCTGCTGGAAGGCGCCACTATCATTGCACTCCGAGGACTGGCCGGCAGACGAATCGACGGATTGAACTTGCTGTCACCTAGAAACTCAGGCTACCGAGCAACCAGTTCCCCGCCGGTGCAATAGAAACGTTTCCCAAAGTGAGCCGGAAGGTCTCGAGCGTGGCCCGCAGCAACGACGGACCCGTTCGGCGCAATCGCACCGGTGCGGACGAGACCAGTGTGGACGAGAGTGGACGAGAGTGGACGAGAAAGGCCATCGACGTGAAGATTAGATTCCTTTCCGCAGCGTTGCTGCCGGTGCTCTACGCTGCTTGCAGCTCAGGCAACAATGGCGCTGTCGTCGAGGTGGGGAACGGGAGCGGCGGGGCTTCCAGCGCAGCGACGACTGCGACCGGCTCGAGCACCGCGGGCGCTACGACCGGCGGCTTCCCGACGACCACCGGTGCCCTCGCCCCCATCGATCAGGGGGCCGGCAACGGGCAGGGGACCACCAGCGGCGATCCGCTGGTACCAGGTGATGTCTGCGCCGCAGTCAGCCTGGAGACCCAGGCGGTCGAGACGCAGGTGCCGCGGGAGGTCACGACCGTCATCGAGACCGAGGTGCCGGCGCCGGTCGCCATTTATGTGGTGCTCGACAATTCCCTCAGCATGACCGTGGGAGCATCGGGGGTAGGCGGGGGCTTCGGCGGTATCGGCAACGCCACCACCAGCACGAGCACCACCGCTATGGGTACCACCGGTATGGCCACCATCGACGACGAGCCGACCAAGTGGGAAGAAGCCGTTCAGGCCATCACCGACTTCGTCAACGATCCGGGCTCCGCCGGCGTCGAGGTGGGCATTCAGTACTTCCACCCCGAAGGGGTTGGAGAGGGGCCCGACGAATGCGATGGGGTGGCCCACGGAACGCCCGCCGTCGACGTCGCGCCGCTACCGGAAAACGCGGAGGCAATCGTCGCCTCGCTCGCGTCGAGCACTCCTCGGGGTGACACGCCAACGGTGGGCGCTTTGACCGGCGGCACGGACTTTTGCGCCGACTTTCAAGCACAGCATCCTGACCATCAATGCATCGTCGTGCTGGTGACCGATGGCCAACCCAACGGCTGCGGTCTCAGCGCTCGTTGTCCGGGGGGCGGGCTCAGTCAAGACTGCGTGGACCCGGAGTCACAGGCCACGCTGACGCCCATCGCCGCCGCTGCGCTCAGCAGTGGCGTCACCACCTTCACGGTGGGCATGGCAGGAGTGACCGAAGATGGTTTTGCCCTACTAGACGCCATTGCCGTCGCCGGTGGGTCGGATTGCACGCCCGGAGCTCCTGGCGACGAAGCGTGCGACGTGTCACAGACGGGCGCGGCCGGTCTGCTCGAGGCCCTGCACACCATCCGCGATACCATCGTCGTGACCGAAACGGTGACGGAGACGGTGACTGAAACGGTCACGGAAACCGTCGCCCTACCGTGCCAGTGGCAGCTTCCGGCACCTCCCGACGGCGAGACGCTGGACCCCAATTTGGTCAACGTGGTGATCGCCATCGACGGCATTGCCGGAGAGCCCGTCGGAAGGGTGCCGGGCGAGGCGGATTGCGCGGCTGTGCCCGAGGGCTGGTACTACGACAACCCCGCGGCTCCGACGAGCATCGTCGTCTGCCCCCAGACCTGCAACGTACTCATGAGCAATGCGAACGTGAACGTTCAGGTTGAGCTTGGGTGCGAGACGGAGATCGCCATCAAGTAGCGGGGGTCTGCGGCCGCCGTCGTGCCGGCTTGGGTTGCAAGCCCTCGAACAGGACGCGCTCCAACTCATCGACCAGGCGCGCTGGCTCGGGTAGGAGGCCGGCAGGCAGGTCCTTGCCAAGTATTTTTGCGACAATTTGCGGCAATGTGCCGACCGCGACGATGCTGCTCATCAACGCGAATGGGCTGACGTCGCGGCGCAGGGCCCCGCTGCTCGAGCCATCGCGAACCAGCTGTACGATCATCGCGATGTGCCCTCGCTTGAAGCGCTCTACCAAGCGAGGAAAGCGCGACGACGAGGTCAGCGCTTCGAGCACTACCAGGCGGACGATGTTGCGCTCGACCTGTGAGAGTGTTCCGAGCCGCGTGTACAATTGGCGAACGCGCGTCTGGAAAGGTTGCTGCGGGTCGAGCGCTGCCTCCAAATCGTCCAAGAGCTTCGCGTACACTTCCTCCACCACCGCGAAGAACAGCTCGTCCTTCGTGGGGAAGTAATAGTACACCATTCCGATGCTGGTCTTGGCTTCGTGCGCGATGCTCCGCAGCGACGTTGCCTCGACGCCTTTTTTCACGAACTGCCGGCGGGCGGCTCGGAGCACGCGCTTGTCGATATCACTGGGCGGGCGCGCCACGTCAGCCCAACCTCTTTTGCACACGCAGCGACGCGAGCAACAAGAGTGCGGCGAGAATTCCGCACATCCACCAAAGCTCACCGACCACGTCGTGGGCGCTGCTGCCCTTGAGTGAAATGCCGCGCACGACTCGCAAGAAGTGAGTCAAGGGCAACGCCTCGGCCAGCCACTGTGCAGGGCGCGGCATCGCCTCGAACGGAAACATGAATCCGCTCAGTAAGATATTCGGCAAAAGGAAGAAGAACGACATTTGCATAGCCTGTTGCTGGGTCTTGGCGAGCGTCGAAAATACGAGCCCGATTGCCAGATTGGCGGCGATGAACACGAAGGCGATCCCGTACAGAGCCCAGAAATCCCCGCGCAGGGGTACCTGGAAGATCAGGTTTCCAGCCAGAAAAATGATCGACATTTGGATGTAGCCAATCACGACGTAGGGAGCGATCTTGCCCGTCACCAGCTCGAAGCGGCGCACCGGCGAGACGATCAGCTGCTCCAGCGTGCCGCGCTCTCGCTCGCGAGCCATGGCCATGGATGTCAGCATCACCATCGTCATGGTGAGAATCACGCCCACTAGTCCGGGTACGACGTAGACTGCGGTGCGAAGATTGGGGTTGTACCAAACGCTAGGTTCGATGGTGAGCGCGGGCGCCATGCCGGCGCCGGGGCGCCAATGTACGGCGCGCCAGTCCGCAGAGCGGCTAGCGGCAAAGCCGGCCGCGGTGTTCGTAGCGCTGGCGACCACCAGGGGATCGGAGCCGTCGACCACGAGTTGGACCACCGAGCTTTCGCCGCGCCCGATGCTCCGCGCATAGTCGGCGGGAATGACCAGTGCGACGCGCGCGGTCCCCATCCGAAAGCTGCGAGCGATTTCGGAGTACCCGCGCACGTGACCGACGATGTCGTAAAACCCCGTGGCGGCCAGCGTGCGGGGAACGTCGCGGGACGCGGCGCTCTGGTCTTGGTCGAACACCACCGTGGGGATGTGCCTGACGTCAGTGTTGATGGCGTAGCCGAAGAGCAACAACTGAGCCAGCGGCAGCACCACTGTCATGGCCAGCGTCAAGCGATCCCGGCGCAGCTGGCGCAGTTCTTTGTGAGCAATGGCAAGCGGTCGCGTCAGCATTTCACCCCTACTCGAGCTCCCGGGCATGGCCGGGGCTTTCGGCTCGGACCATGGCCATGAAGGCGTCTTCGACGTTGGCGCGCACGCGGGAGGATGCTCGTATTTCGATCGAGGTCGTCTCGAGCACCTCGTGCGCCACGCGCTGAGCGTCCGCGCCGCCCTTGGCGCACACCCTCAGCAGATGCCCAAAATGGGAGACGTCCTCGACACGAGTGTCCGCTGCCAAAAGCCGTGCCGCTAGCGTGGCGTCGTCCACCACGAGCTCGACTACGTCGAGCTGACGGCGCTCCACGATGGCCTGAGGCGTGCCGGTGTCCAACAACCTACCTCCGAAAATGAAGGCCAAGCGATGACAGCGCTCGGCTTCGTCCATGTAGTGCGTCGTGACCAGCACGCTCGTTCCCGCGGACGCAAGACCGTGGATGCGCTCCCAAAATTGGCGACGGCTGACCGGATCTACGCCGGCGGTCGGCTCGTCGAGAAACAAAAGGCGTGGTTCATGAAGTGTGGCGCTGGCCAGGGCAACCCGCTGCTTGAAGCCTCCCGACAGCGTTCCGGTCAACTGTCGGCGCCGCTCGACCAGACCGTTTTCAGCCAAGGCCCGAGCGATGCGCGGCCTGCGTGCCGATCGCGAAAGCCCATACACCCCAGCGTAGAATTCGAGGTTCTCTTCTACCGTCAAGTCTTCGTACAAGCTGAAGCGCTGGGTCATGTAGCCGATGCTTTGCTTGATGCGTTCCGGTTCGCGTACGATATCGAACCCCACGACGAGGCCGCTCCCAGAGCTGGGTTGGAGAATTCCGCACAGCATACGAATCGTCGTGGATTTGCCGGCACCGTTGGGCCCGAGCACACCGAAGATTTCACCCGGCTCGACGCTGAAGGTCACATCGCGCACTGCGATCAGCTCCCCGAAGCGTCGCTCGAGAGCGCTTGCGACCACCACGGGTTCAGTCATGGCGAGCCACTGTTCGCGGTTCGGCGGTGGTGGCGAAGGCAGGCACTCCCGCGCGGAGCTGTTGCTTCGGGTCATTGACGCGCACTCGGACCCGCACCACCAGATTCGGTCTCTCTTCGGGGCTGAACAAAAAGCGCGGTGAAAACTCGGTCTTTGGGGCGATGTGCTCGACCTGACCGCCGAGCTTCACTCGCAGCGCATCGACCGTGATGTTCATCTTCTGTCCGACGAACACTCCGGAAGCTTCGGCTTGTGGAACGAAGACATCGACGTAGGGGCGTCGCGTGTCGGCCAACCCAACGACCGGCGCTCCCGCGGCGGCGAATTCGCCGGGCTCGAGATAGACCTCGAGCACTTGCCCCGGGGCGAGCGCCTTCAATTCGTAGTGTCGCAGGCGTTCGGCCAGCGCGTCGTAACTGGCCACGCCCGCTTCCGCCCGAGCCGTGGCCGACCGCACCTCTTCTTTGCGCGCGCCCTGTTTCAGGAGCGAAAGGTTCTGCTCCAAGGCTTGTCGCTCGGCTCGAGCGCGCTCGAGCTCCTGTTCGAGATCGTCGACCAAGGCCTTCGGCGTCGCGCCGGCCTGGAGCAGTTCGCGTTCGCGGGTCAGGTTGCGTTCGATGCGTTCCTCGTTCGCCCGAGCCGCTCGCACCTTGGCCGCTGCTGCTCCGAGCTCAGCGGGGCGCGCGCTGGCGCTCACCAGCTCTGCCTGGCGTTTCAGCGCTTCTGCTTCGTGGCTGCGGACCGCTTCTTGAGCCTTTTCCAGTGAGTCGTCCATGACGGCTATTAGTTTGCCGGCGTCGACGTGGTCTCCCTCGTCGACGTGCACCGATAGCAAGCGTCCGGAAAACTCGAAGGCGAGGCGCCGTTCTTCGAATTCGACGACACCTTGATAACCGCTAGGCGGTTCTTCTCGGTACTGGCAACCGTGAGCCACGATCGACACGGCAACGCCAGTCAGCCAGTTTTTTATCATGCGTCTTATAATGAAGGTTCCGCTACCGGGAGGCAAACGGGCTTTTTGGGTGATGTCCGCGGGGTTACTATGTATAGGAATGTATTGGGTATTCCTAACCCGGTTCTTGCCCGAAGCCCCCTGTGAAGCCAACCTCCCAGCCTAAGGAAGTCCCCGGAAAGTCTTTTTCTGACCTGAACAAGGACGAACCGCAAAACCGCAAAATTCGCAAAACAAGCTGCTGCAGTCGGCGAGCTGCACTTGGAAGTGCATGCTGGGAAATAGCCAGAAAGAGGTCGTGGACAAGGTCATGGAAAATCCAGCCATGCTGCGCAAGGTTTGGTGGGAGCTTGGTGGTGTACCGTGACTGAGTCCGCCTATTTCCAAGTGTTGAAAGATCAGGATTCCGTTGCGGAGTCGGGCGACGAGACCATGGACGTCTATTTCGACGAGATCCACAGTGAAGCCGACTGGGGGAATTTTCGGTTCGAGGTCACGCACGGCGTTCCATTGGACTACTTGGGGAACGATGCCGGTTGGCGAATGTGCTCCAAGAAGCTGCGAAACCTGTTGGCGCCGCTGGTAGTCGATCCGGTCTTGTGGCTTCCGGTATCGGTGAGCTATCGCGGCGAAGTGCTGGACTATGAAGTGTTGCATTTCACCAGTGCACCCGACGTGTTGGATGCATCGGCGTACGACAAGACCGGTTCAGCGCTGAAGTACGTCCTGTCGCTACGCAAGGTGGCGGGACGCGACGTTTTTTGCTGCGTCGAGAACAGCGTCGGAGGTCTATTCGTGTCCGGTCGCGCGCGAGCGCTCCTGGTTTCCGAGAAGTGCACCGGCTTGGAATACAGCCAACTCACGGTTCGCCCCTGACCTGCCTGGTCCAAGGCGCCCCATCGCTCCCAGCTTCCGCGCCGAACCGGCGCACGGATGCTCAGGTGCCGCAGAACGTGCGATACGGTCCGAAATCGGGAGGTGCGGGAAGAGCGTAGCGCTCGCGCTCGGGCTGAGGCTCGTAAGGCGCAGCAAGGACCGCGAGCATCTCACGAAAGGGAGCCAAGTCACCCGCCACGGCCGACTGCAGTGCCTCCTCGACCAGGTGGTTGCGCGGGATGTACAGCGGATTCACTTGGTTCATTCGCTCGGCAACGGCTGCGCCATCCTCGCCATCCAAGCGCGCCTGATAGTGGGCATAAAAGCTCAGAAACTTCTCATCGGCGAAGGGTGCATGCCCAGCCGACAGCCCGTCCGCCAATCGGCGAAAGACGAGCGTGTAGTCTTGTTGGGTCGCGTGCATCCAGTCGAGCAAGCCGACGACCAGGCTCTCGTCTTCCAAGTTCTCGCCTTGCAAGCCGAGTTTGTTGCGCATGCCTTGGAGCAGCGAAGTCTCGAAGGTTTCGTGAAACGACTCGAGGGCATGCCGGATGTGCTCGATGCCCGCGTCTCGCTCGGGTGCCAAGAGGGGCAGCAAAGCTTGACCCATGCGCATCAAGTTCCAGCGCCCAATGTCCGGCTGCCTACCGAATGCGTAGCGACCGCCCCGGTCGATAGAGCTGAACACCGTGAGCGGATCGTAGGCCTCCATGAAGGCGCAAGGGCCATAGTCGATGGTCTCACCAGACAGAGTCATGTTGTCGGTGTTCATCACGCCGTGGACGAAGCCGAGCAGCATCCACTGCGCAATGAGAGCGGCTTGGGCACCGGCTACCCCCTCGAGCAGCTGGTACGCGGGGTTGGGTGCCCCCGCGCGTTCGGGATAGTGCCGCTCGAGCGCGTAGCTCACGAGGCGTGCGAGTTTGTCGATGGCCGCGCCATGGGCGAAAAACTCGAGGGTGCCAATCCGAAGGTGGCTTGCCGCCACCCTGGTGAGGACCGCGCCGGGGAGCGGACGTTCGCGCAAGACCTGTTCACCGGTAGATAGGACAATGAGCACACGCGTGGTCGGTACACCCAAGTGGTACATGGCCTCACTGACCAGGTACTCGCGCAATGCGGGGCCGAGTGCCGCTTTGCCGTCGCCGCCTCGGGAAAACGGTGTGGGGCCCGAGCCCTTGAGCTGCAGGTCCATGCGGCGGCCTTGCCGGTTGATGCGTTCGCCCAGCAAGAGCGCACGCCCGTCGCCCAGCTGTGGGTTGTAGGCGCCGAACTGGTGCCCGGCATAGACTTGCGCCAGCGGACGCGCGTCGCGGGGTGAGAGGTTTCCGGAGAATACGGCTGCCATCTGTTCCGTGCTCAGGGGGGGCAGCCCGAGCTCGTCGTACAGGTCTTGGTTCAGCTCGAGCACTTCTGGTTTGGGGAAACCCTCCGGCTCCCAGGGCACGTACAGGCCTTCGAGTTGCTCGGCGAAGCTGTGTTCCAAACCCAGCGTTGGCGCCTCCCCCGCCGGCGTTGGGCTCGTTTCGGCGCTTACGGCAGCGGGATTTACCGGCAAACTCACGCTGCTCTACTAGAGTCAGCGCGCGGCGAGCGCAAGTGCAACCATGCAAAATGGGAAGAATGACGATGAGCTCGGAGCCGGCGAGGCTTACTTGATGATGTCGTCGTCGCGTTGCGTGTCGCAACCCACGCTGAAAAACAGTGAGGACCCGGGCACGTTGACCGTGTCACAGGTGACGTTGCACAGGTGAATGGCCTCGGGAGAGTTGGGGTCGTTGTAATACCAGCCAGGAGAATCGCCGCAATTTTGCGCGCTTTCCACGTAGGGTGTCACGACCACTTCGCCGGCGGAGTCACACACGCCGAGGTTGACTTTGCTGGTGTCGAGTGTTTCACCGTCCGGAGGTGAGGGGATCTGCAGATCGCAGGGGATGACCGCGTCGGCGCGAATCGCGTTGAGCGCTTCGAGCACCGACCCGGCGACATCGTCGGAGTCGGTTAGATAGGCCTGCTCCGTGCCTCCTGCTTCGGCGATTTCGTGCAGTTTCTCGAGCGAGTTGTTGTTGTTGGCCACCACTCCGAGCACGTAGGTTTGAAATCCATCGCCTTCCTGATAGCAATGCTCCGCCGCCGCGCGCGCCTTGTGGATGTCGGCATCGCAGGAGTATTCCGGGATGCCGTCGGTGACCAGCAGCACGACCACCTTGTGCGCCGGGTGCTGCTCTTTCCAACCCTGTACGTAAGAACAGGCTCCGTTGATCGCCAGGTGGGTCGGTGTTCCGCCTTGAGGTTCACCCGCATCGAGCTTTTCAATCAACTGCTCGGTGGCGCCGGGCAGCGCTTTGATGTCGACCGCTGCATCCGTGTGCGCCTCGACGGAACACACGTCGGGGTCTTCGTTGTCATCCAAGTCGTGGTCACCGAAGAAGCCAAGGCCTACACCAATGCCTGCACTCATCGGATCACGCAGGAATTCCTTCATCGCTTCGCGCACGGGCTGAATGCGCCAGTCTTCCAAGGGGTCGGGATTGCGGCTGTTTCGGCAACAACCAGAGTGCTCCACCGAGCAGCTCATCGAGCAAGAAAGGTCGAACATCACGTAGATATCGAGCGGGATCGACTCGCCCTCGAACGATACTCCGACGCAACCCGAGTCATCCGCACCTGGTGAACATGCCATGGGCGTCTCGGTGACCACGTCTGGAGGCTCACCGGTCGTGCTGCTGCCCCCTGAACCGGTTGCGCTGGAGAGATCGATGCCGCCCGTGCTCATGGGGCTGCCCTGGGTCCCGCCTGCCGAGCTCGAGTCACCGCTGGAGGTGTGAGACGTACCCGCGCTGCTGCCCGTGCCGCCCGTGCCATCTCCCAACCCTGCGCCGCTCGTTCCCCCCGTGTCGCCAGCGCTTCCGCATGCGAGCACCCCCGCGAACACCATCACTCCACCGACCCATTGACAATAATTGCTCGTTTGCATGTACCCCTGCATCGGACGGCAGGCGTTCCCGGCTTCTGTAGGGCCTTTGGCTTCAAACCAGCGTGACGGCGGCAAATCGGTGCGCACGTGCACGCGGCGCTAAGACAGCATGGCTTGCTCTCGCACACCCTATGAAACGGAGTCGTGGCGATAGAATTTCACAAGGCCATGGCGCGCATGTAAGCTCCTCGCCGTGAAAGCGTTTGGGGAAGTGATGCCAGGGTTACGCTGCGGTTTGTTGCTCTTGATCGCCACGCTGCTACTGGGCTGCGCGGCCGGCAAGGAGGCCATGTCAGCCAACTACGCGGGAGCTGGCGGCGTGGCACGTGCAGAGGGGCCGCAGGTCGTCGCTGCAGAAGCCGCCTATGATGAGGACGCGGCTCCGAGCGATGGCTACGGCTATCAATACGAGGCGGAGCCGGGGGGCGGTGACCAGCGCTTGGCGCAGGCGCCACCAGCATCGGGTCCTTCGGTGCCCCCGTCGCCGGAGCCCGCGGCCCCGGCGCTGCCTGGCGCGGAGACTCCGAGCGTGTCGGACGTCGCGAGCGGGCCGTTGCTCATTTACGAGGCGAGGGTTCAGCTTGCCGTGTTCGAAAGCGAGAAGGCGTTGACGGCGGCCGAAAACCTGGCCCGCGACGCGAAGGGATACTTGGTGCGCCGCGCTGACCGAACCATCACTTTTCGGGTCCCCGCTATGAGCTTTCAGGCGGTGCTCGAAAAGGTGCTGAAGTTGGGGGACGTCTTGCACCACGAGGTACAGGCCCGGGACGTGACCGACGAGTTCCACGACACGCAGACCCGCCTCAGAACGTTGCAAGCCATGCGCGATCGCTTGGAGGAGTTGCTGCGCCGCACTCAGAACGTGAAAGAAGCGCTAGCTGTCGAGAAAGAGCTAGGGCGCATCGTGCAGCAAATAGAACACGCCAAGGGTCGCCTCAAGCTCCTAGAGGAGCTGATTGCCTTTTCGACGATCACCGTCGACATTCAGCCGCGCAAAGCCGAAACCATCGAATCCCGCGTTAGGCTCCCCTTTCCTTGGCTCGATCAACTAGGGCTCGGCCCGCTACTTTCGTTGTGAATATGGCAAAATTTCTCCGCATTTTGGCCTCACTGTGGTTGGCGAGCGTTCTGGCGGGCTGTAGCGACTTTCGGGCTGCCACTCCGCCAGGCTTCGTCGAGCTCGAAGACTCGGACCCCTATGACTACCGAGCGGTCACCGCCGATGGCCTCGTCATCGCCGTACGTTCCCTCGAGCACGAGCCGAAGGGCGAGCTCGAGTTCTGGGCTTCAGCGATTGAACGGCGCCTGCGCGAAGGCAGCGGCTATGCCCTGCTAGAGGCCAAAGCCGTGAAAAACGCTCAAGGTTTGACCGGCAAGCAACTGCGGTTCGGGTACGACGAGGGTCGCGAGCCGCACCTATACACCGTGACCCTGTTCGTCACCGACGCGAAACTCTACGTGCTGGAGGCGGGAGGAAGAAAAGAGCTGATGCAGCAGCGCGCCGAGCAACTCGCTTGGGCCGTTGAACACTTCGAAGCCAATTGAACCCCCGGGGACCGGTAGCGGTCGAGCCACCAGGTATTCAGGCGTAGGGACGGGTGCGCGTTCCTGGGCGAATCCGATAAACTTGTACATGCCTAAACATTTCACGATACTGGGACGTTGTTCCCCGCGTACGCTCCAAGAACCGAGGATCGTGAATGTCTTTCAAGTCCGCCCTGATTCATAACGTATTCATGTTGCGCTGGTGCGAGCATGAAGCGGGGGACAGCGCCAGAGTGGTCGAAGCGGTCGGACGAGCCAAGGCGCAATACGGGGCGCCAATCGTGTACGTGGCCATCGCGCCCAACGACGTTCCACCGCCTACCGAGAACCTCAGGACCGAAATGGCCGAAGCGCTCGATCGGCTACTGGTTCATTGTTGCTGCGTCCACTTGGTCATCGAGGCCAGCGGATTCAGAGGCGTTGTGGTGCGTGCCGCAGCTACCGGTATGTTCATGGTGAGTGGCAAGCGAGGGCGCGTCTCGCCTCACGCGAGCGTCGAAGATGCGCTGAGTTCCTGCGAGCACCTGGCTGCACCGAAATCGGTCATTCTCAAGAGTGCCATGAATCAGGGGCTGCTCGTCGGCGGCCCGGCAATGCGCAGCGTGGTCTAATCTTGTCC
>CBFGRJ010000133.1:0-17230 GCA_965651135.1 uncultured Myxococcales bacterium
GGCGGGTCCGCCTCCCTGTCCCGCGTGCTCGCGCGTTTGGTACGCCGAAGGGGCGAACCAGAGCCCGGCACGGAGAAGCACCTGGAGTGCCGCAGTGACTCGCCGATCGCGAACCAGCGCACGGAGGCTCACGCGCCAGTGTAGCATTCGTCGGCCGGCTACCCTCGCCCATTTCAATGGGCCCGGCGGGGGGCCCGCAGTCGGCGCGAAGCGCGATCGGCGTCGGAAGTTCTTGATCGGGGACGAGTCGTGTAAAGAGGGTTCATGCACTGCTGGCGAGGCACCTGGGCGAGCTTGGCGCTTGCTCTGCTCTTCGTCAGCGGTCACCTGTTGGCCCAGCGTTCGGAAGAAGCACGCCCTCGGTCCGGAGAGGTGCCGGTGCTCAATCCGCCCGCCAGCTTGCCTTCGGGAGGCCGCATCGGTCGCATCGATGTGGTCGTCGAGGGGGGCCTGTGGCGAAAACCCGTAGCGCTGACGCGGGTACGGCCTGGCGATCCGTTTACCGCTGAGGTCGCTCGGCGGGCGCTGCGCGAGCTGACCGCGACGGGCCGCTTTGCTTCCGTCAAGGCCGAGCTGGTCAAGCAAGGCGAGCTCTTGGTGCTGCGCCTGCGCGTGGTACCGCGGCGGCTGATCGCTGCCGTGCGACTCGAAGGCAGCCGTTTCGGTCGCGAAGAAACGCTGTCAGCCGCAGAGGTCGAGGTCGGCGCGGACGTGATCGCCGACGACCTGCCCAGAATCGCTGCGCGGGTCGAGGCCGCTCACCGCCGCCAGGGGTACCCAATGGCCCGAGCGCGGGCGTTCGTGGTCGACACGGACGACCCGCGCAGTGTGCTGTTGAGCATCGTCGTCGATGCTGGAGCTCCGCTCTCGATAGCCGAGCGGCGCTTCAGTGTCGTGCCCGAAGCGAATCGACAGCGCATCCAACACTTGTTAGCCGATTACGAGCTCGAGGTCGGTGATGTGGCAAGTGAGCGGGACCTCGCCAAGGCGGACGAGACGCTGGCCAAGAAGCTCAAGCAGGCTGGATTGCATCGAGCTTCAGTGGCCCATCGCTTGGTCGTTCGAGACGCGCAAGCACACTTGATCGTCGACGTCGATGCGGGCCCGCTGGTGCGTCTGTTCTTCGTCAACAATCACACGTTCGACGCTGGAACCCTGGAAAGCGAGCTGCTCGGAGAAGCCCCGGACGACTATTCCGGAGCCGCCTTGAACGAACGGCTGCGTGAATTTTATCAGCGTCGCGGATTCTTGGACGTCGAAACGCGGTTCGAAGAGCGTAAGACCCGTGACGGCGCCATCGTGGAGCTTTGGTTTCACGTCAGTGAAGGTGCTCGCGTCCGGGTGCAACGGCGCCGCTATCCCTGTCTGACCGGTCCCCTCAGTGCGGCCGAGCTCGACTCGGAGCTGGACGGATTTTTGGCCGATGAGCTGCCGGGAGATGCCTTCTTGCAGCCGGTGGATCCGGGCGCGGTCTCGTCGGTGTTGGGCCCTCATGGCAGCTCCAACCCAGGCGTTAGCCCCGATCGCGCTTACCCCTGGCAGCACTACATTCCCGACGTGTACGAGCGCGCGCTCCAGCACTTGGAGGACCTGTACCACGCGCGCGGCTACCTGAGCGCTCGCATCGGTCCAGCACGCCTGGTGCGTGGCCGCTGTGACCCTCGTGCGCAGCCCGGGGTTTGTCGGCTCATGCAACCTCTGCGCTTGCCCCGGTTCGCGTGCAGCTACGACGAGATCGGCCTGCCGTTGCCCGAGGACCAAGTGGAGGGCTCCAGCTGCACCGCCAGCCGCAGAGAATCCCGGACCTGTTCCGACACGGCCGAGGTGGCCATTCCGGTCAAGTTGGGACCCTTGACTAGGCTGTACGACGTGCAGTTCACGGGTAATCACGCGCTAGTCGAGCAAGACCTGCTGGAGGTGGCAGACCTCGTTCCGGGAGCGCCCCTGTCGTTGGTCGAGGTCGAAGCGGCCCGCCAGCGGCTCTTGGAGCGCTACGCCGAGGAGGCGTACGCGTTTGCGGACGTGACCACGGCGCTCGATCTGTCGTTCGATCACACCAGGGGTCGCGTCCGCTTCGAAATTGCCGAACGCGAACAGGTTCGCGTTTCGCGCATCGAAGTGCGAGGCGCTCGGCGCACTCAAGAAGGCCTGATCAGGCGACGGATTGCACTAGAAGCCGGGGGCTTGTACCGGCGTAGCCTGGTACGCCGTACCGAAGAGCAGCTGGCGAGTCTTGGTGTCTTCGCGTCGGTAACCGTCGGATTTTTGGATCCCTACGTGCCGGCGCGGGAGAAGGTGGTGGTCGTCACCCTGTCGGAGAAGAACCTGCAGTACGTGGACACGCGTTCGGGTTTCAGCACGGGCGACGGTTTTCGGCTCACCTTCGAGTATGGCCACCGCAGCATTGCTGGATCGGCGATTCAACTCACCGCGCGCAGCCAGCTCGGCATTTTGCCCATTGCCCTGATCTTCGAGAAAGACGTGCGCGACAAGTTCGAAGAACTGAGCCTCATCGAACGCTTGGAGCGCCGCAACTCGATCACGCTCGAATTTCCCGAGATTGGTTTGGGTCCGCCATTTCGCCTCAGCATCGAGGGCCTGGACGTGCGCGACAATTCGCGAGACTTCGGCATCACGAAGGACGCGGCACTGCTCACGCTGATGTATCGACCGCTGCGCCAGATCTCCGCTCAAATAGGCGGATCTTTGGAGCTGAACGATGCAACCATTTTCGGTGAGGAACAAAAGGGCGCGCTGGAGGAATACGTGCGCGCCAATCCGCAGCTGCGCAACGTGTTCCGCGTTCCCGAGGGTACGACCGTGGCCTTCGCCCAGCGCGTCGAGGTCGCTTGGGACCGCCGCGATCAACCGCTCGATCCTACCTCGGGCACCTTCGTGGTTGGAGGAATCGAGCACGTGAACGCCAATCCGGTCGAAAGCAACGAGAGCGCTGGCACGCTCGGCGATGCCGGCGTGTTTGCAGCCACCCCCAGCGATTTTCTGCGCTACACGAATCGCATCGCCGGCTACCTCAGGCTGAGGGACGATGGCCTATCGCTGGCGGCCAGCTTTCGCTGGGGATACATCCAGCAGTTGACGAACGAATCGCGTACCTATCCCGATCGATTGTTCTTCATGGGTGGCTTCGATACGATTCGGGGATTCTTACAGGATGCGATGATCCCCGAAGACATCGCGCAGCGGCTGTTGCAAAGTGCGCGCGACCCTGCCTGTAGCAGCGCCGAGCCGCCGGATACCTGTCTCACCACCAACGAAGTCGTGATCCGCGGCGGAGACTTTTTCATCAACCCGCGTGTGGAGCTGCGTATTCCACTTGGACAAACGCTGCGCACCGCGGTGTTCGTGGATGCAGGAAACTTGTGGACGAGCACCGAGGCTTCGGTGGTCGAGCCTGCGAGGCTGCGTTACGCGGTGGGTGCGGGGCTACGCGTGGGCACGCCAGTGGGTCCGCTGGTTTTCGATTATGGTATCAACGTGGACCGGTTTTTGGACAAGGTATTGCCCAATCGCAGCAATCAGCGCTTCTGGGAAGACCTTGGCGCGTTTCATTTCAGCATCGGCTTGTTTTGAAACCCGTCAAACCGGCCGCAGCTGCCGCGCGAGCCCCTCGGGGTCGTCGACGCTCCCCGAACAAGACTCGGTACCAGGCCTCGAAGCGAATCGGGAATCGGTCCATTCCTACCATGCTCAATTGACGACATCGGGGTCGGCTTGCCTGGCGAACTGCAGGTCATGAAGGGCGCGGTAAAGCCCGTCGGCGGCCAGCAGCTCGTCGTGGTTGCCGCTTTCGACTACTTGCCCCTTGTGAAGCACGATGATGCGATCCGATGCTTTGACCGTAGAGAGCCGGTGCGCAATGACCAGCGCGGTTCTGTCTTTGATCACTTCTTGAAGCGCCTTTTGCAAGCGTGCCTCGGTATCGCTGTCCACGCTGGCCGTGGCTTCGTCCAAAATCAAAATGGGGGCGTCTCGGTAGAGCGCTCGAGCAAAGGCAATCAGCTGTCGCTCACCGGCCGAAAAATTGGTTCCACCCTCTTCGACAGCGGCCTCGAGTCCGCCGCGGCGCTTGGCCAACAGATCGAAGGCATCGATACGGCGCAAGACCAGCTCGACCTTCGCTAGGTCCGGCTTTTCGCCGGCGGCGATGTTGTCGGCCAGCGTGCCCGGAAACAAGAAGACGTCCTGCGGCACTACGGCGAATCGGCGCCGGAGCTCGGTGCGATCGAGGCCTCGGACGTCTTGGCCATCGACGCGTACCACGCCCTGCTCCACCTCGTACAAACGCAAGAACAGCGCGGTGATCGTGCTTTTGCCCGAACCGGTGGGCCCTACCAGTGCGATCTTCTCGCCACGACGTGCCTTCAGCTGAATATCGTGCAGCACCGGGACGCCTGGCTTGTAGGCGAAGCTCACCTGATCGAGCTCGAGGGCTAGCTCGCTATTGCCGTTGGATACGGTGTTTGCAACGGGCGCGTCCTTGGCGTCCACATCGAGCAAGCGAAACACGCGCTCGGCGCCCGCGAGTGCGCTCTGCAGCATCGTGTAGCGTTGGGCCAGCGCACTGAGCGGTTCGAAAAACTTGCTGAGGTAGGCCGAAAACGCCACCACGGTGCCGAAAGAAGTCTGATGATACCCGAGCGCAACGATGATGAAGGCAAGCGCGATGGCGTGCACCGCATCGATCGCCGCGTCTTGAATGGCATCGTACTTGATTGCCGAAATGTTGGCGTCCCGATAGGCAACGTTGATTTCGTCGAACTCGGCTTCGGCAGCGGATTGCTTGGTGTAGGCCTGAATCACGATCATGCCGTTGACCTGCTCATTCATGGTGGCATTCATGCGAGCGGTCTTGGCCCGAATCATCCGAAACGCGGTGCGTGCGCGCCGCCGCACCAGCCACACGATCAAGGCGACGGGGGGCATGGCGGCGAAGGCGATCAGGCTGAGCTTGTAGTCCAGAACCAGCATGAGCGCGACGATGCCGGCAAGGCGGATCAAGTCGCCGAAAGCGTTCAGTGCGCCCGAGGCGAACAACTCCAAGATGGCGTCGACGTCGTTGGTGACGCGTGTCACGAGGCGCCCGACCGGCTGTGTATCGAAGAAGCCGAGCCGGAGCTGGTGCAGAAACGTGAACACCTCGAGCCTGAGGTCCGCCATCGAACGCGCGCCCACCACTTGCAGCGAGTAGATTTGAATGAAGTTCAACAGCTGCTCGACCAGCACCACGGCCGCGAACAAGAGCCCTCCCCGCATCAATGCGCTGCGGTCGCCCTCGAGCACGCCATGGTCGATGGCATCGCGCATGATGAGCGGCGTCAGCAACGACAGCACCGCCGTGATCACGACCACGAACAGCGCGACCCACAGCCACACTTGGTGCTTGTGCAGGTAGGGCCAGAGTCGGGCCAAAAGGCGGACGTCGTGCCCGCGATCGAAGCTCGCCTCCTCGTGAAACCGTTCGAGAATGGCCTCCGTGCGCTCACGCGCCGAAGAGCTTGGCGGTGCGTCTACCTCCACGGCCTTGGAAGCGCTCATGGGTTCGAAGCCTCCGCGACGGCGGAGAACTCCGTCTCGCCCAAACGTTCCAGCTCGCTCTGGATCCGTTGCTCTTCGGCGAACTTGGCGTAGATGCCTCCGTGTCGCAACAGCTCGTCGTGGGTGCCCTCTTCTACGATGCGCCCTTTGTCGAGTACCAGAATTCTGTCGCACCTAGCTGCCGCGGCGACGCGATGCGTGACCAGCACCACGCTGCGCTCACGGCGCTCTCGATCGATTGTATCTAGGATGCGGCGCTCGGTACGTGCGTCGACGGCGCTCAGCGGGTCGTCCAATACCAAGATCTTGGGTTTCACCAGCAGGGCCCCGGCCAAGGCAATGCGCTGCTTCTGGCCGCCGGACAGCTGCACGCCGCGTTCGCCCACGACCGTGTCCAGCCCGTCCGGCAATGCCAGCACCTCGTCCAATACGTGGACCCGCCGCGCTGCGTCTCGAATGCTCAGCAGCGCCAACTCGCTGTCGGCGTCATCCAGGGCAAAGCCAATGTTCCTGCACACGGTCGTCGAGAACAAGAAAGCGTCTTGCTGGGCGTAGCCGATGGACTTGCGCACGTAGTCGAGCGGCAAATCGCAGACGTCTTGTCCGTCCAAAAAGACGTGGCCGCGTGGTGTCGCTTGCAGCCTGGGCAGCAGCACCGCCAGCGTGCTCTTACCGCTGCCGGTTCGCCCGACGATCGCCAATGAGCTGCCGGGAGCCAGCGTGAAGCTGACGTCGTCGAGTACGCGCTCGGTGCCGTGCGAGAAGCTCAGGTGTTTGACCTCGAGTCGTCCCTCGGCGTTGGCTTTCGGCGTCAGCGGACCATCGACGATGTCTGGAACCGCCTCGTAAATCTGTGCCAGGCGCGAGTAGGCGGCGCGCCCCCTTTGGACCAGACCCACCAAGAAGCCTAGCGACATGAGCGGCCAGGTGAGGCGGCCGAGCGCGCGGTAAAATGCCAGAAAGCCGCCGGCGTCCAGCTCGTCTCGAAGCATGAGGTAGCCGCCGTACCAGAACACGACGAGCGTGCCCAAGGCCGCAATGGCCTGCATCACGGGTCCAAACGAGCCACGCAGCCGCGCGAGCGCCAGGCTGCGGTCCAAGTAACGATGGTTCGTCTCTTGAAACTGGGCAATCTGTTGCTCCTCGAGCGCAAACGAGCGTACGACGCGAACGCCGGCAATGCTTCCTTGCACCTGCTCGCTCATGCTGCCGATGGCTTCTTGGTTTTCTTTGGTTCGACTGTAGAGCTGCTTGGAAAAACTGCGCGTGACGATGACCAGCAAGGGTAGCGGAGCCAACGCCGCCAGCGTGAGCGCCGGCGAAATCGGTAGCGTGACGGCCAAAGCGCTGATCAGCGCAAACGGTGTATTGATCACGTTCAATACGCCGAACCCCAAGAGCAAGCGCACCTGGACCAAGTCGTTGGTCACGCGGCTCATGATCTCGCCCGAGCTCATGCGCTGGAAAAACGACGGACCTAGCCGCTGCAGTCGATGGAGCAGCGCACGCCGAAGCTCGTATTCGGCGATACGGCCTGCGTTGAACACCGCGAGACGTGACAGCACGCGCACCACGAAAGCAGCGATGGCTACCGCCACCAAGAGCTGCCCCAACGCCAGCGCTTGCGCCTGGTGGCCCTCGGTTGCCGCGTTGATGGCCGACATGAAGTGGTTGTCGAACCACCACTGGGCCACCTGGTAGAGACCCAAGAAGAGCAAGCCGATACCGTAGCGGCCCGAGTGCCGCAGAAATTGGGCGCCGATCTTGACGGGGATCTTGTCCGGATCGACGGGTGTGTAGCTGACCATGGGTGCGTGTAGGCCGGAAACGCGAGGTTTCGAGACTCAGCCGTTTAGGGCAATCTCGCCACGCTGGCTACCCCTGCTCGGGGCTCCGCGCTAGAAATCAGTGGCTTTGGCAGAGCCGCTCTGAACGCCCGAGTGGCCACCGGGCATCGCCGACGGGATAGGCCGGCCTCGCCAGGAGATAGCCCTGCCCGAAATGCACGCCGCAATCGATGACCGCCTGGAGCTCACCGAGCGTCTCGATCCCTTCGGCGACGATCCTGGCTCCCAGCTCCTCGCACAAACGTACTACGTGCTTGACCAGCACCCGTTGCCGAGCCGAGCGGTCGATGCCGCGGATCAGAGCGAGATCTAGCTTCACCATGTGGGGTTCGAGGTCGACGATGCGCTTGAGGTTGGAATAGCCGGCGCCAAAGTCGTCTATCACCAGGTGAGCCCCAGTACGGGAGCAGACCTCCTTGAGAACATTGACGCACAAGTCGTAGTACGCGAACGCGGCCGACTCGGTGATCTCGAGGTAGACCGGCGCCGGGTGGAAACACAGCGGATCGTCGGGACGCACCAGCCAATGCTGGCTCAGCTCATGTGCGTGGAGGTTGACGAACAGGGGGGTGTCCGGCACCCGCTCGAAGGCCACGTCTCGCACGGCTCGTCCCAGCTGGCCGCAGCAACTCTCGGTGACCGCATGTTCGAAGAGCACCTGCGGATTCGCATACTCCGGCCACTTGCAGCGACACAGGGCTTCCAAGGCGAAGGTTTTGCCCGTGCGCACGTCGACGATGGGCTGAAACACCACGTTCAGGTCCGAAGCTCTGACTTGCGCGACGGAGCGAACCCCCGATTGGGGAACCAAACTCAGAACCGACGCATCGTCCTTCATCGTATTCAGCGCTGGAGTTGCCGACCATCTCCGCGCAACTCACAGATACGGCTCGCGCCGGTAGAGCCTAAGCGCGATCGTTCGAACGGAACGGGCCCGTGCGTCTCGGCGTGAGACGAGCGTCGTTCGGTTCGGGTGGGCAGGCACGCGACAAGCAAAATTGCGGCCATTTGCCCGAGTTCGGGCAAGGCCGTGACCGCTGCCTAGGAAATTGTGCCACACTCGCGAGGTGGTTCCGTTGCTCGACCAAGCAGCTCAAAGGCTCCAGGTGGTGCTCGGGCTTTCGCCGCACGCCGCTGCGCGTGTGCTGGAAGAAGTGCTCGATTGTTTCGACCAGGACGTGGACCAGCACATTCAGCGACGCCATGCGGAGCTGCAGCGCGCAGGCTTGGGCAACGAGGCGATCTTTGCGCAGGTCAAAAGTGAAATCGAAGCACTGAGATTCAAGGCGCCACCGCTCAGCGTGCGACAGATTCGTCGGCGCATTTACGGCTGAGCCGAAGGACGACACGCGAAGGAAGGGAATCCGATCATGTGCGGCATCATGGGTTACATCGGTAAGCAGCGGGCATGGGACGTGGTGCTCAGCGGCCTGAAGCGCCTCGAGTACAGGGGCTACGACTCGGCGGGCGTGGTCACGGTTTCCGACAAGCGCCTGAACCTGGCGCGCCAGGTCGGACACATCAGCGCGCTGGAAGAAGCTCAACCCGAGCCGCTGCCGGGCACGGTCGGGATAGGCCACACGCGTTGGGCCACACATGGAGGGGTGACCGTCCACAACTGTCACCCGCACCGAGACGCGGCCGAGCGTTTGGCGCTGGTTCACAACGGCATCGTCGACAATATGGAAGCCCTGCGTTCCGAGCTCATCGCCAAAGGTATCCAGTTTCGTTCCGAGACCGATTCCGAAGTACTCGCCGAATTGATTGGCCAGGGCCTTTGCGGAGGGCTGGACCTGCTATCTGCCGTTCGCGAGGCGATGAAGCGAGTCGAAGGCACGGCGGGCATCGTGGCCGTCGATCGCGAGCAGCCCGACGTGCTGGTGGCGGCGCGGATTGGTAGCCCGGTGGTGATAGGTATCGGTGATGGCGAATGCTGGGTGGCGTCCGATCCGCTGGCGCTGCGTCCCTTCACCGATCGCATGGTAATTCTGGACGACGGCGAGATTGCCGAGATTTCCGCCGGAAACTTCCGCACCTTGGATCTCGATCAGCGGGATCGCGAAAAGCGCATCGAAAAAATCCTCCATCGTCCGGAAGACGCCGAGCGCGGTAATTTCGACCATTTCATGCTCAAAGAGATCCACGAGCAACCCAAGGCCATCGATCGTTCGATGCGCGGCAGACTCGATGCGGCGATGGGTTCTGCCATTCTGGGTGGCCTCCGATCGCACGAGGCACAGTTGTTCGATGTGAAAAGCGTGGTGTTTTTCGGATGTGGCACCAGCCTCTACAGTGCGCAGGTGGGAGCCTACTTGATGGGTCGCTACGCGCGTGTGCCGAGCGTGGCCGAAGATGCGGCCGAGCTTTCGGTGAAAAATCCGATCGTGGACCGGAGCACGCTCTACGTCGCCATTTCGCAGAGCGGCGAAACCGCCGACACGCTGAGCGCGCTACGCGAGATTCGGCAGCGCGGAGGACTCGTGGCGGGCATCACCAACGTGGTAGGCAGCTCGCTGGCGCGCGAAACCGACTTTGGAACCTATGTTCACGCAGGCCCCGAGATCAGCGTGTGCTCGACCAAGGCCTTCACGGCACAGGTGCTGGCGACCGAGTTGCTCAGCCTGCGGTTCGCGCGCATGCGCGATCTGAGTGCGAGCGACGGCCGCGCGTGGGTGCAGGCGCTCCACGAGCTACCAGCCAAGCTGCTCTTGATGCTCGAGCAGGCTCCCCTCTGCGAGTCTTTGGCCGAACGCTTCGCGGGCCATCGCTTCACGATGTTCGTTGGGCGTGGGGCGAACGTCCCGGTCGCCGCCGAAGGCGCGCTGAAGTTGAAAGAGATCGCTTACGTGCCTGCCGAGGGCATGAGCGGTGCGGCCATGAAACACGGACCGCTCGCGCTGATCGACGAAGGGATGCCGGTGTGGGCGTTGGTGCCCCCCGACGAAACCCGTGAGCGCATGATTGGCAATCTGCGCGAGCTCAAAGCGCGAGGTGCTTACATCATGGCTGTTGCCGATTCCGGCGACACCGAAGTTCGCGATTTGGTGGATAGCGTGTTGCCGATTCCTCCGCACCACCCTGCCGTATCGCCGATTTTGAACGCGATTCCTTTGCAGCTTTTTGCCTACTATTGCGCCAAAAAGCTCGGTTATGACATCGACAAGCCGCGTAACCTGGCAAAGTCCGTGACGGTCATGTGAGGGCTTGTGCGTCAGCCAAAGCGCTGACTCGCCCACAATGGCGACACCAAGTCGCGTCAACGTGAAAAGTTGAAGGCGAGAGGCTGCGCAACAGCTCCGTGCGCACGGCGTTCGCAATCGGCGTAAGCTATACGAACCCAAGCGGATGGTGGACCCATGAAGGGACTCAAGCACACCCACGAGCACTCCGCGTCGATGTGGCTTGTCACACTGTTGGCAATGCTGGCGCAACCGGCGTGCACCGGCCAAATAGGCACGACCGGCTCCAACGCTGGCGCGAGCGGTGACAAAGACGCGGACACGAACGGCGACGGCGATTCCGATACCTCCACGAGCTCCGATCCGACGAGCCCGGGCGACCCCACGGCGGAGCAACCCACGGACACGCCATTGGAGAACGACCCGACCGCGGTGGCCGCCGCGTGTGCCGCGAAAAATGGCGTGCTCGACGTAGGGCGCACGCGCCTGCGCCGCATGACCCGTGATCAGTTCAACAATACGGTGAGCGATCTAATTGGTGCTACCGGCGAGCCCGCCAGCGCCATCACGCCCGACGAGCGCATAGGACCGTTTTTCAGCAACGCCATCAAGCCGATCGACAGCTTGACGGTCGAGCAGCATCAGGAGGTGGCGGCGCGCCTGGCCAAGGAGGCCCAGGCGCGAATGGACGAGATTGCGCCGTGCGACCTGAGCGCCGATGCGGAAGGGGATTGCGCCACGCAGTTCATCGAAGATTTCGGCTTGCGCGCCTATCGACGGCCGCTCGATTCCGATGAAGTAGAGAAATATCTGTCGCTCTACCAGCTCGGGCAAGAGGCGTCGGGCGTCGAGCACGGCTTTGCGTTGGTGGTCGAGGCGATGCTGCAATCGCCGTTCTTCTTGTATCACTTGGACGTGGGAGAAACCGGGACGCCGTCCGCCACTCCCGTGCCGCTCACGGGGTACGAATTGGCCTCGCGGCTTTCTTACTTCTTGTGGAGCTCGATGCCTGACGAGGAGCTGTTCGCCGTGGCCTCGAGCGGCACCCTTGCGGACGAAGCGGTGTTGACCGCAGAGGTCGATCGCATGCTCCAGGATTCGAAGGCGAGCCATACACTCGCACAGTTTCATCAACAGTGGCTGGCGTTGGGAGATCTGCCCGAGCGCGACAAAGATCTGGAGGCCTTTCCCAACTACACGGACGAGTTGGCGCAGGCGATGCTCGCAGAAACCAGCATGTTCGCCGACTACGTGATTCGGCAAGGGGACTCGCTCTTGAGCACCTTGCTCACCGCTGATTTCTCGTTCCCGCAGGGCGGGTTGTTCGACCTGTACGGCATCAGCGAACCGGACGACTTCAGCATTGGTACCCGTGTCGGGCTCGATGCCACGCAGCGCGCCGGCATTCTCACTCAGCCGGCCTTTTTGGCTCGGCACGCCCACCGCGACCAGACGTCTCCGGTTCATCGCGGCATGATCATCCGCGAAAATGTACTGTGCCAGACCATCGATCCGCCACCGCCGAACGTGAACAACGCTCCGCCGCAAGCTAGCGCTTCCAGCTCGACTCGCGAGCGTTTTGCCCAACACAGCGCCGACCCCGTCTGCGCGCAATGCCATGAGTTGATGGATCCCATTGGGCTCGGTTTCGAGAACTTCGATGCGGTCGGTGCTTGGCGTACGGAGGATGGATTGGGCGCCGTGGACGCTACCGGGTCGTTCGAACAGGTGGCAGCCGACCTGGCTGGAGAGTTCGATGGGGCCGTCGAGTTGGCCAGCAAACTGGCGAGCTCCTCCGAGGTCAGAAGCTGCTTTGCCAACCAGTGGTTCCGCTTTGCACTCGGGCGTACCGAAAGCAACAGCGATGCCTGCTCGGTGCAAAGCATCCACGAGGGGTTCGAAGAGTCCGGCGGAAACATCCGCCTGTTGATGTCCGAGATTGCCAGGAGCGAAGCCTTTCTCCACGTGAGAGCCTCGGGCAGCGAGGAGGCAGGACAATGAAACGCAACGCGCGCTTTGGCTTGTCACGCCGCCGCATGCTTCAGTCGCTGGGCCTCGGAGCTACCGCGGCACCGCTGCTGCCGATTCTGAACGCCACCGGACAGGAAGGCGCGACGCCCATCAAACGCTTGATTTTGGTCTTCACGCCCGATGGTGCAGCGGCGCGCGACTGGAACGACATGCTCGACTGGCGGCCCCAGGGCACCGAAACGGACTTCACGCTGCACCCCATGCACCAGCCGCTCGATCCGTTCAAGTCCAAGCTGATCGTCCCCTGGGGCTTGACGATGACGGCGGGCGGCGCGGGCGAGGCGCACGCTTACGGCATGGCTGGTTTGTGGACGGCGTCCACACTCAACGGGCCGAGCGCCGACGCGGATTTCGACGGTGGCAACGGCAACCGCACCGGGTGGGGTAGCGGAGCCTCGATCGATCAGATTGTCGCGCGTGAGTTCGGCCCCGGCATGCCCTACAACACGAGCCCGAGCGACGCGAATCAAGAAACGCCGTACCGAACCGTGGAGCTCGGGGTGCAGACGAACAACCCCACCAGCGTCACGCGCATGATCTACGCGGGTGAGAATCAGCCGCTTTCTCCCGAGGAAAATCCGCGCGCCGCGTTCGATCGCCTATTTGCCGGCGTCACCCCGTCCGGTGAAGAGGGTTCCACGCCGACGGAAGATGCGGCCGCCGTACAGGCACGCGTCGAACAGCAGGCGATCGTCGATCTGCTGAAGGACGATTTGTCGCGTATTCGGACTCGTGTAGCCAGCGAAGAATACCAGAAGATCGATGCTCACCTCGAAGGCTTGCTGGCTTTGGAAAGGCGCATCAACGCCAGCGACGACGACGACGTGTCTACCCCGACACTTGGGTGCACCATCCCCGAGGCGCCCCCGGAAAGCGGCGGTGGGCGCAATCGCGGCAATTTTCAGGAGCAGATCCCACAGATGATGGACATCGTAGCGCACGCTTTGGCTTGCGATGTCACGCGCGTGGCCAGTCTGCAGATCAGCTACGGTTTCAGCAACGTCACGCACACCTGGCTTGGGCACGACACGGCCCACCACACCATGAGCCACGACGAAACCGATCGCATGCGCGAGCTCGAAGAGATCGACACCTGGTACGCCGAGCAATTCCGGTATCTGCTGGAGAAGCTGGACGCGGTCAAAGAAGGCAACGGCACGCTACTCGACAACACCCTGGTCGTGTGGGGCCGTGAGCTCGGCACCACCGCGCATCGCATGGAGCGCGTACCCTTCATCATGGCTGGTGGCGCGGCGGGTGCCGTCACACCCGGCCGATACTTGAGCTTCGATCGCGAAGCGCACGCGAAGCTCTTGGTCTCGATCGCCCAGATCATGGGCCTAGGCATCAACAGCGTGGGTAACCGCGAACCGGATTCGGGACCGCTGAGTATTTGAGTTCGAGTGAGGCCTCACCGCAGAGCTCGCGGAGCACGCCGAGGGTTTGCGGCCCTTGCAGCCCGACCCTAAGCCTCAGCGCGCCAGCGTCTTGCGATATAGTGCTACGTGTTCGGTACGGCCGAGCTCGGCGCCGCGCTGGACCCTGCGCTCCTTGAGGGTTGCATGGTAGCGGCTACTCGCATGCTCGCAAGCCCGGCGACGAATTGCCTGGGGCTTCGAGCACGACGCGCAAGTAAAACTCGGCGCACGTGTCATTTCTCACGCGCACGCGATTTTCGTCCAAGCACTCGTAGACGACGATGTTGCCGGAGGCCTCGGCGAAGTTGCCCGTGTTCTCTTCGCCCGAATCGTCGCCGGTGCCGGGCACGCGCTCGAAGCTGACGTAGGACGTGAACTTCTCGGGTGGGCGCCCCAGCCCATGCATCAAGTCGAAGCGACGTCCCGCTGGAAAATGCAGGTACTCGCCGCCCGCTTCCGAGGTTTCGTACCAAGGAGTCTCGCCGTCGAGGTGCGGCTTTCCTCCGCGGTACTCAATCGGCTGTTGACCTCGGGTATCGCAGGTTCCGCAGGCGCTGAGCAGCGACGCAAGCGCAACGAGGAGCAACACGCTTCGCATGGCACGCTCGGCTAGCACGTTGCCCGTATCGCAACAATCCTGGCGGTTATTCGTCCAGCCAGCCCATGACCACGATGCGCTCGGTGAGCGCCTCGACCACGTCTTGCATCCTGGCGGCTTCGCGGATCGAAAAGGGGCGATTTTCTCGGCCGAACTCGAACAGGGCCAGCAGCTGACCTTCGAGCAGGAGGGGGATCATCACGGCGCCTCGCGGCTTTTCGATGCAGCGAGCGATGCGCCCGAGCATGTAGCGACCCACCTCACCCGGAATGGGTTCTGCGATTACGGTGATGCCTTTGCGAGCCGCCGCCAGGCTGGGGTCGTCGTCGAGCAGCTTCTCGCCGAGCAAGAGCTCTACGCCTGGGCCATGACCTCCGGTGACGATGACTGCGTCCAGCTCAGGACGAACCAGATGCAGCAGGCCGATATCCGCTTGTGCAGTGGCTACCGCGGTGGACACTGCGAGCAGCATAGCGTCGTTCAGCGTGTCGGTTTTGGCGAGCACACCCACCGGATCTACGGAAAGCGGGCGAATGCTGGAGCGCCGGGGTCGCTCTGGCTCCTGCTCGGAGGCTTCGAGCGAGCTACTCGCCGGAGGGGGTGGCGGCGTACTGGGAAGGGTGGCGGCGCGCGCGTCAACGCCAGCGGAAATCTCTGCTAGGTTTCGAATGGTTTCGTACCGGTGCGATACCGACAGGTTGGAAATCTCTTCAGCAGAGCGCCAGACGTGCCAGGAGCTGTGGCGCACCAGCGCATCGGACGACACCTTTCGCTCGGCGACCAGCCGCCTGACGTTGTCGAAGGGCACGGGGCCAATGGCAGCGATGCCGTCGGTGAGCAACCAGTGATCCTCGGTGTGCAGGTCTTCGACGACTTTCATGAGGCTCCAAAAGCTCTGGCCAGCCACCCGTGCGCTGGGGTAAAGGGCGCTTCTTACATGCGCCTACAAGGTGGGAAAAATTGTTCTGATCTTCGGGTGAGTGTCAAGTTGGGTTGTCACTTTTCCACAAATCAGGATTTCTCGATCAGGCTCGGGTAGCCTGGGTGTCGCGTGACTACCGCGGGAAAAGTCTGGTTGGTCGGGGCGGGTCCTGGTGACCCGGGGCTCATCACCCTGCGCGGACGTCGCGTGCTGGAGCAAGCCGAGGTCGTGCTGCACGACGCCCTGTCTCACCCCGGGCTGCTCGACTACTGCCGGGGCGCGCAGATTGTCGACGTCGGCAAGCGCTTCGGTGAACGCAGCCCTCCTCAGCGGGTCATCAGCGGTCAGTTGATCCAGTTCGCGCGGGCCGGCAAGCGAGTGGTCCGTCTCAAGGGGGGCGACCCGTTCACGTTCGCGCGCGGTGCCGAAGAAGCGCTCGCCCTGGTGGAAGCCGGGATCGAATTCGAGATCGTACCAGGGGTTTCGTCTCCCGTAGCGGCCAGCGCCTACGCGGGCATATCGTTTACGCATCGTGATTTGTCTTCGAGTGTCACGTTCATCACGGGCAGCGATCGAGAGGGCAAGCAATGGTCGCCCGAATCGTGGAAAAAGCTCGCGACGGCGACCGATACGATTTGCATCTTGATGGGGATGCGCCGCATCGAAGAGATTTGCGAGGCCATCATCGCGGGTGGCCGCCCGGCTGACACACCGGTTGCCGTGATTCAATGGGGTGCGCGACCCGAGCAGCAGGTCGTCACGGCGCCGCTATCTCAGATCGCTCACGAGGTGCGCCGGCGAGGGGTGTCCAATCCCGCCGTCATCGTGGTTGGAAAAGTAGTCGAGCTCAGAAAACAGCTGGCTTGGTACGACACGCGTCCGCTGTTCGGTAAGCGAATCCTGGTGCCGAGGCCGCCGCACCAGGCCCGGCGCACGGCCGAGAGCATTCGCGAGCGAGCCGCCGAACCCGTGCTGTTTTCAGCCATCGAAATCGTCGCGCCGCCGGATCCGAAGCCGCTCCAGGCAGCCGCAGCGTCGGCCTCCACCTACGACTGGATTCTGTTCACGAGCGCCAACGGCGTGCAAAGTTTCTTCCGGGTACTGCGCGAGCTCGGCAAAGACGCGCGCGCTCTAGCCGGGGCCAAGGTCGGTGTGATCGGCCCCAAGACGGCCGAGGCTCTGGAGCCTTTGGGTATTCGCGCCGATTTGGTGGCGGAGCAGTACGTCGGTGAATCGCTGGCGCATGCGTTGCTCGAGGCCGGCAAGGCCAAGCGCGTGTTGATCCCTCGGGCGCTCGAAGCCCGAGAGGCGCTGCCGGATTTGTTGCGGGCCCAGGGTGTGCATGTGGACGTGGTCGCTGCGTATCGGACGCAAAAAGTCGTCGATCGTCGTGCGGAGCTTCTCGAGCTTTTGGAGCACCACGTGGATGTCGTGACGTTCACCTCCAGCTCGACGGTGCTTGCGCTCACGGGGCTCTTGGGTCCCGACGCCGCCCAGGCTCTGCGTCGCACGACGCTGGCCGCCATCGGTCCCATTACGGCCCGTACCGCCGCCGAACAAGGCCTGACGATCGACGTGACCGCCGACGTGTACACCGTCGACGGTCTGCTCGATGCGCTGGAACGCTACTTCCGTTCGGCGTCGTAGCCTACAGGTCGACGCGAGCGATCTGGGACGGC
>CBFGRJ010000134.1:0-17145 GCA_965651135.1 uncultured Myxococcales bacterium
AAAGAAGGCGATCGGGCTGCCCCACGTGAGCAAAGCCACCGAGCGGCAACGCGCTCAGGGGATGTGCTGGGCGGACGAGAACGAACTCTACAACAACGGCAAGCCGTTCAAGATCACGTTGCGTGACATGCGCGGCATCATGGTCACGATCTTGGCCGATAACTATTTCGGATACTGCAAGAAAGAGGTGAAGACCCAGATTGGTCTCAGCGCCAACTTGTCCGGACTAGCCGAAGAGGAGCATGCGGGAGGCGCATTGGCCTTCTCGACATTCAGCCTTGGCACTCGTTTCGTGCAGGACTCGCGGATCATGAGCACGGACCATAGGTTCGCGGACGTCGTCTCGTTGCTGGGCGACAGTATCGAGCTGCACGACTCCGGGTTCGCGACCGACAAACGCTACCCGTCGATTCACTACATGCCCGAAGACATGGCCATCGATCTCAAGTCGCAGCTGATCACCTGGACCAGCAAAGGCCACGAACAGAGCATCAAAGTCCTACCCGGGAATATTTACGTTCACCCGAGCGGCTACAAGGTTCGCTTGCAGAAGCACCCCGTGGCGCCGAGCTGGCGACTGATAGGCACGGTGCCCGAAGGCACGTTTTGCCACAAACCGTGCACCGTATCCGGCGGGGGCAAGTCCGAAATCAGCAAGAGCTTGGTGGACGCGGTGCTTTACGGACCGATCTACGTGACCAACTTCGACGAAGACATGGCCAAGGTCGAAGAAATCATCAATCGGGACTACAGCGACGCGATGCGGCCGGAGCTGCGCCAGCAGAACGGCAAGAGCTTTGCGCGACCCATTCTCGGCGAAGAGCGTTCGTTGGGGTCCGTGATCAAACTGCTGACACCGAACCAGGCGACGTACACCGGCGAATACAACGCCTGGTTGCAGAGCATCCCCAATCACGTGCGAGCCATCGTGTTCATCATCAAGCGTTTCTACAACGCGGAGTGGGGCCAGGATTGGCGCCGCCATTTCAGTGTCGACATCATCAACGGCGCTCCCGGACACGAGCTCAAAAGCGACGGCCGCAGGCTGGTTGGCACGTATCTCCGCGTCGGCCACTGGAAGAATGGCGCGTGGCGAACCTACAAAGTGCGGCAAGATTTCATCCCGGCGGACAAGGTTCAGATGGAGGACGACATCACCGCGTCCGTCGTGGTACCCGCGAGCAAGCTGCTTGGTCTACCCAAAGAATACGACGGCCACCCTAGCTTGAAGCTCTCGCAGAACTGCGAATTTCGATTGTTCCAGCGGCCTGACGACGCCATTCATCCGGGTTTCGACAAGCAAACCGAATACGACATGGCGCAGCCGGGTCTGTTTGCCTCGAACTTTCAGCCGTTGTCGCCGGAGGACGCACGCGAGATCGCGGAGACGGTCGACATGCGAGCGGCGTTCACCGAACACATGCGCGATCACGTCGATCGGAATGCTGCACGCAAGCAAGGCTTTTCCGTCTGTTCCGCGAAGCCACGCCTGGTTCAGGGCAAACCCACGAAGAACCCGCGCTATCTGCAGGTCAGGCCGGACCTGGTCAACCCTCGCGATCGCTACGTCGCCGAAGTCGGCGCCCGCTTGTATCGGCGGATTCCCGTCCCGAATCCGGTGGTGTTTCCAGTGATCAGCGTGTTGTCGGGGCGCCGCAACAATCCACCCGAGGACGGCATTCGCCCGCTCTGCGTCTACAGCCCCATTCACTACCAGGAATTGCCCGAGCTGTTCATGGACTACATCTGTTCGGTGACGGGCAAGTCACCGAGCACCACGGGAGCGGGCTCGGAAGGCGCGCTCACCAAAGGCCCGTTCAATGCCATCTGTGCCACGGCCGATCTCAACAATAGCTTGGTGTCCATGCTGCTCTGCGGTTATGCGGGCTTCAGTTCGGCGGCTGGCTACGTGGGTCCGAATTGTCGAGTCGATCACGACATTAGCTTGCTGATTCCCGAGGTCTGGTGTCGCCTGTTTCCCGAAGAACGCGACCCGGAACGCATGATCGCCAACGGCCATCTCGAAAAGCTCGAAGATTACGAGTTCGAGGGGCGCAAGGTCGAGGCCAGCATACTGGGCTATCGCATCACATCGAAGTTCGCGCACACATTCTTGGGGCGGGTGTTCGACACGCCTGTCCAGGTATTTACCGAGGACATGTTGAAGCCCGAAACCCAGAATCCAGCGGTGTTTGCGGACGGGGTCGACAACATCCGCCAGGCGTATCGGCGGGCGGCGCTTTTGTACTTCGAGGATGGCAGCGTCGAGGACGCGTGCCCGCCGCTCAAGGCGCTGCTTCACATCATGGCTTACGATCACTGGGAAGGAAAGGGGCTCAGCGATCCCGAGTTCAGGGGCATGTTCACGCGAGAAGCCCTGCTCGAGAGCGACTGGTATCGCGAACGTTTGCGCGTCAAGCAAGCGCGCGACGTGGCATTGTGGGCACGGCACGTCGAGACCCTAAGGGCCTTCCAGAAACGACCCGAATACCGACTCGAGGTGGAACGACTCGGCATTGCGGAGCGGCTCAGGCACGCACAGGTCGAGCTGGAACGCGTCAGCGCCGCCTCGTACCTGAACGAACTAGTCGGAACCATTGGTGCCGATCCGATTCACCGTCAACCCGAACAGTCGGCGCAGACCCTGCGCCCCGCCAGCGAAGCCGAAACGGCGCACGGCATGATCAACTAAGAGCGTTGCGCATGCGGGTACAGGGCGAAAAGCGCCGCGTCGTGCTGAGCGCAGAGGATCTGGAACCTAGCGAGGCGAAGCCGAGTCTGCGCATTGCTCCGCTAGCGGCGCTGTGTGTCTGGCTCGGTTCTACCCTGATCGCAACCGCGATCTACTTCGAATGGCTGCCCGCGCGCGCCTTGTTCCAGAGCACGCCAAGCGTTGAGCCAGCTGCTGCACGACCTGTGCCAGCGCGCAAGACGCCGTCCGAGCGGCTTTCTCAATCGACGCTACGTCACCAGGCGCCTCAGCCGACCCAGGCGTCAGCCAACCCGCACAAGTCGGCGGAATCCCCCAGAGTCACGAAAACCCGATCCAAGCCGGAGCCGGCGCGCGTGATTCGAGGCAGCCCTTTCAGCGACACGCATTGGGCAGCTGGTTGGTAAGATCTTAGGCTATCGGTGGACTGGTGGATAGTGGGCTGGCCTGGCGCTCGTAGACTTTGCCGTCGCGCAAGACGTAGCCTTTGGCTGCTAGGCGATCGATCAATAGCTCGCGATTCGTAGCTACCAACATCGTCACGTTGGGGTCATCGCGGTGGTGGCACAAGATTTCGTGGATGAGTGCGGCGGTTTTCGGATCGAGCCCCACGTCGGGATCGTCGAAGAAAAAGAAGTTGGGGCGAGTGGCCAGGGCACGGGCGAGCGCCAGCCGCTTTCTGGTGCCAAACGACAGGTGCGCCGGCAGGGAGTACATCTCTCGCTTGCTGAAGCGGACGCGCTCCAGCGCGGCTTTGGACTCTTTGCTGATCTGGTCCTGCGTCAAGCCCAGAACGTCGGCGTGGTACCGCAGCGGCAGCTCGACGTTGGCTATGGCCGGCAAGTTCGAGAGGAGGCCCCCCTGCTGAAAGACGAACCCTCGCCGAACGCCTGCCCGGAACAGCTCGCTGGGGTGCTTGGCATCGGCGCGGTTGCCGTCCAGCAGTACCGCGCCCTTGTGTGGCGCAATCAGTCCGGCGCACAGGTACAAGAACGTCGACTTGCCGGACCCGTTGCGTCCCGTGATCACGGCGGTGCCGCCCTTGGGCAGCTCGAAATCGGCGTCGTTCAAGATACCCAAGCGGCCGTAGCTGAAAGAAACGCCGACCATGGCGATACCGGGTTCGGGTGGAGCGTGTGAGCCGAGCATCGGAATTGCATCAACCTACGGGTGGTCCAACGAGCCAATAGAAGGTCAAGGTGATGAGCGCGTTGAACGCCACGCAGGCGAGCAGAGTCATGACTACGGCGTGACTGGCGCAACGGGGTACCTCGGTGGGAGACCCCTCTGCCTGCAAGCCGAAATGGCAGCTCAAAAGGCCCACGATAATCCCCAGCGTCAGTCCTTTCGCCAAAAACAGCGGTAGATCGGCGGGCGACAATGCTTGGGTGAACCCTGCCTGCATGTTGTCCAAGCCCACTCCACCCAAAGAGAGCCCCACCAAGTAGCCTGCTCCAATGGCCACCACGCCGAAGTAGACGGTGAGCACGAGCACGCTGACGACGCAGCCGATGATGCGCGGCTGAACGATGAAGCGCATGGGATCGATCCCGAGCGAGCTGAGTGCCAGGATCTCCTCGTTGACTTTCATGTTGCCCAGCTCGGTAGCGATGGCTGTTCCCGACCGGCCCGTAACCACGATTGCGGTGACCAGAGGGGCAAGCTCACGCAGCATCACCGCTACCAGGATCTTACCGCCCATTTCGGTATTCAGCGCGCCGCTCAGCAACTGGACTTGCAGCACGAATGTCGCGCCGACGAAGGCTGCGATCGCGCTGATGAGACTCAGCGCCTGAAACCCGGTAAAGAACACCTGACGCACGACAATTCGCGTGCAAACGCTGGCCGCTGCCTTTCCAGGTGCGAACGGAGCGGCCAAGGCACCGAGCAGTGTTTCGATCAACCCCAGCGCTTGCCGCGTGGCGCTCATCACCGAGCCGCCAAGGCGAGCCAAGAGGCTCTGCCGTTCCGACCCCGGTGGCTCTGGGTGCAGTGTGTAGGGTGTACTCACCGAACCCAGATTAGTCTTGGTTCACGCGGTTTTGAAGTAGCGCTCGGGCGTGGCGTCAGCCAGTCTCGTCAGCAAGGCTTCCGTGGCTTCGAAATCGATGCACGGGTCGGTGATGCTGACGCCGGGAGCAAGGCTATTCGGATCGCGGAGGTCTTGTCGGCCCGCTTTCAGGTTGCTCTCGAGCATGACACCCAAGAGGGGGGATCCGGAACTGAGCTGGCGCCCGACTTCTTCTGCCACGACGAGCTGCTGCTGCACGTCTTTGCCGCTGTTTCCATGTGCGCAGTCCACCAATACTTTGGGAAACAGCCCCGCTCGCGTCAGCCGCGCCGAAGCTTGCTCGACGTCTTCTCGACGGTAGTTTGGACCACGGGTGCCACCGCGTAACACCAAATGACCATCCGGATTCCCTTCGGTTCTCACGACTGACACGCGTCCCGAACCATCGATGCCCAGGAAACTATGCGGGCGGGCGGCGGCCAGCATCGCGTTGATGGCTACGTCGAAGGTCCCGTCAGTCCCGTTCTTGAAGCCAACGGGCATGGACAATCCACTGGCCATTTCGCGATGTGTCTGACTTTCGGTGGTGCGTGCCCCGATGGCTGCCCAGCTGACGAGGTCGGCCGTGTATTGAGGAACGATGGGGTCGAGGAACTCCGTCGCGGCCGCAACACCCAAAGCGGCGATTTGTGCCAATAGCTGGCGGGCGCGTCGAAGGCCCGTGGCAATGTCCTCAGAGCCGTCCAGGTGGGGGTCATTGATGAAGCCTTTCCAACCCACCGTGGTCCGCGGTTTTTCGAAGTAAACTCGCATGACGATCAACAGCCGCTCGTTCAAGGCGTCGCACAACGGCTTGAGGCGGTGCGCATACTCCAAAGCTGCTTCTGGATCGTGCACGGAGCAGGGGCCCACCACGACCAGGAGCCTGGAATCGGACCCGTTGAGCAAAGCTGAAATGGCTCGGCGCGCTTCGACGACGGTGTGTAGGGCATCGGTCGTTGCCGGGCATTCTTGGCGGACTTGGTCGGGGGTTGGCAGTTCCATTGTTTCGACGACTCGGACATTGAGGGACTTGTTCATGAGCGTTGGCTTCCAAATGCGAAAAACCCCGGTTACCGCTTTCGGCAACCAGGGTTTCTGATGACTGCTGACTGGGATGGGAGGCTATGAATCAGTCAGTCCAGCACTGGCCGCCGCGTACGTCGCGGTCCAGTAGCTAAACCAAAAGCCAAAGCGCTCACTCATCGTAAACTCCAGGGTAGACCCAAACGAATCGCCGAGCAATGCACTTTGTGCATGGCCTTGAATCGTAGGGAGTCACCCCGCTTTCCCTACCCCGCTTTCCCTGCAAGGGACCGCCCGAGCGGAAACCTCGAGATTTCACAGCGCTTCGTGCGGAACTCTGCGGTAGTGTCGGCCGAACCCATGGCAGGTTGGAGCCCCTATCCACCCTGGTTGCACCTGGTAGGCCAGGCCTCGCTCGCCGCGCTGGTGCTCGCTGCCGCCGCTGGGTGCAGCTTCAGCGCGCAGGCGACCGGAGCAGTGAGCAGCGGGGGAGACGTGCATGCCGATGCTTCGGCGCGCACGGAGACTGAACGCGAGGCGGAGGCCCCGCCGCCGGAACAGCCCGCCATCCAGCTCCGCCGCGGCCGACTGGAGTACCGAGGCGTCATCAACTTCGAGTACGACAAGGCAGCCCTCCGCGACGACGCGGTCACGCAGCAGACCCTTGCAGAATTCAAGCGCTTTCTAGACGAGCACCCCGCTGTTTCGCTCGAGATCGAGGGGCACACCGATTCCCGTGGTTCTGATGAGTACAACCTCGATCTGAGCGAGCGGCGTGCGCACGCGCTCAGGGATTATCTCGTAGCGCAAGGCATCGACGAAGGCCGGCTCACCGCGGTGGGCAAGGGCGAAACGGAGCCCCAGGTGCCGGAGCCGGAGCCCTGTTTGGACAATCAACCGGAAGACACATCGGTGTGTGAGGAGGCTTGGGCAACGAACCGTCGCGTCGTGTTCGAGGTGACCGAAGGTGAGGAGACCATCGAAGAAGCACCCCGACCAGCGCAACCCGCGCCGTCAGCCGTGAAGCAGGAGTCAACGCAAGCCGGAGCGCATCCCGTTGCAACCGGTGAGGGACTCGGCTGCCCCTGGCTGTTTGGCGGACACTTGAACGGGCTCGGTCCAAACTCGTTGGTTGCGGTTGCTGCTGCGGCACAACCTGGGCTTTGTTGGCTCGAGTTGAGCCTGGGCGCTGGCTATGGGGCGGGTCGCTACTCCGCTGATGCCGAGGGCCAAAAGGCCCGCGGTCACTACAGCGCGTTCACTGTTCCGCTGCGAGGTCGCATTTGGTTCATGGAGCGCGGGCATTCGATCGTGGGGGATATCGGATTCGGCTGGACCCATTACCGAATGAGTGCCACGTCAGCGAGCGACATGGGGGCGCGCTACGAGTACACGCGCAACTCCACACCGCTGCTGTCGACTCTTGCCCTTGGCTACGGCTGGAGGCCGGAGGGGGCTCAACCCGGCTATCGGTTCACGCTGATGTTGGGAGGTGCATTCCACCCGGCGCGTTTGAGTGATTCGGAGTCCAGCGCGCAGCCCGGATTCGGTGCGATGAATGCCGCGGAGCTATCCACGGCTCTGGACGAACGCACGGAAGATTTTACGGACCCCGAGATCTTTTTAGAGGCTTCGCTCGGGCTGTTGTTTTGAGCGCTGCTCAATCGCCGGTGCGAGGCGCTTCATTCGAGAGCATTTGGATCAACCTGGCTAGGGTCGCCAAGAGCGTGGCCTGCGATTCGAGCCCAACCAGCGCGGCCGGTTCGTTCGGTTCGTGCGGGCTGCTTGCCGATGCCAGGCCCAGCAAACGGCCGGCGTTGAAGTACTCGCCGTGCAAGAACCAAGAGTGATCCAAGAGGGCATCTTCGAGCTCTAACCACTGCATGCGCTGCTCCGCATCGAGCGTCGCCTGGAAGTGCGCGCTGAGGGTGAGCACCCGCGAAAGCAAGCGCTTGTATTCCGGCTTCTGTTCGATCTTCTTGGCTAGCTGCTCCCAATGCGCCGGCTTTCTGTGTGAGGTTCGCTGGCCACGAGCATGCCGTTGGCGGTAGCGCACGCGCCGCGGGTGGCTCAACACGAGGGGAAGCTCCGAGGGTGAAGGCCGACACGGGGCGGAAGGGCTCTTGGTGGATGCGTGTAGAACGAGCGTGCCTGGTGGGGTGGTAGGGGGTCTTGGGTACAGCATAGCGGCATCATACTATACAAAAGTTCAGGCTCTTGGAACACTGAGCGCCGCCTTCTTGGCGGCTTCTACCGACGACCAAGCGAGCGGCTTGTCCAAGACGAGGGCTACCAGCGCTCCGCAGCTCCGGAAGCGTCGCATTTCAGCGACGTTGGCTGACATGAGCACGCTGATCGCGTCGGGCCAGGCTTCCAGCCGCCGCAGCACCAACTCCCCGGTGCCGTCGGGTAGCTCGAAGTCCACGAACGCAAGGGCCACCGCGCGGGCTCCCTTTCCACCGCTCGGCCCCGCTCGCGCGCACTCCGTGAGGATCGTGAGCGCTTCAGCTTGTGACCCAGCTAGGCGCACGCAAAAGTCACGGCGAAGCTGTCGAGCCAACGCCCGCCGGACCAATGGATCGTCGTCCACCACGAGAGCGACCTGCTTGTTCGGATTGGTGTCGACAGGCTCGAGGTGGACCTGATCGACCTGACCAACCTGACCAAACTGACCAGCAATGTTCGCGCTTTCAGGGGCGAAGCGCGTTGGGTTTTCAACCCGTCTGTCACTCTGTCTGTCAATCTGTCTGTCGATCCGTCTGTCGATCCGTGTGGCGTGGCTCCTCCCCATGACCGCCAATTATGCACCGACGCGGGCCTACGTCAAATAAGACGTATTCAAATCGAACGTAAGGCCGCCTAAACACGTGAGCCATGGGCGACTCCCTGGCCGAACGGTTCGGACACCGCTGCCGCAAGTTGAGGCATCGCGCGGGCCTGTCACAGCTCGACATGGTCCGCGTGCACGGCTTTTCATTGTCCCACTACCAAAAAATCGAGCGCGGTACGCTGGACCCTCGCTTGAGCACGATGCAGAAAATCGCCGACTCGTTCGGCATCACACTGTCGGAGTTGGTCAAGACGCTGTAGCTACGCTTTGCGCTCGGTTGGCGACTGCCCGGCCGATTGAACTGGGCCCTCATCGAGCGAAGGAAGTCGCGCCAGCTCGCGCAAAACACTGGCCACCTGGTGGTCCGCCGAATCCCGAACATCGACGACGATGGCGCTCTCGGGTTCCTCCAATGCCACGAACTGACTCTGCAAGAGCTTCGCGCTCATGAAATGGTTGGCTCGCGCCCGGAGCCGTTGATCGATGATCTCGAACGAGCCGCGCAGATAGACGAATACAATTCGCGGGTCGCCAGCCGTCAGCGTTTGGCGATAGGTTTGCTTCAAGGCCGAGCATGCCACGACTGCGCCGGCCAGCTCTAGGTGCTCTCGGATGGCGCTGGCAAGCTTGGCAAGCCACGGCGCTCGATCAGCGTCGTCGAGCGGTTCGGCACGGGACATCTTTGCGATGTTTTCCGGCGGGTGGAAGTCGTCAGCGTCCAAGAAGGGGACGCAGAGGGCGCTTGCCAGCGCGCGCCCCAGGGTCGTCTTTCCGGAGCCAGATACCCCCATCACGACGATCACCCGCACAGGCATGGGCTGCCTCTCTGGGTAGTGCTGTCCGGCCCTGGATAGAGCCGCGGCTTTTGTGCCGTCTGCATCTCGACCATGCGTGATCGCTGCAGTATTGCACAGCACAGCGGTCGAAGATTGGTGTACACTCTGCGCCGTGCCATCCGCTCGAAATTGGCCTCAAAACGGGCATCGAAACAGGCAGGGCTGGTTCTTTTGGCTGCTGTGCGGCTTGATGATTGGCCTTGCCTGCCCAGAGCCAGCCGCGGCGCAGACTGCCGAGGAGCTTTCGGAAGCGCGTGCGGCATTCCAGCGAGGCATCGAGCTCGAACAAGCCAAGAACTGGGCGGGCGCGCTCAAGCAGTTCCGTGAGGTTGGCCAAGTCAAGATGACGCCACAGGTTCGCTATCACATCGCCTTGTGCGAAGAGAACCTGGGTAAGTTGGTGGCTGCACTGGGGGGCTATGAGCTGGCGCTCGCCGACGCGGAATCGGTGGGCGACGGCGTAAGCTTCAAGCAAGAGGTCGAGGCTAGCATCAGCGAGCTGAGAGCGCGGATTCCGAAGGTCGTCATCGAGCGTGGGCAGGGCGCCGAGGCAGCCTCCATCCAGTTGGATGGTGTGGCTCTCGGCGATAGCTCGATAGGGGTGGAGGTGCCGCTCGATCCCGGCCCACATTCGCTGATCGCCACCGCGCCGGGTTACGTGGACTACTCCGATACCTTCGAAGTAGCCGAAGAAGAAACGCGAACCGTCACGGTGACACTCGAGCCACTCCCACCGGAGCCGCAGGCGCTGCCCGATCCGGGCCCGGCAGGCGCGGGAGTCTCCGGAGATTCGGGCAAGAAGTATGGGATCTATCCCTACATTTTGATGGGCACGGGGGCGGCGGCCATGGCCACCGCCGGCGTGCTCTTTTTTGGGGTGCGAGCGGCTGATCTAAAAGAGCTCAAGGATGAGTGTGAAGAGGTCAGCTCCGACTCCTACTCGTGCGGGGCTGCGCCGGAGAGCGAAAAATCAGAGCTCAGAAAACGGAGCAATCGCGTCGAGACGTTGAATTACGTCTCGCCCATTTTGCTAGGAGCAGGATTGGCCGCGGCGGGCGTGGGGGCCACCTTGTTTTACCTGGATCTGAATCGCCCGAGCGACCAAGCCCGACCTTCCAAGTGGCGCGTTGCTACTGCGGCGCCGGGGGCCGATCTCGGCGGTCTGAGTTTGGTCGGTCGCTTCTAACGTCGCTAACGAGGTCCAACGCGATCGAGTCAGAAGCCTGGGTCGTGCTTCCAGCTTTCTTTCGGCTCGCTGCTGGGCTTCTTGGTGGAGCCTCCTCCGGTGCGTGGCGGGACGTACCGGACACGGGGTGGCACAGGGGTTGGCCGCGCTTTGCCGCGCTTGTCGTCGCTTTGCTTGGCTTCGTCCGCTGCCTCATCGGCGGCTTCAGTCTTCGCTTTGGCTTCGGAATCCGCGTCAGCAGCGGTGGCCTGTTCGTCCGAGAGAGCGTCGCTGGCTTGTGCTGCTGGAATGGGTTTTGCGGCGGTGAGCTTCGGCTTGTCCACCGGCTTGACGATGACCGGGGGTTCCGGCTCGTCGCTCGACGTGACGCTGTACGCCACGATTCCGGCCAGCACGAGCAGCCCGGCGGCGGCACCAACCAGCAGCCCAGGGCGCTTGAACGAGCCAAAATCGGGCGCTGAATCTAGGGCGCCAGCGGTCACGTCGCTGCCCGCACCGTTGGTCATGGCTTCTGGCAAGCTTGCGCCAACCAGGTCCGGAGCGACACCTGCTTGAATCGCTTGGCGAGTGCCGCTCTGAGTTTGGGCTTGTAAGTCCGCTCGTTCCAGAGCCTCTGCCAACGCTCTCCGGCGCTCTTCGCGCCGGGGCTCCAAAAGGCTCTGGACGAACACGCCGATGTCATGATCGGTGCTGGCGCGCAGCTCCTCGGGTAGCTTGTCGAGCGCCTTCAGCATCTCGTTGGCGGTGGCGAAACGCTTTTCCCTATCCTTCTCCAGCGCCTTCATGATGACGCGCTCGAGCTCCACGGGGAAATTGGGCACGACCTTGCTGGGAGCCATCGCTGCCTGCGGCGCACAAATGTTATACATGGTGGCCGCTTCTGACTCGCGCCGGAAGGGATGTTTACCGGTCGTGAGGGCGTAGAGCACGATGCCCAAGGCGAACACGTCGACGCGGCGATCGATGGCTTCGCCGCGAACTTGTTCGGGCGCCATGTAGCCGACTTTGCCTTTGATCTGGCCCGCCTGAGTCGCGCCGTCCCCGGAGGCGGTCGCCTTGGCTACGCCAAAGTCGACCACCTTCGTCACTCCGTCGAAGGTGACCAAGATATTTTGAGGTGACACGTCGCGGTGCACCAACCCAACCAGCTTACCGGTCTCGTCCTTGAGCTCGTGCGCTGCATGCAAGCCGGCGCAGGCTTGCATGGCTACACGCACCGCCACCTTGAACGGAACGCCGCCCTGGCGTTTGGCCGCCTTCATGAGCTGGTTCAAGGGCACGCCCTCGATCCACTCCATGACCAGGTACAAGATTCCGCCCTGCTCACCCAGGTCGAGAATTTCGACTGCGTTGGGGTGACGGATTTGGGAAGCCAGCGACGCCTCGTCGAGAAACATCTGCTCGAACTGCGTGTCCTCGCTGAGCTTCGGCAGCATGGTCTTGACCGCTACGATTTTTTGAAACCCGCGTGTCCCGCGCATGCGCGCTGCCCACACCATCGCCATGCCGCCCGCGGCAATGGGCAACAGCAGCTCGTAGCGACCGAGGACTTGGCCTGCTTGCGCGCCTCCTTCGTTCTGAGTGATGCTGGGAGCAGAATTCACGCTGGGTCGTTCAGTCTGGCAAAGTCCGGTCGTGCTCTCAAGTATGAGTCCGGAGCTGGTGCTGCTCCGGAGTGGCGAGGAGGGCTGAGTGGCGAGTGGAGAATCTCTAGAAGAGTCGTGGACACCGACTTTTTCCCCGTCTCCGACAACAGCGGATGCTCGAGGACAGCGTCCGAGTGGGGTTGTGCTCCTGATCAGGCCAACCTACAGTGACAGGTAGGTTGCGCTGGCCGGTGAGGTCTGTCCCCGTCGGATGTGAGCATTTGTCCTACACTAGCTTACCCCGCCCGTCGCGCGTCGCCAAACAAGCTGCACGTGTGCGCCGGCACCCCCATCTGTTTCGCTGGTTGGCGCTCATCAGCTCGCTGTGGCTTTCGACCTGCCGCGCCAAGCAGGACGAAACGTCTACCGCGCCTTCGGCTCTAGAGTCAGCCAAGCGTGGGGCTGAGCAGCCGCCTTTGAGCGCCGTGAGCGACCTATTGGAGATCGCCGACGTCGGAGCAGTCAAGGCATCGGTTCCTCTTTCACTGGCGGTTCCCATCGGCGCGCGGCAACCGAAGCCAGTCATCCTGGTGCAGCAGGCTGTCGATTCCGATCCGAGCCACCTGTGCCGCGAGATCCAGTCTCTGACCCAGCGCAATGCTTTCGTGCTGTGCCAAGCACTGGCCGTTGACGGGCCGAGTGGAAGCGAGCTTCGTGAGCCCGGCGAGGCCGAGCAGCAGCTGCAGCAGGGGCTCGGCGAGGTCAAGCGTTCGTTTTCATCGTACGTTGCCCGAGGTCCAGCGGTGCTGGTTGCCGTGGGTGACTTGTCACGACATGTGGCGTTCATGGTGAGAAAGGAACCGAGTTTTTTTGCTCGCGTCCTTCAGGTCAGCGCCGACCTAGAAGGTTGGACGGCAGGTGCAGCCACGCTCTTCGCGCAACGTGGCGGCGAGCGCCTCCTGTTTGGTTGTGCCAAGCCCGAAATGCTCGATGCTGCGGCTCACCGGGCCACCTTGGTCAAGCGTCGCGGAGCCGAGGCGCGCGCGGTGCTCTACGAGGGTGCTATGCAGCGCTCTGACTTCTTGCGTTTTTTGCGTGAGCATTGGTCGTGGTTGGTGCAAGGCGATCAACGCTTTACGTCACTTGGAAGGGGAAAGGACTGATGCGTGATCTTACGCGACTCGCGGCGCTTTCTTGGCTGAGCTTGGCGATAGCGTTGGGCGCTTGCCGTTCTCCCAACGCCACGGCTCGCTCGGAGGCAGGCCGCAAGGGTCCGACTCAACATGTCGTTGCAGCACGCAGCTCAGCCGAAAAGCAGAGCGCGCTCCCGGCCGCAAGTGGCTCGGCTGATGCAGCGGACGCGGTCGCTGCCGAACCACCCGAGCTTACCGGCACCCCGCTCGTCGAGCTGGAGGTCGAGGGCTTCAATACTGCGGCCGTTTCGGTTCCGCTCGGCGCTCGGGGTATGCGCCCCGTGTTGCTCGCATTGCACGGCAACTACGACCGCCCCGAATGGCAATGCAGCGTGTGGCGCGAGATCACCGACGGCTTTCCATGGGTCCTGTGCCCACGCGGCATTCCGCGCGCCGACGCCCCGAAAAGCCTGGACCGCTGGACTTACGGCAGCGCACAAGCCGTTCGCGCCGAGATTTCTGCTGCTCTGCAGGCGCTATCACAAGCCTACCCTCGCTACGTCGACACCGAGCGCCCCATCTTCACGGGCTTTTCGCTCGGCGCGATCTTGGGGGTAAAGCTCGTGAGCTCGGGTGAAGGGCCGCGCTACCGAGCCGCTGTGTTCGTCGAAGGCGGCTACAATGGCTGGACGTCGGCGGTTGCCAAAGGGTTCGCGGAGCGTGGCGGCGAAAGCGTCCTGTTTGCTTGTGGTCAGAGTGCCTGCGTGGGGGCGAGCAAGCAAGCCGCTCGCTTGCTCGCGCGACACGAGGTCCGGAGTGAGGTGGCGTCTGGAGGGAACGTCGGGCACACCTATGACGGCGCAGTCGCCGAGGCCATTCGTGCCCAGTACCCCTGGCTGACGCTGGGCGATTCGCGGTTCGGCCGGCTCAGCGCGCAGTGACGAAAAAGTCGGTGCTCTCCAGGTTGGTGACCGGTCCGTTCCAGATCTCGAATCCGATGGCCACGCTGAGCACGTGTGTGCCGGGGACACTGAGCTCACGAGCTTCGGCATCTCGCAGGAAGTCGAGCACGTCGAACTCCAGCTCCAACGTGTCTTGTCCTTCGGCGCGCGCGTAGGCGAGGTAAGGCCGGCCATTCACCGACCCGGACCAGATGGTCCAACGCCCGGGCACGTTCTCGACGCTGGCTCCGCTGCTGAGTCGTTGACCCGCGGGTTGTTGCCCCGGCGGGTCGCGGTACCAGACCATCAAAAACCCGGTGAACGAGCCGATCTCCGTGCCGTTGCCGAGCCAGATATCGTAGGCTGCGTTGTACTCGCCGACGTTGCCGTTGGGTCGCCAGCTCCACCCGGTGCGCAGACTCTCGAGCTCGTCGATCGCCGCGGGCAATCCGCACTCACCGGATCGTGAGTCGGAGTACACACCGCAAAACACGGTCGGATAAGAAGCAGGCTCCCAGTTGCTGCCTTCGCGTCCGTTCATACTTTCGACGGTGAACGACGTACCGGTCCAGGATAGGGTTTGGCTGTCGAAGTTCGGACCCCAACCGTTGGCCATCAAGAGGTAGTTCACTCCATTGCGCGAGACTTCGGCTTTTTCCCAGCGATCGCTGGTGGAGCCGCTGCCGCTCATGGTGCCCTTGCCGAGCTCCGGCCACTCGACGTCGGTACCGTCGTCGCCGCTCGGGTCCTCGCTGCGTTCGCGTTCCCCGATGGAACATCCCAGTGCGCTCGCGCTGAGCACACACACTGCCAGACGCGCGGTGTAGCCGGTGAGAATCGTTGCCACACCAGTCTTCCTATGGTCTTTCGCGGGCGCTGTCCAGCATTGAAGCCAAGTGTTGCCCTGAGGGTTGCCGATGGCTTCACCGGGGTCCGAAGATGCCGTCACCGGCGAACTCAATCACGCGGGTCTCTCATTGCGGGAGGGGACCATCGTGAGACGTGGCCGAGCCCGCGCCCTCGAGGGGCCCCCGAAAGGCGACGGCCTTTCACCACGGGTTTTGCCTGTCTCGGCGGAGCTGGTTGCACCCGCTCGTCGACCAGGCATAGTTCGCGGCTCGTATGGCACGCCCGCCGGACAAGAACAAATCGTTCGATCGCGTCATTGCGACGAATCGCCGGGCACGCTTCAACTATGAGTTGACCGATAGCTACGAAGCCGGCGTGGCCTTGATCGGTAGCGAGGCTCGATCGTTGCGCGAACGGGCGGCGGACCTCACGGATGCCTGGGTCGATATCGACGATCACTATCAGGCGTGGGTCAAAGGCATGCGCATTCCTCCCATGGCTCACGCCGCCTTTGGACACGACGAGAAGCGCACGCGCCGGCTCTTGTTGCATCGCGAGCAGATCGAGCGCCTCAAGGCGGCGGTCGAGCGCGAAGGCATGACCATCGTGGTCACGAAGTGCTACTTCAAGCAGGGGCGGGTCAAACTCGAGATCCGATTGGCGCGTGGTCGCAAGACCCACGACAAGAGACAAGCGATCAAAAGCAGGGAAGCCGATCGCGAGGCGCGCCAAGCGATGAGGCGCCGCTGATCTCATGGCTCTCGAATTCGCGCTTCAAGGCCCTGAAGCAGGCTCGAACCCCGACTCGGTGTCGACTCCCGAGCCCGTGGCTCGCTTGGCCGAGCTGGCGGGCGAGCGCATCGTGCTGTTGACCAATCGCGCGGCACCGCCCGGCGCGCCCGTAGTGTTGCGAGCGCCCGATGGTCAGACCTTCGAAGCGAAAACCAGGGGCTGCCAGCGCAGCGCGCAGACCGGCGTGTTCAGGCTCGAGGCGCGCCTGGTGAATCTGTCACGAGCGGCGCGAGAGCGCCTTGGCGAATTCATGAATCCACCAGGACTCCCAGCGTCAAGCCAAACCAAAGACCACCCCACTCGCTAGCAGGTCGTCCGTCCGCGGGCTTTAGGCCAATGGTGCGCAGCAGCACCGAAGCGTCTGCACCGATGTCGAGCCGCAAGCGGTCCGAGAGCCTCGGTTGATAACCGAGGTGCGCTCCGGCGCGCGCCGACCAAGTTTGGCGCTCCCGCTCGCCGTGTCGGAGCCCGACCGGGCCCGTCAGCAGTACGCTGGCCGCAGCAATATCGAAGCCGACATCGAGCTCCGCCGAGTCGAAACGGTACGTGGGTTCGAGGCTGAGCTCCAACCATTCGAGATGGACCTCGCGGGATAGCTCCGGCGACCCCAAAAACCACCCTCCCGTCAACTCGAGACGCCCATTTCTGGGGTGGTTCAGTTGAAACCCCAGCCGCGGCCCAGCCAGCCAGGCTCGCGGTCGCGGCAACCAAGCGGCGTGTGCGCCGCTGACGAGCGCCCAGTGCTCGCGACGGGCCTGCTCTTGGCGGGCGCGTTCTTGCTTCAGCGTTTCGAGTCGCTCGCGCTCGAGCTGCTTCGCTCGCTGTGAATGCGCGCGCGATAGCCGCTGAGCGAGCTCGGCCGTGGCGAGCGCCACGTGTCGAGCGAGCAGCTTCTTGTCGCCGTGCGCCGTGGAGACACGGCGCGCTCCATAGAACTCGCCGCGTTCCCAGAGCTCGATGCGAAGCTCTCCCGTGTCGGTGGTCAGAACGCGATAGAACAGGGTCAAGCCTTGCTCGGCGTGTCGAATCGGGTGGGGCGTCACTCGCACCTCGGCGAGCTCCAATCGGATCAAGCGACCCGTATCTCGTGAGTTCAACAATCTGCGTGCATCAGCCGAGATTTCGACGATGACCTGAGGCGGTGCCGGGTGGTCACCTGCCGCTTGGGAACGGTCAGGCGCTTGGGAACGGTCAGGCGCTTGGGAA
>CBFGRJ010000135.1:0-17067 GCA_965651135.1 uncultured Myxococcales bacterium
GCCAGCCGCCAAGAAGTGAGCTAACCCTGAGCGCAGTGTTCGCCGGGCTCACCGCACTCACCACAGTGCACCAGAGCCCGGCGAGCGGTGCCGCTTTTGAGGTGGCTCAAAGCGGGACTTCCAACACTAGCCAGGCCACTATCAGCGCGAGCGCGATCAGCGGCGCCCTGAGTGCGGCGAGCCAGCGCACGCGAGCCCGGCGCGCCTTGCTCTCCAATACGGCCTCGAGCGCCTGAAGCTGGTTCGGAAAGAACAGCTCGGCTGGCAAAATCGTGCGGCCGCCATCGGGGAAAAGCAGCACGAGACATTGGGGACACACGTAGTAGCCTTGCAGCTCTTCCCAACGGTAGCTGACGACGGCCTCGCCATCGAAGCTCGGCCGACCGGGGTCTTGGTGCACGATCACCCGCTCCGCGTCGAGGCTGACCCGCGCGACCGGCTGCGCTTCGTGCTCGGCGCTTTCGTGCTCGGCGCTTTCGTGCTCGGCGCTTTCGTTCTTGGCAACGAGCCACGGCCGCATTCGCTCCGCCACGAGGTAGAGCGCCGCCAAATGCAGGAGCCCCGTGGACCAGCCGAAGTAGCCCGTCACGAAAGCCGCCACCACGCACAGCGTGGCGAGCGGCACCGCGCAACGTGTCAGCAGGCGCATGTCCGGTGCGTAGGTGCGGGCCTGGGTCAGCTCGCGCTGACCGTGCTGAATCACCCGCACCATGGGCCAGACCTCGACCGGCCGACTCTCGAAACCGCCTGGGGATTGGCTCGATGGCGCACGAGCCAGCTCGGGCTCGGTCAAACCGAACGCCACGGGGCGCCCCCGCCGCGCCCTCTCCCGCTGCTCGGGGAAGGCACCACTTGATGGCTGATGTCACGCACTGGGTGTTCGCCTACGGCTCGAACCTGCATCGGCTGGACCTGGAGCGCGGGCTCCGCAGCTCGAATTTACCACCTGGCAGAATTGTGCAAGCCAAGCAAGCCCACGTCCGGCCGGGCCCTCAGTACCGCTCAGTCCTTGGAAGCCTCGCAGTGGCAACCGGCTTCGCTGACACGCTCGGCCGCCGCCTGCACCCGTGCGGTCGCACGCGTGCAGCGTTCACCGGGTCCAGTCAGCTCGCAAATGCGAGTTTTGGCGCGACGCATGGAGCCAAGCGCACGGCAGCTCAGGTCACATGGGTTTTCCACGGCGCCCTCGCCCTTTGGCGACGCCTGCTCGCGCGAAGGCCGAGACGGACGCGGCGCGGCACTCCCCGGCCGTGGCGCAACCTGGGGCCTCGCTTCGTCTGCGCTCTCTGCCTGTGGCTCGGGCGCCGGTGGCGCGGAGGCTGCCGTCGCGTCTAGGGGCGCTTGGCGCTGGCGCGCCAACTCTCGGTCCAATTGAGCTTCGCTGGCTCCGAGGTCGCGTTCCAGGGCCTCGAGCTCGCTGAGCTCGGCTCTCGGCGGCGGTGGTGCAGGCTGCTGGTAGGTTTGCCTTGCGGGAGCGGGCGCTGAGCTCGCCGGGTGCCCGGCCGCCCCGCACGCCGCCATCAGGCTCAGACTGAACCACCCTGGTAAAGCTCGGAGAACGCGGATGCAAGACACAGCTGGGGCAAGATAGCTCAGTTTCGGAACGTACCGGAGCTCAATCGGCGACCTTCTCGGACTCCGCCGGTTCTGGGACAATGGCTCACGAGCATGCGAGAAGACCGTGTGTCGAAACACCCAACGAAGGTCTGGCGCCTAGTAGCGACAAAAGGCCCCCTCAAGGGCAAGAGCTTTTCGCTGGGACCACGCACCATCATAGGGCGTGCGGTGGACTGCGACGTGCAGGTGTTGACCGTAGGCGTCTCCAGACAGCACGCGGCCATCATCGAGAACGACGAGGGAGAGCCCTACCTGATGGACCTCGCCAGTAAGAACGGCACCTTCGTGGATGGTCAGCCGATCTTGCGCGTTCGGCTCGATCCGGGCACACGCTTCGGGATTTCTTCGACGGTGTTCGAGTTCGTCAGCGAGGATGAGCCCCAAGCGAACGAAGCATCGATGACGGCACCCAGGGCCCCCAAGAGCCGCGTCACCGCGGCCAACTCGGATTCGGACGACTAGCCGAAGTCACCAGGCCCTTTCCGCTGAACCCGAGCTTTGCGAGCATAGCCCGGTCTGGAGGATCGCCATGCTCGTCGTTCACGTCCACGTCCACGTCAAGCCGGAGTGCATCGAGGCGTTCAAGGCCGCAACGCTCGAGAACGCCAGTGCCAGTCTGGAAGAGCCGGGCGTAGTCCGCTTCGACGTCATTCAGAATCAGGCCAACCCCTCGCATTTCATTTTGGTCGAAGCTTACGCTACGAACGACGCCCCCGCTGCGCACAAGGAGACTCGGCACTACTCGATTTGGCGCGACACCGTCGCCGACATGATGGCGGAGCCCCGAGCCAGTGAGAAATTCATTAGTGTCTTTCCACCCGAATCGCGCTGGCGCACTCCGCAATGAAGTTCGAATTCGCCAGCGCCGGTCGCATCGTTTTTGGTCCCGGCTGCCTGAATGAGGCGCTGGGGGCAGTGCGCGATATCGGGCGCCGCGCGCTGGTCGTCACCGGGCGCGACGCGACTCGCGCCGACCCAGTCTTGCGCCGCTTGCGAGAGCTCGGCATCACCGCGACCACGCTATCCATCACCGGTGAGCCAAGCGTAGAAACCGCCGTGAGCGGGGTCGAGCAGGGGCGCGAATTCGGTGCCGAGCTGGTGCTGGGCTTCGGCGGCGGCAGTGCGCTCGACGCCGCCAAGGCGGTGGCGGCCCTGCTGGCCAATCCTGGCGACCCGCTCGAATATTTGGAGGTGGTCGGCGCGGGCAAACCGCTCCGCGCGCCGGCGCTGCCGTGCGTCGCCATCCCGACGACGGCTGGCACCGGCTCCGAAGTCACCAAGAACGCCGTGCTGGCCAGCACGGGGCATCGTGTGAAGGTGAGCCTGCGGCACGCCTCGATGCTGCCTCGTCTGGCGATCGTCGACAGCGATCTCACGCTGAGCGTCCCCCCGCACGTGACCGCTGCCACCGGTCTCGACGCCCTGACCCAATGCATCGAACCGTACTTGTCGCATTGGGCCAGTCCGATGACCGACGCCCTCGCGCTCGAGGGCATCAGCTGGGGTGCGCAGAGCCTCGAGCGCGCCTATCGAAACGGCAGCGACAGCGAGGCCCGCCGGGGCATGGCCTTGACCAGCTTGTTCGGCGGCCTCGCACTGGCCAATGCGAAACTCGGCGCCGTGCATGGCCTGGCCGGTCCCGCGGGCGGCATGTCGGACGCGCCCCATGGGGCCATCTGCGCCAGGCTCTTGCCGTTGGTGCTCGACGCGAATCTCACTGCCCTGCGGCAGCGAGCTCCAAACCATCCGGCGCTGGCTCGCATGGAGACGGTCGCCCGCGCCCTCACAGGCGAGACGGCCCCAGAAGCCGCCATCGAGTGGACCAAACGGCTCGTGGTCGCGCTCGACATCCAGGGGCTTGCCCACTACGGGCTGACCGAGGCCCAGCTTCCAGAGCTCATCGACAAGGCCCGCCGCGCCAGCAGCATGCAAGGCAACCCCATCGAGCTGACAGAAGCAGAGCTCACCGACATCGCACATCGCGCCCTCGGCCGCCCCGAGCTTTCGTAAGCCCATCCACAAGGTGCATCCATGTCCAACACGATCAACAAGCCACCCTCCACGCTCACACCGCCCGCCCTCGACCCGTCGAGCATCGAGCCACGCGTCACCTGTGGCTACCCGGAACCGTACCGCAGCAGGGTATTGCCGCGCGAGAAGCGAGCGCTCGGTGCGGCTCTGGGTCTGACGAAAATCGGCATCAACCTGACCACGCTCGCACCCGGCAAAGAATCGTCGATGCGCCACTTCCATACGCATGAAGACGAGTTCGTGTTCGTGGTAGAGGGTGAAGTCTGGCTCAAGACCGACGCTGGGGAGCAACTGCTCACGCCTGGTAGTTGCGCGGGCTTTCCCGCAGGGAAGCGCGACGGGCACCAGCTGATCAATCGCAGCGACAAGCCGGCTCGCTTCCTCGAAGTCAGCAATCGCGATCCGGAGGACTCGGCCGAATATCCCGATGTCGACCTGGCGTATCGCAAAGGACCCGATGGAAGGCCCGTGTATTTCCGCAAAGACGGCAGCTCTATCGATCCTTGAGCCCTCTCGGGCGCGTCAAGTAGTCCTTCGGGGTAACCCCCATCAGCCGGCGAAACACGCGATGAAACTGCGCATAGCTGCCGAAGCCGGCATCCAGCGCCGCTTCCAGCAAGTTGTTCCCTTGCTCGGCGAGCACCAAGAACTTTTCGATGCGCAAGCGGTTACGGTAGTCCACCAGCGATATTCCGACTTCGTCACGAAAATGCTTGGCCAGCACGCGGGGGGTCACGCACGTCGCTCTGGCCAGAGCGCTCGTCGACAATGACGGGCTCTCGCGCATCCGAAGCAATGTGCTGCGCACGTCGGGCGAGAGGACCGCGGCACGCAGCGAGTGACCGGAGTGAGCCGCCGTTGGCAGCGTGGGCGCCCAAGGCAACGCCGCCGCGTCGAGCCCCTTGAGCTCGAACAGGTTTCCCAAGATCGTGGCCAGCACGGCCAAGTCCGCTTGCTTGCGCTCGTCGAGCGCGGACTTGGTGAGCGCCGTATCGTTGGCGAACAGCCCGACCATTTGCTCGCGGGAACGAATCGGCGTCAGCGCATTCCAACCCGTGCCAATGACTTCGGTGCGGCCCTCGCGCTGAGTGACCAGAGGCACGCCTTCCAACACCAGCCAGCGGCTGGTGCCCGAGAGCAAGCGCGAAATCGCGTCGCGGTGTGCGTCGCCTGGAGCGAACACGATGTCCCGCTCGTCGGTGGTTTCGCCCATCATCCCAGTCCCAAATGAGCCGTAGAGCTGCTCGTCCTCGCCCAGCAAGAACAGCGCGACGCGCTCGAGACCGAGCCGATCGCGCGCAACTTCTACGCTGCGCCGGGTAATGGTTTCTAGGTCGCGATAGCTGAGGAGCTCATCGGCCGCCGACAACACCGAGATGGCGCTCTGACCAGGTCGGCGCTGAAAACTCGCGCTCGAGTCTGGCCCGATCACCGTCGGCCAATCCACCCGTCGCATCACCATGACAGCACCCAGTAAGGTCACGCCGTCGAAGCTTATCACTCGAGCACGGGCTAGGCAGCTCTCCGTTCAAAGTGAGAGACGAAACGACCACAACGAGATGACCGGGCGTGCTTCAGTCAAAGTGAGCGTCGAAAGGCCCAGGGCGAGAAGCCGGCGAAGCCTGTCGCACACCATGATGAAGGCCGGCTTCAACCCCGAAGGAGAACTCCCATGTTCCGCTCACTCGATTCTCTGGCTAGCTTCGCCGCCTGCTCCTGCCTGGCAGCTTGCGCCACCTCCGACCCAGCCGCCCACCAAGGCAATCCGCCTACTCGAGAGAACACCCCCAGCGCCGAAACCGCGCAGGCGCTGGCAGTGCGCCCCGCCAGCGGGCCCGCGGCTCCGGCGAAAAATCCGTTCGAAGGCGCCAGCTTCTTCCTCGATCCGCGCCACGTGAAGCACGTATTGTCCACCATCGAACAAGCTCCGTCGAAGCAGTCCGTCTTGGAGCAAGTCGCGCGCTACCCGACAGCCTTGTGGCTCGATCGCATCGAGGCCCTCGCATCGCTGCCCGGCTGGCTGAGCGCCGCCGAGGAGCAGCAAGCCAAAGAACAGCGCCCCGTAGTCCCTGTGATCGTGGTGTACGATCTTCCCAATCGCGATTGCTCCGCCAAGGCGTCCGGTGGCGAGTTCCTCGCCGAGCAGCAGGGCGAGGCGCGCTACCGCCGCGAGTTCATCGACCCGATCGCCGCCGAGTTTGCCGCACACCCGGAGCTTCGGATCGCGGTCGTGCTGGAACCGGACTCGCTAGCCAATATGGCCACCAACATGGATGTCCCGAAGTGCGCCGCCTCGGCCGACCTCTACAAGCGCTCGGTCGCCTACGCGATCGCCAAGCTGTCGCTGCCCAACGTCTACCTCTACATCGACGCAGCCCACGCAGGCTGGCTCGGCTGGGATTCCAACCGTCGCGCCATCGCCGAAATCTTCGACGAGGTGTTGACCATGGCCGGCGGCGCGGAGCGCATTCGCGGCTTTGCCACCAATGTCTCCAATTACAACGCCCTCGACGGCGAATGGGGCTGGCAGCTCGAGTCGAGCAACCCCTGCCCCAACGAATACTGCTACGTGCAAAAGCTCGACGAAACCCTGCGCGAAGCCGGCATCACCGACAAAGGCTACTTGATCGATACGAGCCGCAACGGCGTCGCCGACGCCCGTACGAAGTGGGGTCATTGGTGCAACGTCCAAAAGGCCGGCCTCGGCGAGCGCCCGCAGGCGTCACCACGTCCTTTGGTCGATGCCTACTACTGGATCAAGCCGCCGGGTGACTCCGATGGCGTCTCCGATCCCAGCGCGCCACGCTACGACGAATTCTGCAGCTCCGTAGACAGCGCCCCGGGCGCCCCGCAAGCCGGGCAGTGGTTTGCGTCGTACTTTCTGGGCTTGGTCGAGCGAGCCAATCCGCCTTTGTGAACGCTACTGCGTCACCCTCTCGGCTTCGCGGATCATCTGGGATACGTAGCCCCATTCGTTGTCGTACCAGGCGAACACCTTGAGTAAGTCGCCATCAATCACCCGCGTCAGCGGCAAAGCGATGACTGCGGCGCGCTCGAGACCGATGATGTCTGAAGACACGAGGGCGTCTTCGGTCACCTCGATGATGCCACGATAGCGCTCGCTCGCCGCCTCTTCCCGGAATATGCCGTTGACCTCGTCGACCGAGGTCGGTTTTTCGAGCACGAAGGTGATGTCGGCAATCGACCCGGTCGGAACCGGCGCGCGGATGGCCAGACCGTCGAACTTGCCGGCGTATCGGGGCAGCACGGCCGCCGTAGCCTTGGCAGCCCCGGTGCTGGTGGGCACCAGGTTGGCCGCACCGGCTCGACCGCGTTCCGGCTTCTTCGCGGGGCCATCGACGATTGCCTGCGATGACGTGTACGCATGCACCGTGGTCATGGCGGCCTTGAGCACGCCCAATCGGCGGCTCACGACCTCGGCGACGGGCGCGATGCAATTGGTGGTGCAGCTCGCGACCGAAAAGAGCGGGGCGTCGCCGGCCTGATTCACGCCCGGCACGACGAACGGCATGTCGTCCTGCTTGCTCGGGGCCGAAAGCAGCGCCTTGCGGGCCCCGGCCCCCGTGTGCGCCTCCAGCGCCTGCCGATGGGTGAACCGGCCGGTGCATTCGAAGACGAGCTCCACTTCGAGATCCTTCCAAGGCAGCTTGGACGGGTCAGCCTCGTGGAAGATGGGGATCCGTGCACCACTCGTGACCAAAGTGTCACCCTCGGTTCCAAACGCCGGGGAGCGGCCGTACACGGTGTCGTAGCGCAGCAGGTATACGAGGTTATCGAGCGAAGCCAGGTCGTTGGCCGCCACCAGCTTCAACTTGGGGTGACCGACGAGCTGCTTCAGGGTGGCACGGCCGATGCGGCCGAGGCCGTTGATTGCGACGTTCGCCATCTGCAGTCTCCTGTGAGGGACATCGAGTCATCGGAGCCGACGGCAAACCGCGTGCAAACCGCACGCCAAAGGCTAGAGTCGGTGGCGACACGACCGCCGCAGCATTGTCGGGCCGCCACCTGCGATGGTACGAAGGTGCCACCGGAGTGATAGAGACGGTCTACATCATCGGTCCACTGTTGCTGCTAGGAGTCGTCCTGGCGGCCGTTTGGCTCGATCGGTTCAGCGTCCCGGTCATCCTGGTGGCTCTGGCGCTCGGACTGTTGGCTGGCAGCGATGTGCTCGGACTGTGGCACTTCGACGACGTCGGCCTCGCCAACCAAGTCGCCAACGCGAGCCTCGTGTTCATCTTGTTCCACGGCGGGTTCGTCACGGAAAGCAGCGTCCTCAGGGCGGTGGCGCTACCGGCTGGTGGGATGGCGACCTGGGGTGTCGTGCTGACGGCGGCTGCGCTGTTCTGCGTATTGCGTTTCGGCTTGGATTGGCCCTTCGAGCTCTCGCTCCTGCTCGCCTCGGTGATTTCGTCCACCGATGCGGCCGCGACCTTCTCGATCCTCCGCCGCCAGTCGCTGCGGCGGCGGCTCGCATCGACGCTCGAAATCGAGAGCGCGGCGAATGACCCCATGGCGATTCTTCTCACGGTCGTCGTCGTCGAGGCACTGACCACCGGCACGGGTTTGGGCTGGATGGTCCTGCTCGAATTCGTCTGGAAGTTCATCGCCGGGCCCGTGGTGGGCTGGCTCTTGGCGCACATCGCTCTCGCGATCTTCAATCGACTGAACCCGCAAGATCGCGGCTACTACTACGTGCTCTTGCTCGCGGTGGTACTTCTGACGTACGGGCTGGCAGAAGCCGCGGGAGCCAGCGGCATGCTCGCGGTCTTCACCGCGGGCCTCGTCATGGGGAGCCGAAAGTTCATCTACCAACAGGGCATCCGGAACTTCTCGGCGGCTCTCTCGATGACGGCAAACGTCGGCGTGTTCGTGATGATGGGACTGCTGGTTTCCCCCAGCCAGTGGAATGGCCTCTGGCTCCATGGACTCCTGCTGTTTCTAGCGTTGACGTTCGTCGCACGACCCGTGGCGCTTTGGCTGGGCACCCTGGGCATGGGGTTCGACGCCAAAGAACGCACCTTCATGTGCTGGGCGGGCCTGCGAGGCGCCGTCCCGGTCATCCTTGCCACCTACCCCATGGCCGCCGGGCTTCCGGCTGGGCAAGAGGTGTTCAGTCTGGTCTTCTTCGCGGTCATCCTGTCGGTGGGGGTTCAAGGCTCGACGCTCGGCGTGCTGGCGCGACGCTTCGGGCTGTCGACACCATCGCGGCCAGAGCCCCGTTACGGGCTCGAGCTCGTCACCATGGCGCACAGCGATCTCGAGCTGATCGTCGTCGATCTACCCGACCCAAAAGGTCGCCCGGGACCGCGCATTCGCGATCTCACGTTGCCGCCGGGCGCCATCCTCACCCTCGTCGCACGAGGCGACGAGGTCGTCGCGCCGACCGGCAACACGAGGCTGCTCGGCTGGGATCAAGTCACCGTCCTCGCGCGCGCCGAAGACGAAGCCGACGTCCGTGCCGCGCTGCTCGAGCCGTTCGATCAGCCCGTAGCGCCGGAGGAGGCCGAGCCGCTCGCTACGGACGCCGAACCGAGTGAAGCCCCTGGGGAAGCCGACGATGAGGCGCTTCGCGATCATGTCGTGCTCCTCGGTCACGGGGACATTGGGAGCGTGCTCGCCCGCTTCCTGCGCCTTCGTGGCATCCCCTTCGTCGTGATCGAGCAAGACTACACGATCGCGATGACGTTGCGCGGGCAGGGTATGCACGTGTTGCACGGTCATGGCGAAGATCCCGAGCTCTTGAGCCGTGCCGGCATCGAAAACGCCAGGATGTTGCTGGTCACTGCCACGCAACCCGTGGCCGCTCGCCGCGCGATTGAACACGCGCACGCCATGAACCCGCAGATCGAGGTGATCGCCCGCGTACAACACCCCTCGCTTCGCAGTACCCTGTCGGAGTTCCCCCGAACCCGCGTCGTCCAGGGCGACGTCGAGCTCGCCTACGCCATGGCCCGGTTCATGCTGCTCGCCTCCGGAATGAGCGCCATCGAAGCCGAAGCACTGATCTTCGACGCACGGCGTGGAGAACCGGGTGCCACCCCCACACGATTCGTCGAAATCGCCATCTCCCCCTCATCACCCGTCGTCGGCCGGCGACTGGCCGACCTCGCCCTCCCATCCGGGTCGCTCGTCGTCAAAATCATGCGAGGCGGTGAAGTCATCGTGCCAGGCGGCCAGACCGTCATTCACGCGGACGACGTCCTGTTCGTGCTGACACATGTCGACCAAGCGCACACGATCGAACACCTAGTCAACCAGAGCCCTGTCGAAGCCCAGGGCTAGGTTGCTGCCAGTTAGTAGGCTGGCAGTTAGTAGGTTGTCAACGGCAGTAGACACCAGAAACTTGGCTCTTGCATTCGTCGAGCGTCCTCGGGCATGCTCTGGGGTTCTGATTGTCGTGCATGTGTCACACATTGCGGCGAGTGAAGGGGCGGGAAGCATGACTTCACGTCCGCTGCCTATCGACGGCGGGCAGCTATTCGCCGTCCAAACCAGGAAGGACCCATGGCTCTCATCACTTCGGTAGTCGGATACACGAGCTTCACCACAACCCAGATCTTGGCGATTTTCGACGGCTCTTCGAAGGGCAAGGCCCACCTTCATTACGAGGACGCTTCGGGCCAGCATCGGGTAGAGGCCCCCATCGAGCCGGCGGTGCCCTACGGCCTCGCGAAGTTCCGCGTGAAGGGCCTCTCCGGTGGCAAGGTGCGCTACTTGGTTTCGGACGAAAACGGCTCGGCGGCGGCCGCGGGCAAGCTCCAGAGCTCGGAAGCCAAGCTTTTTCGAACGATCGCCCCCGGCCCGCTACGCGTGGCACTGCTCAGCTGTAACGACGTCGACAATCACCAGTTCCCCAAAGAGCAGCGCACAGCGCTTTGGAAGAAACTGGGAGAGCTCGTGAAAGAAGGCCAGGTCGATCTATTGGTGCACGCGGGAGACCAAGTCTATGCCGATGGCGATCCCCCGGGTTGGTCGAAGTCGGAGGGCCGGCTCGCTGCCTATCGGCGTCACTACGTGCGAACCTGGTCGCACCCGGAAGTAGCCGATGTGCTGGCCTCGTGCCCGAGCATCATGATGTGGGACGACCACGAAATTTACGATGGATGGGGCTCGAACGACGGGGACGGCACGCCGGCGGCGCTCGAGCGCTTCAAGATGGCGGAGCAAGCCTTTCGTGAGTTTCAGCAGCCTTTGAACCCGCCGGAGCGACTCGACGGAGGCCTGGGGTGGGTAGCGAAGTACGGCGACCTGGCCGTCTTGGCCGTGGACGGGCGTACTCACCGCAAATGGTCCGCTGGAACCATCTTGGGGAAAAAGCAGCTCGACGCCCTCGAGTTGAAATTGAACGAGCTCTCCAAGCTCGAGCTCAAGCACCTCTTCGTCGTCATCGGAACCCCCGTTGTCTTCGTTCCGCTGATCGCCGCGGAGAAACTCGCAGGCGCCTTCCGACTAGAAGGCTTGGACGATATCCGCGATGGCTGGTCGTCCTCCAACAATCGCAACGAATGCCGGAGGTTTCTGATGAGCCTGCTCAACTTTGCAGGCTTTTCACCCGAAACCCAGGTGACGCTGATGGCCGGCGACATCCACGTCGGCACGCTCGGACAGATCGATACGGATCTCGGTTTCGGACCCAAGCGGATAAACCCCAGGATCTATCAAGTGACGGCCTCCGGCATCGGCAGACCGAGCCCCTCCGGAGCGTCCGCGTTCGTGCTGTCGTTGATCACCAATGGCGGCAAGCAGGAGCTGTTCAATAGCGACATTCGAGGCTCGCTGCGGCGCATCGATGGCTCGGACCACGCATATTGCCTGAGGTACCGCAACTTCGCGGTGCTCGACCCCTCCGACGGCAGGGGCTCGTGGGACCGCAATGGCAATTTGTGGGTGAAGTACTACTCCGAAATCAAGGGAGGCAAGACCCTGGAGCACCTGCTCCCACGCCGCCACTGACGCATATTGGACGCATTTAGAGGGTGCAGCCGGCGGGTGCTCGAGCGGCGTGCCGCTATATTTTTTGGCGGCTGGCAAGCGTTAGGCAGCGCTGCCCGGGCATAACCACAGCTTGCGCCGCTGCTTGTGAACGGCTTGTCCACAGCTCGGACTTAGCTTGTCCGAGCTCGTGGTTGGATGCTTGCTAAGAAGGAGTGTGCAGCCTACACCGCGGGCAATGCTCGTCCACCGCAGTCATCGGATGGAACGACTGGTCCAGGTGCTGGCGGAGGTCGTGCGCGCGCCGGTGGGGGCTCCGCTAGCTCCCGAAACGATCGTGGTCCAGAGCCAGGGCATGCAACGCTGGCTGTCGAACCAGCTGGCCTTGCAGCTGGGGGTGTTCGCGAATGCCCGGTTTCCGTTTCCGCGCGCGTTCATCGAGGAGGTGTTCGATCGGGTGGCGCCGCCGGAGGGCGGCTCCGGGCCGGATTACAGTCGTGAGCTGATTGCGTTCAGTGTGCTCACGCTGCTCGACGAGCTGCTGCCCGAACCGGCGTTCGCTGCCCTGCGCAGCTACCTCAGCGATGAAGGCGACGAGCTGAAGCGGTTCCAACTGGCCGATCGCATCGCTTATGCCTTCGACCAATACCTAGTGTACCGGCCCCGCATGATCCTCAAGTGGGAGAAGGGCTCGGGCACCGATTGGCAAGCGCGGCTTTGGCGCCGAGTGCGCGAGCACCTGGGAGGCGAACATTTCGCGCGCCGCGCCGAGCGTTTCTTCAAGAACTGGTCACCGCTCTTGATGCCGAAGGACGCGCTGCCTCGCCGAGTGAGCATCGTGGGGCTGAGCGCGCTGCCGCCGATTTACCTCAAGGTGTTCGACAAGCTGGCCGAGCTGTGTGACGTTCAACTGTTCCTGTTGAGCCCGAGCCCCGAGTACTTCGCGCAGGTCAGGAGTCTGCGGGAGGTCGTGCATGCCAAGCGAGGCGGCGGCGATCTCGAGTTCGACGATCGAGAGCTAGAAGCGCTGCAGGGCAACCCTTTGCTAGCGTCGCTCGGTCGCGCTGGACGGCATTTTCAGTTCATCTTGGAGCGCGACACGCTGTACCGCGAAACGGAGCAAGATCTCTTTTCACTCAGTCCCCCCGCGTCGCTCCTAGAAAAGCTGCAAGAAGACATCATCACCTTGCGCGACCGCAGTTTGCCGGGCGCTGAGCGGCACCAGGTCGGCGCGGGTGACGTCTCGCTAACGGTTCACGTTTGCCACAGCCCCATGCGCGAAGTGGAGGTGCTCAGGGATCAGCTCTTGGGCATGTTCGAGAGGGATCCGTCGCTCGAGCCGAACCAGGTGCTCGTCATGAGCCCGGATATCGACACGTACGCTCCGCTGGTGGATGCGGTGTTCGGTGTCGAGCCCGACGACCCGCTGTATATTCCATACCGCATCGCCGATCGGCGCCAGCGCAGCGAGAACCTGTGCGCTCGCGCGCTCTTGCAGGTGCTCAGCGTGGCGCAAGGCCGCATGACGGCAAGCGAGGTGCTCGACCTCTTGCAGCTCGAACCCGTGAGGAAACGCTTCGGGATAGAGGCCCGCGATCTCAATCTGCTTCAGAACTACGTTCACGAGGCCGGCATTCGCTGGGGCATCGACGCCGAGCACCGGGCCCGCTTGGGTCAACCCGCGCACGGCAAAAATACGTGGCGCTTCGGTCTCGAGCGGCTGCTCTTGGGTGTGGCGCTCCCCGCCAGCAGCGACGAATTATGCTTCGAGACCACCCCGGTCGATGACATGGAGGGCGAGTCCACCTTGCTCGTGGGTAGGTTGGCCGAGCTCATGGCCACGCTGTCTTGGGCGGCCGACGACCTCGCCAAGCGCAGACCGATCAGCGATTGGATGACGTTTCTCGACACACTCATCGGGCGCATCACCGAAACCGACGATGCCGAAAGCTGGCAACGCACCCAACTGTTCGAGGTCAATCACCAGATCGCCGAGCACGCTCGTGAAGCCCGCTTCGAAAGCGCTGTTTCGATAACCCCTCTATTCGAAGCGCTGACGGAGCGGTTCGAGACCGAACGCGTGAGCCATCAATTTCTCACTGGTGGCGTCACGTTTTGCGCCATGCTTCCCATGCGATCGATCCCGTTTCGGGTCGTCGCGCTGCTCGGTATGAACGACGGGCAGTTCCCGCGAGTGCAAAAGGCGCCGAGCTTCGATTTGCTGTCAGCCGCGCCCCAAGTTGGCGATCGTTCCACCAAAGACGAAGATCGCACCATGTTTTTGGAGGCGATCTTGTGTGCGCGCCAGCACTTGTGGTTGAGCTACGTCGGGCGAGGCGTGCAAGACAATGCCGAGCTGCCTCCCTCGGCCGTCGTTTCGGAATTGCTCGACTACGTGACGGCCGCCTTTCGTGTCGGCGACGACGCGGCCAAAGTGGTCGTCGAACACCCGTTGCAGCCGTTCAGTCCTCGCTATTTCGGTCGTTCGTCGGAGCCGCTTTTGTTCAGCTTCGCCGATGCCGAGGCCCGCGGCGCGGAAGCCTTGCGCAAACACCGCGCAGAAGAAGAGCCTTTCGTCACCGGTGCGCTCGCCGTCGTCGATACAAGCACCGAGCTCGATTTGGACCAGCTGATCCGCTTCTTCCAAAACCCCGCCCGCGGTTTTCTGCAAAATCGGCTGGGCGTGTTTCTCGCGGACGATCCACGTTTGGTCGAAGACCGGGAGCCCATCGAGCTCGGTCCGCTCGAACGGCATGAGCTCGGCCAAGCCCTGCTGGATCATCTAGTGCAGCAGCCGGCGCGCGAGCTCGAGGTGCAAGCGGCCGGCAGCGCAGGCATCGAAGCGGTCATTGCAGCCACCGGATTTCTACCGCACGGCACTCCTGGTTCCCTCGTTTACCGCGACGTCCTCGCCGAAGCTCGGCAGATTGCCGACCGCGTGGCGCGCTGGGCGAACCGTCCACGTCGAAAGCCCAGCCGCGTGGAGCTGCCTATTGCGCGGGGCACGTTGGTTGCACACCTGGCGCAGCTCTACGCGAACACCCAGGTGTATTGGCAATTTGCGCGGGTCAAACCCAGAAACGAGCTGGCGCTCTGGTTGCGCCACCTGGCATTGAGTGCCGGCGAGGTGGCGCAGAACCCCGTCAGCATTCTGCTGGGCCGCTGCTTGGAAGACGCGCAGCCCGAAACCGCTACTTGTATCTTCGATCCGGTGCCCGTCGACGATGCACGTCGGCAGCTCGCCTTCATGGCCGAGCTGTTTCGCCTGGGGCATCAGCGCCCCCTACCGCTGTTCCCCGCGGCCTCCAAAGTCTATGTCGAACAGCTGGTTCGCGGTAAAGGGGCGCCCGACCCCGCACGAGCGCTGCTGAAGGCGCGCGACGAGTTTTCCCCGACCTATGGCAATGGGCCCTGCGAGCATGACGACCCCTACGTGCAGCGGGTGTTTGCCGGGGTCGATCCCCTCACCTCGCCGGTCGATGCCGACCTCGATTTTGCGGAGCTGAGCCAGCGTGTATTCGTTCCGCTCTTGCGCTTTCGAAGGAGCGAGCACGGCGCATGAAACCTCTGGTTCCACTGGAGCTGCCCCTGGAGGGCGTGCAGCTGATCGAGGCCAGCGCCGGCACCGGGAAGACGTATACCATCACCACGCTGTATTTGCGCCTGCTCTTGGAGCGAGCGCTCAACGTCCAACAGATCGTGGTGGTCACGTTCACCAAGGCGGCGACCGCCGAGCTCCGCGCGCGCATCCGCAAGCGCTTGCGACAGGCGCTCTCGGCGTTCGACGCACCCGACTCGGCCGACGAAACCCTACGTCAGATCATCCAGCGCTGCTCGAGCCAAAGCGCTGCCCAGAAGCGGCTTGAAGCGGCGATCCGAGAAATCGACGAAGCCAGCATCTTCACGATTCACGGCTTCTGTCAGCGCATGCTGCTGGAATATGCTTTCGAGAGCAAGCTGCGCTTCGATGTGGACTTGATCATCGACCAGCGCTCGCTGGTGCAGCAAATCGTGCAAGATTTCTGGGCCAGCACGGTCACCGCGTTCAGCGAGGCAGAGGTGCGCTACCTCGCGAGCGCGCAAGTGGGGCTGAAAGATCTGATGTCCCTCGCCTACGCGGCGATCCAGTGGCCCGACATGGCGCTGGTCGGCGAATCGAGCAAGCCCGACATCGACTCGGCGCTCGAAGCCTACCTCGACGCGCGAGCGCGAACGGGAGCCCTGTGGCGTGAGCATGCCCGAACCGTGCGAAAGCTCTTGCTCGACTGCACGGCATTGTATCGACAATCGTACAAGCCCGAGACGCTGGAGCGCTGGTTCGAGGAGCTCGACACGCTGTTCGCCACCGAGAGCCGAAGCCTGCTCAACTACCCGGAGGCCGTGAAGCGCCTGAGCGCGCCCACGCTACGGCGCTCCACGAAAAACGGGCGGACCACGCCCGAGCACCCCTTTTTCCAGAGCTGCGAACAGCTCGAAGCCGCCTACGCGGCGGCCGTGACTGCCTTCGAGTCTTGGCTGGTGCAGCTCAAAGCAGAGCTGGTCCACTTCGCGCGCCGTGAAGCCAGGCAAAGAAAGCACGAACGCGGCCTGATGTCGTTCGACGATCTGCTGCAAATGATGGCCGCATCCCTCGACGGTCCGCGCGGAGAGATCCTCGCCAAGCACATCCGCGAGCAGTACCCCGCGGCATTGATCGACGAGTTCCAGGACACCGATCCGGTCCAGTACGCGGTGTTCTCCCGCATTTACGCCAAGCCTCCAAGCTCGCTATTTTTGATCGGCGACCCCAAGCAAGCCATCTACGCCTTCCGCGGCGCAGACATTTTTGCCTACCTAAAAGCGGTGGCCGACGCCGGTCAGAATTGCTGGACGCTCGACACCAACTACCGCTCCGATCGCTCGCTGCTGCGAGCTCTGAATCAGCTGCTGTCGCGCCCGCATCGACCGTTCTTGCTGGACGGCATCGAGTACCTCGAGGTCAAGCCTCGACCCGATGCGTCCGATGTCTTTCAGGCCCCCAGTCGAAGCGAGCCGCTCGAAGTCCTGTTCGTCGAGCGCGCCAGCGTAGGCGCCGACCGCGCGATCGGCAGGCGCTGGTACGACCAGCATCTACCCGAATGGGTCGCGGCGGATATCGCTCGGCTGCTCCAAAGCGACGCGCGCCTCGACGGTCGGCCCGTCAAGCCCAGCGACATCGCGATTCTCACTCGCACCAATCAGCAGGCTCAGGTGCTCGGGCAGGCCCTGCGCCGGCTGAACATCCCCAGCGCGCTCATCGGTGACACCAGCGTGTTCGACACACCCGAGGCGGGTGAAATGCGACTGCTCCTCAGGGCCATGGCCGAACCGGCCAGCGCCGGCGCGCTCCGAAGCGCGCTGTGCACCTCGTTCATGGGGGTCAGCGCCGGCGAGCTCGCGGCGCTCGCTAATGACGAATCCGCCGGGGAGGCGTGGGTCGAGAGCTTC
>CBFGRJ010000136.1:0-16711 GCA_965651135.1 uncultured Myxococcales bacterium
TGCCTCCTCCAAATATTGCGACTCGTGGGATCCCGTGCCCGCCTTGGTCATCCACGGCATATGAGACCAGGAGCGCTCCTGGGATCCCAACGGGGAAGAAGACATCGTCCCCTACCGCACGAGCAATGGCTGTCAGCAGACGTCGACCGAGTATCCCGTCGACGGCTGTTCGAGCAGTGGAACGCAGGTCGATCCGGGGTGCGTCAGCTTCGACGGGTGCAGTGAACGTACCTTATGGTGCCAACACAACGACCCGCAGTATGGCACGTCGCATCACGGCCTCCCTTGCTTCGCGGATACGTTGATCCCGGAGTTCTTCGGCTCCTTCTAAGTTTCCGGCGTGACTGCTCGGGTCGATGAGTCCGAGATGATGCTGCGATTTGCACGCATGAGTGATCAGTTTGCCCCCCTGTGGGGATGGTAATCATGCGATCGATCCCCCGAAGGCCCAGGACTTTCCGTCCTGTGGTCGGCTCGGCGTCGTGCATCTGCGCGATGCGAGGTCGCTCGCGAGCTGACCATGGGCACGACCACACTCAGACCGGCCATCCTTCTAGCCAGTGCCATCTTTTTTCTCGGGTGTACGAGCGAGATATCGGGTGGCCTAGGCGGCGCACCTCCGGGCGGTAACGGCGAGGCAGCCACGGCGGGTGTGGGTGGAGGCACCTCCGGGGCGACGACTGACACGAGCGGCACGAGCGCTACCTCGTCAGGCTCTTCCGCTGCGACGGGCTCGGGCACTACGGGTGCGCCAACGGTGTTCAGTCGCACCGGCCTAGCCGCGCGCTTGAGTAAGGTCGAATATCGGAACAGTGTTCTCGACGTACTCGGCGTCGAACTGTTGCCCGAAGAGCTCGACGCTGCCAACGGGGGCATCCCCGACGACACGGGCGACGGTGTCTTCAAGCACCTCTCGGACAATCAGACGAGCATCGAGCAGCATGCGCTCGCTTACTTCCAGGTTGCCGAGGCGGCGACCGCGCGCGTCGATACGCTGGCGTTCGCCGCCGAGCAGGGGCTGTGTACCGAGGCGACGTCCGCCTGCGGCACTGCCCTGATTCAGGCCGCCGGGCTGCGCTTGTTTCGGCGACCGCTCGACCAGCGGGAGCTAAGTTCCATACTGAAGGTGTTCGACACCGCGCTCGAGCAGGAGCTGGGCTACGCTGAGGCAGCCCGCTGGGTGCTCGTCGCTTTGCTCCAGGCGCCGCAATTCCTGTTCCGAATGGAAAACGAGATTGCCGGGGTTCCGGGCGAACCGCGCGAGTTGGATGGGTACGAGCTCGCGGCGCGGCTTGCCTCGTTTTTGTGGGTGAGCGTGCCCGATGAGGCACTGCTCACGGCGGCTTCGGATCAGAGCTTGCTAGACCCCACCGTCCTCGAGGCGCAGGTGCAGCGCATGCTTTCGGACCCGAAGGCGCGGCGCTTTACGGAAACCTTCGCCATCGACTTCAGCCGCGCGCGCTTTGCGTCGTTCGAAGGATCGACCGATGCGGACCGCCAGGCCCTGAACGATTCGGTCGTCGCCACCTTCCAAGATCACTTCTGGACCCAGCAGGGGAGCCTCTCGGAGCTGTTTACGACTACACGTTTCGTGGTCAACCCTACCGTGGCCGCGCTGCTGGGGCTCCAGACTACCGGAACCGGTCTTCAAACAGTGGACGTGGCCGGTCTACCCGAGCGTGTGGGGTTGATGTCCCATCCGGGTATGATCGCTGGCATGGGCGATCGCGAGGTAGGGTCGTTCGTCAACCGCGGCAAGTACCTCATGGAGCGCCTTTTGTGTAGACACCCCGCCGAAGTGCCGGACGCGGTGGCCGCCGAGATCGAAAACTTCAATACCGACACCGCCGGCCTGAACGAGCGTGAGCGCGCAGAGGTGCGCATGACACGGCCCGTTTGCTGGTCTTGTCACACTCAGTTCGAGCCCTTGGCTTTTGGCTTCGCGCGCTTCGACGGGGCCGGGCGGTACGTCGGTGAAATCGACGCGGACGGCAAGCCGCTGCCGCTCGACGGCTGGGTGCCGACTGGAGAAGCCGTGGAACCCCAATACACCGATGTGGCAAGCTACATGCACATACTCGCGACCAATCCTGTCGTGCAAACTTGTATGACCGAGCACTTCATCGATTTTGCGACGGCACGCAACGGCGATGCAGTGGGCCGTGCCGAGGCCGAGCATGTCGGCGAGCGCTATCTGGCCAACGGCGGCACCTTGGCGGCCATGGTCTCTGCCGTGGTGCAAAGCCAGCTGTTTAGAACCGTTTTGCCAGAGGGGAGTGCACCATGAGAAAGGCTCTTCCGCGTCGTACCTTCTTGCGAGGCGCCGGTGGCGTGCTCGTGGGCTTGCCATTCTTGGAAGAAATGCGCCCGCGCAGCGTTCGCGCTCAGGACTCGGCGCCTCCCATGAGACTCATTACCCTGTTTTTCGGGTTGGGAGTGGCGCGTGAAGAATCGATCAAGCAGTTCGCCGGACCGCTCGAGCCCTACGAGCCGCTCGCCAACAAGATGGCGATCTTCACGAATCTGGAGCTCAAGCAGTCCCATGACTTCGGCTCCGGCGAGCCTCACTTCAAAGTGGGTGACGTGGTCTTCGTTGGCGATCCGCAAAAGCGCGAGTACGAGGCCTCCGGCCCGTCGCTGGAACAACTCGTCAAGCGGGAGCTGCATCCCAACGGCGTCCCCACGTTGATTGGCTCTAAGTCGATGGGCATGTGGTTTCGCACCGGCTCGGTGTCGCAGTACACACGCCACTGGAACCACGACGGTAGCCCCGGCGAACGACCCGAGCGCCGTCCTACCCGAATCTTCGAGCAGCTCTTTGGGAGCATCACTCCCGGCAGCACACCGGGCAGCGTCGACCCGAACCTGGTCAAAGAACGTCACGTCAAACGCAGTGTGCTCGATGCGGTCATCGGCGAGTACCAACACTACACCAGCGACGCCTCACCGCTCGGTGCGGAGTCGAAGGCCAAGCTCGCCGTGCACCTCGACAACATCCGCAACGTAGAAATGCGCCTGGCGCCGGTCGAAGAGGGCATAGACGACGCCATGCAGCAGGAGTGTGCGCTCCCGACGAACGTCACCGATCCAGGCAACAACGTCCCTTACGAGCTCGACCAGGGGGGCTCCGGCGGCAGCGCTCCTGTCATCGATCACGAAGACTTTGCCGCGGCGTTTCGGCTGCAAGGAGAGCTGATGGCGCTGGCGCTACGCTGCGACGTGCTGCGCTTCGGTAGCATGGTCTTCGTGGGCGCGGGCGGTCACGTCGGCTTGCGCGGCACGTACAGTGCCCTCGGGCAAAGTGTCAATTTTACTCAAGATCTTCCGGGAACCAGCCCGCACGACGCCTACTTCCACAACAATCGCTGGGACAAGTGCCGGCTGCACGCGCACTACTGTCAGGCTGCCTTGGCCAGCGCATTACTCGCGTTCGACGATCCGAACTACCTCGAGTCGAACGGTAAGACCGTGCTCGATAACACGTTGGTCATCGTCGGCACCGACTACGGAGGCGGCGGCACGTCCACCGGTCACATTCCGGAAGGTGTTTTTCATGCCGTAGCAGGAGGCAACGGTCACTTCCGTCCCGGCTTCTATGACAAGGTCTACAACGTCATCGATCTGTATGACACGGTCTTGAAGCCTTATCAGATCAGCTCAGGCATGGGATCCGGCCGGCACCAGCGCTACCGCTACACCCCCCGCGAGATCACCGAGCTCCTCGTCTAACGGCGCCCAGGCGGGTCTAGCCGGAATCTAGGGTGAGTAGGGCTTCAAGACGTCTAGGGGCTCGCTCCAGGTGCGTGGCGTAGACTCAATCAAAGCCGGGCGCTCCGCAGTGCGCTGGCAGTACCGAGCCAGGCGAGGTGCGGCTGCTTTTAGGTCGAAGCCAAGCTGGCGTGCCGTGGCTAGATACGGGTACACGACGCAATCGACCAGGCTGAACTCGCCGGCCAGGTAGTGCCGTTCATCCGCCAGTGTCTCCCAGAAGCCGAGCTCCTGGCTCATTTCGTTGCAGAGCTGTTCGAGAGTCGGGTCGTGCGACGACGGCGTGTTTCGCATGAGATAAGCAAAGACAGCCATGCCGCGATTCTTCAGCTCACCGGCTGCGTGATACAACGAGAGCGCGCGGGCTCTGGCTGGCGGCTCGCGCGGCATCAGCTCCGGCCCGGGCAGTACGTCGTCCAGATAACTCAAGATGGCCAGCGTTTCGTAGACAGCATGGCCATCGTGTTCCAAGACGGGGATCGTGCCGCGGGGATTTAGGGCTCGCATCGCCGACGTTTTGTGCTCGCCCTTGGCGAAGTCCAGCCGTACGAGGCGAGGCTGATGCCCCTTCTCGAGCGCTACCCAATACGCCATCCAAGACGGTGGCGAGCACTGGATGACGCGCACCGAGGTTTCTTCGGGAACGTAGAGCGTGAGCGAGCGGGGCATGCCCCGAGTAACATGCCAGCTCTTCGCTGGGTTTACCAGCTGAGCACGCGCGCGCAAGATGCGAGTGCCGAGCATTGGCTTTTCATGCGGCGCTGCCGACTCCGCCCGCACACCTACGAAATTTCGAAGCTTTGTGCCTGACCGGGCATGAAGCGGCTATCTATGCTTTCGCTCCGCCTTATTTCTCGGGAATTTTTACTGCCGGCGGTCTGTCTGACCTGTTTGGTGGCGTGTGATCAAGCTTCCAGCAGCGCCGCACCCGCCGAAGTCGAAAAAGTTCCGCTTGATTTGGTGCTGGACGACTTCGAAGACGGCGATCTCGATACCCCTCTGGGTAGCGCCTGGTATCGCTATAGCGATGTCGACAACGGCGGCGGTTCGAGCATCGAAATCTCGTCTGGCGAAGGCTTCGATTCGGAACGCGCGCTCGTGGCTCAAATAGCTTTCGAGCAGAAGGGGCTTCCCTATGAGCCCTATGTCGGGTTCGGCGCAAGCTTGGGCAGTGAGAGCGAGCCCATGGATTTGAGCGAGTATGCCACGCTGCAGTACAGCTACAAGGGCGCCAAGCACAGCGTGAGGCTCGAGACCTTCGATGTCACGGACTACGACTACCATGGAGTCGTCATGCCGGCGTCGTCGAGCTGGAAGACCGTCGAGCTATCGCTGCCGCTGTTCACCCAGGAAAACTGGGGAGTTCCGGTGGCCTTCGATCCGGCTCACATCGTTGCCGTGAGTTTTCACTTGAGGGGCGCGAGCGGCGAGCAAACGTCACTGCACATCGATGACTTGGGGGTGGTGAAGCAGGCCGAAAGCCGTGAACCGGACATGGAGGTCAAAGAGCCCGCCCCGCCCGCGCCCGTGGCGATCGAATCGATCAGCATCGACAATCCTTTGCAAGCGCTGGCCATGGAATCGCTCGACCGCGGCTACAACATCACCAACTGGCTCGAGCAAGAGCGGTTCGAATCGTTCCGCTACGATGAAGCCTTCGTGGCAGCGTTGGCCGATGCCGGCTTCAAAAGCCTGAGGCTGCCGATTGACCTCGACCTCTACGTCGAAGAGATTTCGGGGAGCGGCTCGAGCATCGAGCTGACCTTGCACGACGACTTGTTCGAGATTCTGGACTCGTTCGAGGCTTGGACCCGGGATAGTGGCCTATCGTTGACAATCGATTACCATCAGTACGATCGCTCTCTCGACTTCGGTGACCCGGAATCGATGGATGTGGCGGTGGCGGTCTGGGAGGCAGTAGCGAAACATTTTGCCGACAATCCCAGGCAAGACCTGTTCTTCGAGCTGCTGAACGAGCCCGAGCTTTCCGTTTCGGGCGCCGCGCCCTCCCAGGCCGAATGGACGAAGCTGGCCGAGGCGATGGTTGCGGCTATCCGAAAGCACGATGAGAGGCGCACGCTTATTTTCGGCGATGTCGAGTGGTACGGCATCGGGCCGCTGAGTCGCCGCGAGCCGCTTTCGGATGACAATGTCATCTACGCGTTTCATTTCTACGACCCGTTCATCTTCACGCATCAGGGCGCCAGTTGGGCCAACCTGGGCACCACGCACGACATCCCGTACCCCTACGCGCCCGAGCGCTGGTCGGAATACTCTGCCGAGCTCGGGTTCACGCCCTTCATGGAGAGCTGGATCTTGAACGATGCTCGCAACTACTACCGAACGGGCAACCGCGAGGCGTTGAAGAATCGCATTGCTATCGCCAAAAAATGGGCGGTCGACCATGGCGTGCCGGTGATTTGCAACGAGTTTGGCGCTTACGACGCCACGAGCCTCCTCGAAGATCGCGTGAACTACTACACCGATCTCATCGGGATTTTCGCTGAGCTCGAAATCCCATGGCAGCACTGGTTCATGATCATGGACGAAACCGGCAGCGTGCTGCCGGAGTATCGAGCCGCCTTTGGGCTGAAGTAGCCTTCAGCTTGCGCCCTCTTGGACGTTGGTCCAAAACAGGTGGGAGCACCAGGAGGCGAAAGTCGATGGCACTCATGAGCAATCGCAGTTGGAATGACTGGATCCAGGAGTACGCTCAGAGCCACCAGCACCCGGCCAATCGCTTTTGCCACACGCTCGGCATCCCGACGGTCGCCAGCTCGGTCGTGCTGGCTCTCGTGGCGCTAGGGGTACCTCGACTTTGGCCGCTGGCCGGGCTGCTGTTCGTGGTCGGCTGGACCTTTCAATTCGTGGGCCACGCCTTCGAGCGAAAGCCCCCCGAGTTTTTCAAGGATTGGCGTTTTCTGTTCGTGGGGCTGCGCTGGTGGTTCGCGAAGCTCAAGCGCAAGGTTTGAGGGCGCTGCTCAATCGTGCGCCCCCACTTCGGCTTGTAGCGTGGCATCGAGGCCATCGGTCGGGTCGAGCGCGTAATCATAGGGAGGATCGAAGCCCGAGCCACCGTTATCGCTTTGATTGCCGGTAGTGTCATCGAACACGTTGCCTTGGGCGCGCATGTCACCGTTGTCGTCCGGGCTCAATGGGTTGTTTACACCGCGGTAAATATTGTTCTCGACCAGCAGGCGCGTCGAGATGCCGGCATTGGTGCAGTAGCTATTGCCACTCGAGGTGAACAGATTGTTGAACACGTGGATATCGCCGAAACGGGAGCGCGGCATGCGCTGGTCCACGTTTTCTGCCCACCAGTTGTGGTGGAACGTGATGCGGTACTCGCCGGAGTCGCTGTCGCTCGCGCCGATCAGATTGGAAAAGCGGTGTCCGGAGGCGCCCTGCTCCGGGTCGGTGCGCCGTGTCGAGTAAGAAAACTTCGTCCACGAAATCGTGATGTAGTCGGAGTTGTTGGTCATATCCAGATTGCCGTCGGACCCGTCCGAGACATCCAAGTGATCGAACCAAATGTGGTGAGACGATCGAACTCCGATGGCGTCCGCGCCGGCGCTGCAGTTCTGCGGGCTGTCGCTGCAGTTGTAGCCGACGACTTTGAGGTTTCGCAGAATGATATTCTGCTGGCCGCTGATGCTGAGCGCACCGCGCAGCTCGGCGCCACACACACCGATGATCGTTTTGTTGGAACCCAGGTTGAAACTGCCCGATATCGTTCCGTCGACGTGAATTACGCGAGGGTCGTTCCCGGCAATCGCGACACTGAATTCGTTCGCCGAAGTGACGATGGTAGGGGGTTGGTTGCCGCCGCCCTCCGTGCCTCCAGCCTCCGAAGCCCAACCCAGCAGGGGGGGCGCGTCGGGCGGCGTCATGCAATCACCGTCGTCGCTGCCAGCGGTCGTACCGGTCGCGGTGCCCGAGCTCGTGGTGCTCTCCGCGTCCGTGCCGTTATCGGTGCCCGTGCCGCCGGCTCCGTTCGTTGTTGCCAAGCCGCCCGTGGTGCTGGTGTCGGTGCTATTCGAAGTGGCCGACATGCCCATGCTCGTGCCCATGCTGCCCGTGGTGGCCGCTTCTCTGCATGCGCCGGCCGAACACAGCTGATCTTCAGCGCACTGGGTTCCGCAACTGCCACAATGATTTGGATTCGTGGCGGTGGACACGCAGACTCCGTCACACAGCTCTTGTCCGGCAGCGCAGCTGCCGCCGCTGGTGCCACTTGGATTGCCCGTGGCGGCGCTGCTCGACGTGGCGCCGGTGCCCCCGCTACCCGTAGTGCCCTCGGATGCTGGCGAATCACTGCCGCAGCTCGCGATCCAAATCGGCAGGATAAACAGAACAGGCAAGGCTGAAATTTTACGCATGGTTCGTGGTCGGTCCTGGCAGCAGCTCCCGCCATGAATGCGCGAATCTCCCCCATCGATCACGGTTTCTGTCCCGTGCCTGTCGTGGCCAGCCGGGGCGAGGCCCCGAAGGGGCTTACGTCCGAGAAGCTTCTGTTCGAGCTCGTAGGCTGCCCATGGGATTGGAAAGCCCTTCGATCTCCGGTTGCTCAGAAATCCATGACGGCTTCGTAAGCCTTTTTGGGCTGGTGGTTCGTATCGAACAAAAGCGGAAAGTCGGTGCGACCCGAGCTGAACTCGGAAAGCCAGGTATTGTCGTCTGCAATCCCCCAGAAGGTCACATTGCCAATCACGTCGCGGTGCTTGCGAAACATGGTGAAAAACTCGCGATAGCGTTCGGCCTGTCGTAACTCGACCTCTTCGCTGAAGGTTTCGGCCGTGTAAAAGTCGCTCTCTTCGTATTGGCGACCGCCAACGTAGAGGGACACGTCCATTTCCGTGATGTGCACCTCCAGCCCCAGCGAGGAGTACAGTTCGATGGCCTTTTCGAGGTTCTCGACGGTTTGGTAGTACGAGTGATGCTCCGGGTCGTCGGAAGGGGCGATGCTCAAATGGCACTGCAGTCCGACTCCGTGAATGGGCACGCCTTGGTTGAGCAAATCTTCCAGCAACTCGTAAATCGCCTGACGGCGGGCCGGCAAATAGTTGTAGTAGTCGTTGTAAAACAGCTTCGCATCGGGATCGGCCGCATGCGCGTATTCGAACGCCTCGGCAATGTAGGAATCTCCGATGATCTGGTGCCAGCGGCTTTGTTGATCCAGCTCTTCTTCTTCGCCGGTGCGAAGCGAGCCGTCGTTCATGATGGCTTCGTTGACGACATCCCAAACAGCGACCCTACCCTTGAAGTGTTCCATCACGCTCGTGATGTGGAGCTCCATTCTCGCCAACACTTCGTCCTTGGATGCGAGACCGCCGCTGCTGCCCCGAAACACCCAGCCCGGATTGTCTCGATGCCACACCAGAGCATGGCCCCGGACCGTCATGCCATGCTCCTCGGCGAAGGCGACGATGGCGTCCGCGGTTTCGAAGGTGAAGCTACCTTCTGCCGGATGCAGCGCGCCGAGCTTCATTTCGTTCTCGGGAGTGATGCTGTTGAATTCGGCGCGCAGCAAATTGGCGTGCGTTTCGTGCGAACGCGCATCGACCGCGGCACCGATGGCGAAGTAGCTCTCGTACTTTTCACGCAAAGTCAGCGGCTCGCCGTCGTCTCCGGTGTTCGGCGAAGGATCCGAGCAACCCACCTGGAAGAGCAACCCTACGGACCCGAGCCAGCCGATGAGGGGCTGCATGTTGCGAAGACCTTTCATCGTTGCAGCTATCGCAGCTTGGCCCGCACGCTGCTCGCCCGAATCGTTTCCAGCTCGCCCTGGGAGTGGTTGCGCTTGACTGGGGCGGGGCGCTGGCGTGGGGATGCGCACTCGAACTCCCGCGTCGATCCCTTTCCAGGGTTCGCGTTCTGGGCAGCTAGGCGTCGGGAGGCTATGCGCGCGTTGGCGCTTCATCCCGGTGCAGGCCGTGCGCAGCCCGTTGGAAAACTGATCGAGCATTCGGCGCACTTCTCTCCGCTTGTCGTTTTGCGACTCGTTGCTTCCTCTCATCTTCAGCGAATCGAGCCACGACAAACTCCGCCACTCGATTTTTCTTTCGCCCGCCCTTGGGAACGTTTGCAACCACCGTTTGGCGAGGTTCTCCGCTAAATCTGAGCGGATACTGCGTAAAACCCGTGCGGATCGGGGAGATGCCGTGATGACGAAAGCTCTTTCGTACCTTGCTCTTGTGCTTTGCTTGCTGATTTTGGGCTTTGGCTGCGAGTCGTCCGATCCCGATTCACGAGGGTTGGGGCCTGGCGGGCAGAGCTGTCAGCCGAATCAGGGCCTGTGCGGCGGCAGCTGCGTCGACACGGCGAGCAACGCGTTGCACTGCGGAGGTTGCAACAACGCGTGTCCTGCGGGAACGAGTTGCGCGGGTGGAGCGTGCACCTGTCAGACGAGCCTCAGCAGCTGCAATAGCCAGTGCGTCCACGTCGAGTCGGACGCTGCCCATTGCGGTGGGTGCGGTATCGCGTGCGCGCTGGACCAGGTGTGTTCGCTGGGTGTTTGTGCCGCGGGCTGCGATCAGGGGCTGATGCAATGTGGGCAGAGCTGCGTCGACATCAACAGCAACGTGTTGCACTGCGGTGGCTGTAACGCCGCCTGTCCGGGTGGCAGACTGTGTCAAAACGGGAGCTGCGCTTGCGAGCGGAGCACGGACACCGATTGTGGGGGCGTTTGTGTCGACACGCAGAGCGACCCGGCGAACTGTGGTGGTTGCGGCAATACGTGTGCTGCGGGGGCGGCTTGCATGGCCGGTGTCTGCGCAGGGGGAGGGGTTGGCGGAGCTAGCGGCTCGAACACCTCCGGCACGACCAGCGGCAGCTCGCCGGGCGCCTTCATCAATCCACAAGGGCGAGTCAGCGCGGATCTGAACGCTTTTGGCATTCAAGGCGATTGGTACGCGTACGGCGACGGTGTCACCTCGGATCAAACGGGAAATCCCTATCGCGATGGTGCGTATTGCATCACGGGGGAGGCTCCCGGTGATGAAGACTTCAGCGCTCATTGGGGTGCCGGCATCGGTCTCGATTTGAACAGCGTCGGCGGGGAAAAGCAGCCCTACGCGTTCGAGGGCAAGCTCAATGGTTTCAAGATGACCATCGTGGGCACGGCGCCCACCACGCCGCGCGTGCATTTCGTCGACGGTCTCGAGAACGACGTGACACCGTTCACCCTGGTTTCGTTCGATGAATCGAAGACCTATTGGGTCGCCGAAGCCAGGGTGCCGCTCGAATGGGACGTAGACAATGCGGGTCAGCGAGTCGACGGCGGCGAGTTGTATTCGATTCAGGTTTTGGCTCCCGGCGCAGAGGCAGCCGGACCCATCGATCTGTGTATCACCGAGTTCGAGCCAATTCTCGATCCGAATTACACTGGGCCGGTCATCGACGACGGCCCATACATCAACTCCGATGGGTACATCAGTGCAGACGACAACCCCTTTGGGATTCAGGGTTCGGTCTACGCCATCGGCGATGGCAATTCGACCAGTCAGAGCGGTAACCCCTACGTGGAGGGCAAATACTGCGTGGCCGGTGAGTTTTCGGGGGCCGAAGCCGATTGGGGTGCGGGGATCGCCTTCGATCTGAACAAGGCACCCAGCGGGAACAAAGAACCCTATGCGCACGCCGGCAACATCGCGGGCTTTCGGATCGGCCTGAGCGGCAACACGCCTGGTTCCGCCAGGGTTCAGTTCGTCATCAATGAACCTCAAGAGGGCAATCAGCCGTTTCTGGAGGCGGTGCTCGGCGCGACAGTGGGGTATCGCATCGATTGGGCCTCGGTGCCTTCCAGCTGGGACGTCGCCGATGCTGGTCTAAAGGTGGGCGATTCGATCTACACCGTGCAGGTATATCTCGAGGGAACCGTGCCAGGCCCCTTCGAGGTTTGCGTCGAGGAGTTCGCGCCTGTTACGGCCAGTGAGATTAGCGTGAGCGCTGGAGCAGCCGCCGCCGGGTACAACGGAGCACGCACGGTCGACGCAGCTCTGCTCGAGCGGGAATACCAGCTCTGGAAGAGTCGACATTTTCAGGATTGCGGAGACGGAACGGCGTGCGTCCCGCGGGACGAAGGAGATTGTATTTCCGAAGGGGTCGCCTACGGCATGCTGCTGGCGGTCGGCTTCGACGACCAGGACGCGTTCGACAAGCTATGGGCCTATTACGGAGCCCACAAGAACGCCAACGGAGTGATGAATTGGCAGACCAACGCCTGCGGCAGCACGATCAGCAACGGCTCGGCCACCGACGGCGAGTTGGACGCCGCCATGGCGCTGATTCAAGCCGGCTGCAAGTGGGGCGGCAATTATCAGAATGAGGCGACCACGCTGATCGCGGCCATTCGCAACAGCGAAGTGACGACGTGCAACAACAAAACGGTGCTCAAGCCCGGCGACAATTTCGGAGGCTGTGAAGAAACCAATCCATCTTACTTCGCGCCTGCGTACTACAAGGTTTTTCAGTCTCTCACCGGCGACTCGACGTGGGAGAACCTCGTAAACGATGGCTACACGATGCTTGCGGCGCTGCAGGCGGCGATGAATGGCCTGGTCCCGGATTGGAGCGACGCCGACGGCAACCCCCAGAGCGGCGATCGCGGGAGCTATGGGCCCGACGCTTCACGCACGCCATGGCGCGTGGCCACCGACTACGTGTGGAACAACGAGCCGCGAGCCGTGACTTTTCTCGACAGCCTGTCGAGCTACATCGACTCGAATGGGGGCATCCCGAGTCTTTTCGAGCCGAACAGCAACTACCGGGGAGCGCTGGCCATGAGCGGGTGGCACCAGACGAGCACCAAGGCGCAAGAATACACCGACGCGTGGCTGACGACCTCCGTCGACGACGAGAGCTATTTTCCAGGCACGCTGCGGCCGATTTACCTACTCCTGGCGGCGCATCAGTTTCCCAAAGGCTGCAACTAAAGCCCATGCCGGTCGCTCCGACAGCTTGATTCGGTTCGAGAGGTCAGAAAACCGCCACGCCGCCAAGGGCGCCAGGGTTCGCCAAAGATTTTAGAAAGAGCACGCTCGGCGGGTGGTGAGATTTGCGCGCTCCTGTAGTCACTAATCGCTAATTAGATTCTCAATGAACCGCAAAACCGCAAAACCGCGAAACACGCAAAAAAGCGAAACAATTCGAATGTCTCGTCCCGCCCGTTGGCATTCACGATGGGCTGAGCTTTCGGATCGGGAAGTGCGTTTTGCGTATTCTGCGTTTTTGCGGTTAGTGTTTGTTCAGCAGGCCGCACACGAGCATCGATGGTTCAAGAGAGCGATTGTGCAACCGAGAAGATAGGTGTGCGCCCGTATGTCATGTAGAACTTGTGCGCTCGAGCCCAAACGAGTGCTGCGCAGGCTCGCCAGGTGACCCTCAAAATGGCATCTGCCGGTCGTGAATAGTCGCCGCCCAATCAAAAAATCCTTCGGCGGCCCTTGGCGGTCTTGGCGCCGTGGCGGTGGAAATGGGCGCTTCCGGCCGCTTTGCGGTTCGCTAGAAAGTCCCCCAGTCTGGTGCCTGAGCCAGTGGTCAACTGGAGGCGCTGGTGTAGTACCTCAGGGCAAATCGAAAGAAGGCGCGCGATGCGATGAGCAGGCAAGGGGCCAGCACCAGGGCGCCGACGGCCTGAATCGGGTTGACCTGTCCGGTGAGCACCTGAGCCGGGACGCTGGTCATGAACGCCACCGGGATGACGAAGGTGAACACGAAGCGATAGGCGCCGCGTGGGAATGCATCGATAGGGAAGCGCCCGGCATCGAGCAATGAGCGGAGCACCTCGGTCACATTGTAGATTTGGACGAACCAGATGGTGGTGGTCGCCATGGCGAACCACAGCGAGTAGAGAATGGCGCTGCTGCAGAGCATGCTGCCAAGCAGGGCGAAATAGCCGAAAATGGGAGCTTGGGCTTCGACGGCCCCCCAGGCGATCAGCGCTGTGCCGAGGAGCAAATCGGGCAAACCCCAGGGCGAAAACCGGCGGGTGCTCAACCAAAACTGCGTGTCGACGGGCTTTAGCAACACGAAATCTAGCGTTCCTTCGCGTACCTGCTCGACCAATCGATTGAGATTGGGTTGCAACAGCGACTGCGACACGCCGGAGAGGACGGTGAAGGCACCCAAAACGATCACTGCTGCGGGCCACGACCAGCCTCCAAGTGTGGTCCCGTGCTCGAAGAACAAGCGCACGGTAAACACACTAGCCCCCAGATTGAGCGCGCTGCTCAGCATCGAGACGGCGAAGTTCGATCGGTATTCGAGCTCGGCGCTGAGCGAGGTGCCGAAGAAGAGGCGTAGCAAAAGCAGGTGTCTTCTCACCTCAAGCTCCCATGGCCGAATAGCGGGCCAACCCCTTGCGCCATAGCCAGCGTTGCAACAACACGAGGCCGAAGGTCCAGGCGGCCATGACTTGGAGCGCGCCGACGACATCGACTTGCTGCCCAATCAGGAGCCGAGCAGGAGTGAAGATGAGGTAGGGGAAGGGGGTCCAGCCCGCCAGGCGTTGCACCAGCTCCGGGTAGAGGTCGAGCGGGGCAAGCATGCCCGACAAGAAGGCATAGGCGATGAACGAGAGCGACTCGAGGCTGCTGGCGCGCTCGTTGAAAAAGCACGTGGTGGCCAGGGTGTATTGCAGCGAAAAGCGCGTAATGAACGAGCCTGCGATGAGCAGCGCGGCCTGACCAAGCACTGCCCAACCGGGAAAGTAAGCGGCCCCTGGGTAGAGCGCAAAGCACAGGAACACCAACCCGACCACGATCGGGAACCTGACGATGCGTTCGGCCACGTGATTGGCCAGGTATTGCCATACCGGATCGATCGGTCGGAGCAAATCGTGCGAGAGGCGTCCTCGCACCAGGCTTTCTTCGAATTCCCAGATCACCCACACGAACGTCAGCTGCCGGATCACTAGGACCGCGACGAAGTAGCGCACCATCTCGAGCGGTGAATAGCCTAGCGTCGCATCCCGAGCGGCTTCGGACCAGACACCCATCAAAATGATCGGCAACGAGCCGGAGAGCGCCCACAACACCATTTCTGCTCGGTAGGTGGTGGTGTGCGCGAAGGCGGTGACCAGCAAGGCCGTTTGTTTGCCCAAAAAGCTCAAGACCTCTCCTGCGCGGTGCCGGTAGCGCTCAGCAGAGAACGTTCGCCCCGTAACAGTGGACCGATGACGCTTTCGATGGGTGGCTCGTGGATGGTCAGATCGGTCGGCTTCAATTCTTCGACGAGGCGAGCCAGCGTATCGCGCAGGTCGGGCCGATTGACCATGAGCCGCACACTCAGCCCGTCGCGCGTGGCCACTTCTCCAAACGCCGCTAGCCGCTCGTTGCTGATGGGTTCGGCAAGCCGCAGCTCGATTTCGCGGCAGGGCGTGAGCCGTTCAGCCAGATCGGCCAAGCCGCCATCGTAGATGAGCCGGCCTTGGTGGATCACCAGCACTCGTGAGCACAGCGCGGTGATGTCGGCCATGTAGTGGCTGGTCAAGAGCACCGTTGCTCGGTACTGCTGATTGTACTGCTTGAGGAAAGCGCGAATGGACTCCTGCGCATTGATGTCCAAACCCAACGTCGGCTCGTCGAGGAACAACACGGCTGGAAGATGCAAGAGAGCGGCCAGAAGCTCGCACTTCATGCGTTCGCCGAGCGAGAGCTTGCGCACCGGCAGCGTCAGCAGATGGTTGATGTCGAGCATTTCCCCGAGCTCTCCGATGCGCCGAGTGGCTTCTGCAGGGGAGAGCTCGTACACGGCTCCATTGATGCGCAGACTATCGAGCGCGGGCAGATCCCAGATCAGCTGCTGCTTTTGGCCCATGACCAGCGTGATCTGCTTGAGGAACGCGTGCTCCCGTTTGAAGGGCTCGTGACCCAACACGCTGGCGCGGCCGCTGCTGGGTTTGATCAAGCCGCTCAACATCTTCAGCGTGGTCGTCTTGCCTGCGCCGTTGGCTCCCAAAAAGCCCACGAACTCGCCAGGCTCGATCGTAAAGCTCACCCCGGCCACGGCGGTCACTTCTCGTGTGACGCGGCGAAACAGATGCCGCAGCGACCCTTTCACGCCGGGCTGCTTGTCGGCCACGCGATACGTTTTGCCCAGCTCTGAAACCTCCAGCATGTCGCGTGCTTAACCCTGATGGGACGGGCTAATGAACCGCAAAAGCGCCGAAGACGTCAAAGACAAATGAAATTTGCACGTGGCAGCGCTGTTTTCCAGCATTCGCTGATTGTCGCTCGGGCGACGACGCAGCTGCTATCGGAGCGTTGGCAAGCTTCCACGTCGAGACCATTTGCCCCGCCTTATTCGGTCCGTCGAGCTTCACACTCCAAGCCTGGTTGAGGAAGTATGCCGAGCTGGCATGGCCATTGCTCGGATGAGCGTATGGCCCACTCACCAGGACATCGAGAGCATCCTAACCACAAGGTACTGGAGCACGCCATCGACGGACGCGTGGTCGTCGAGGCGGAGGGGGAAGTCATTGCCGATTCCAGCGACGTCATCAAGGTCGAGGAAGACGGTCACCCCGACCGATACTACTTTCCGCGCAGCGACGTCCGCATGGACCGGCTCGAACGCTCGACGGCGACCAGCCAATGCCCATTCAAGGGCACGGCCAGCTACTACAGCGTGAACGCGGCCGGTGACCAGTTGCAGGACGCCGTCTGGAGCTACGAGGACCCGTATGAGGAGCATCGCCGCCTTCAGGGGCGATTGGCATTTTACGATGACAAGTTCCCCGCGCTCCAGATCCAGTATCAGGCGTAGCGCCAAGCCTGGCTGGCTGCTTTTTTCTATGGGGCTCGTTGCGTGCGGAGAAAGCGACCCCATTCCAAGACCGCCCCCACCGGATACGGTCGCTACGATCGGCGGCCCCGGGAGCAGCACGAGCGCAGGCGGATCGACTGCTGACATGCCCGTTGGCGATGCGGAGCGCGGCAGCACG
>CBFGRJ010000137.1:0-16622 GCA_965651135.1 uncultured Myxococcales bacterium
GACCTTGCCAGTATAGTTCCCGACGAACTTATCCTCGCGCTTGCCGCAGCCGACCCGAAGGTCCGAGGGGTGCTGCTCACACTGCGCAGATTTTCTGGCGGTGGCGCCACGTCGGAGTCGTGGGCGGCGCTCTTAACGCGCTTCAGGCAGTCGGGCAAACCACTGGTTGTGTACCTGCCCGACGGTGCCACCACGCTCGAGTACACCATTGCGGCGCAGGGCAGCCGAGTGATCATGGGACCCGATGCGCGCCTTGCGCCCCTAGGTTTTTCCATAGAGTCGCCGTACCTCGGGAAGGCGCTCGGCGGGGTGGGTGTGGGCTTCGAGGTGTTTGCGCGTGGAGATTTCAAGACAGCCGGCGAGTCACTGGTACGCGACCAGATGAGCGACCCTCAGCGTCAACAGCTGACGGAGCTTTTGAATGGCCATTTCGAGGCAGTGGTTGCGGCGCTTTCGGCAGGCCGAGGCGTAGAACCCCGCGTGGTCGAGTCGTGGATCGCCGCGGCCCCGTTTGGGGCCCGGCGCGCGCTCGCTGAACGGCTGGTGGATGGTCTGGCGTACGAAGACGAGGTGAAGGCGCTCTTGACACCTGCCGTTCACGACACGGTGCCCCTCGTGCCGCTAGCACGCTACGCGCGGCGTCGTCGTTCGCGATTTCGCTCTTTGACCGCGCCGGGCTATCTGGCCGTGGTGCCGGTGCACGGGGTCATTGCCAGCGACGCCATGGGGGCGTCTCGGGTGGCCGACGAGCGGACCTTCAATGAGTCCGTGGCGAGGGTGCGACAAGATGCTCGCGCCCTGGGTCTGGTGTTGCACATCGACTCCAGGGGCGGCAGTGCACTGGCTTCGGCACGCATGCTGCACGAAGTGCGCCGCTGCGCTCGCGAGAAGCCGGTAGTGGCGTACTTCGGTGATACTGCCGCCAGCGGTGGCTACATGATTGCCCTGGGAGCACACGAAATCGTGGCGCAGGCCACGAGCGTGACCGGGTCGATCGGGGTCGTGGCGGCGCGCCTCGTCGTTCAGGGGCTGCTCGAGCGCCTCGCGATTCGAACCGAGGTCGTGAAGCGAGGAGCGCGAGCGGACATGTTTTCTGCCACGCACTTCATGGCTGATGACGAAAAGGCGGCATTTGCTGCCGAGCTCGATGAGGTCTACCAGAGCTTTTTGGTGCAAGTGGCCGAAGGGCGCAGGATGAGCGTTGCGGAAGTCGAACCGTTGGCGCGAGGGCGCATTTGGTCGGGTAGGGCGGCGCATCAGCATGGCCTCGTGGATTGCCTGGGTGACTTCGAGGTTGCGCTCGAGCGGCTACGCACCCGGATTGGGACCGAAAGCGCTCGACGGGCCGAGCCGCGACTCGTAGTGGCCAAGCGCCATGGTCTGCCGCGGCCGCCGCTCGGACCCTTCGTACCGCTCCTGGCGCAGCACACTTTGGGGGAGTCGGCGTTGGATCTTCTGGCGTTGCTCCCGGGCTTGTCGCACGATCGCGTGCTGGCTTGGGCGCCGCTGGCGATCGGCTTGGCAGGGCCCCTGTCGCGCTCGTAGGGCGCAGAGCTTGTCGGCCATTGGGCCGATTCGCCAGTTTCTTCTGATTTGCCGCGGATCTTCGGGGGCTGCTCGAGCATCGCGCATTGCAGGATGGCTCTAAATCGAGGACGCTACGGACCGACCGTGCGCACCCGCCGCCGGCGGCGCGCGCCAGCGTACTCCTCATGGCTCAATCCCCGAGAAATATTCCTCCTTTAGGCCACGGTACCGTAGTCAGCGATCGTTACGAGATCCGCCAGAGCTTGGGTAAAGGGGGCATGGGTGAAGTGTTTCTGGCCTACGATCGCAGCACTCAGCAGCCGGTCGCGTTGAAAGTCGTCCGCGAGGAGTCGCGGATGCCGGGGGACGACGAGGCATTACGCCAGGAGCTACTGCTGGCTCGTTCGGTGAGTCACCCAAATGTTTGCCGCGTTCATGACCTGGCTCCCAGTCCGTGGGGGCCGATCTTGGTGATGGAGCACATCGCGGGGCAAACCCTGCATACGCACATCCGTCGACGAAAGGCCCAGGGCGGCTACACGGCTGACGAGTTCCGCAAGACCGCCAGCGAGGCGTGTGCCGGCCTTGCCGCCATCCACGCACAAGGGCTCGTCCACGGTGATCTGAAACCGGGCAACATCATGGTGACGGCCGACCGCGCCATCATTTTGGACTTTGGTTTTGCGCAGGAACGCGCCAGGTTGAGCGCCCGCCGTCCGGGGGCTCCACCCGATGGCGGAACCCCGAACTACATGGCCCCCGAGCGCCTGCGTTCAGGTGGAGCCAGCCCAGAAGACGACATCTACGCTTTGGGGCTGACCCTTTGGGAAATGTGGACATGTCGCGTGCCCGAACCGGGCTACCGGCCGCGCGCGAAACCCATGCGTTCCCAAATCATGTTCGATGTGCCGGCTGGCCTGAGCGTGGACGAAGTGAAGCAGGTCTTCCAGTGTCTCAGCGACGATGCGAGCTTGAGGCCGCATGCGCGGCGCATGCGCTTCTTCAATCCAGTAGCGCTCACCACGAGCCAGGCGCAGATCCCTCGCGAGCGCTTGTCTCCGGGGGCGCCTCTCGGGCGGTCCGTCACCGAAAGCTTCGTGCCGAACGCTCAGGCATTGCTGGTGACGTTCTGCACGAATGCACCCGATGCGGCTGGGCGTTTGTTTTCATTGACCAAACCGACCATGACGCTCGGCCGTCGCCACGACCAAGACATCGTGCTTCCAGAAGCCACCGTTTCAGGTGCCCATGCCACAGCGCGCTGGCAATCCGGCACATGGGTCATCGAAGACCAGGGAAGCACCAACGGCACCTACGCGGATCACAGTTTCGAACGCAAGAAGAGCGTCAATCTACTGCACGGCGGGGAGGTGCAGCTCGGTGAATGCCGGGTCAAGCTAGTCAGCTTTCAGGAGAATACGCCGCATCATGAGCGAGCCATCGCGTACCTTTCGAAAAGGGATGGCCTGACCGGCTTGTTGCTTCGCGAGCACTTTCTCAAGGCGCTCGCAGAAGAAACGGCATTCGCGGAGTGGAACAACGTTCCGCTGTCGGTTGCGCGCTATCACATCCGCGGGCCCAATCGACACGTGAGCGAGCGACCGACCATTCTGGAGATGCTGGCCCTCAAGCGCGCGGCGCAACGAGTCGTGGAGCTAACGGAAATGCTTCTGCTCAGCATGGTTCCCGCGACAGTCGGCCGAACTGGCCCGCTGAAATTTGCCATTGCAATGACCGGGCCCAGCGTCGAGGAGGCGCGCAACGTCGTCGAGCAGGTGGTCTCTCAGGTGCAGGGATTGATGCCAGATTCGCTGGAGTTGGCTGCCACGCTGGTCCGCGCCGAGCCGGGTCAACCTGCGCAAGCCTTGCTGGATGACTGATGTCTGTTCTCGTGTGTTTGTCCCTCGAACCATCCGTGTTTCACTGATGCGTCGTACGCATTCGGAAATTGCTGCTTTTCTCCAAACTTTTTCCAAGCAAGCGCCCTTCTCCAGTCAAGCGCGCTTCTTCAATCAAGCGCCGTAGCTCGAAGCATGGTAGGCCCTGAGCGATCTCCGTTCCCGTCTGCACCGAGCGAGCCTAGCCTCCGACGATTGGGGGTTGGAGGGGGTAATGGGGGTGGCGACCGTCCACTGCGCGCACAGTTGGTGGTAGCTCTGGTTGCGGTGCTGATACTTTTGGCGGTGCCGCTCTACTTGTGGCGGCGCCCGAGCGGACAGGAAAACGCACCGGCGGGTTCGGCCTCAGCCGGAGACAACGTGCCGGCGTCGACGCTTCCCACCATCACCGCCCAAGATGCGGGCAAGGTGGATGACCGGGTCAAGCTCGGTCCCGTGCAACGGGTCAAGTGCTCGGCGGACGCGAGACTGTCCGGGCAGAAAGGCGCACTGTGCGATTCGCTGCCGTTCTTCGAGGAACAGCTCCGAAAGGCCGTTATCGAGAACGTCGACTGCGCACCCAAAACCGGCAAGCCCGGGTCGGTGAACTACGTGCTCACCATCGACTTCACCAATCGCAGGCTCAACGTGTTTCCCGGAGCCAGCGGCGCCTGGAAAGGCCCTCAAGCTCGTCGCTCCGCCGAGTGCGTCGAGCGATCGATTGCGGCACCCGAATGGGACAAGATCCAACACCAGTATCGCTACTACAATATCGCGGTCATGGCGAACTACGAAGCCCCGGAGCCCGCGCAGGGTCCGATGTTCGAGTAGCCTCAAAAGTTAGCCTGAACGTACCTCGTGTACCATGCGGCAACGTCGCACTTGTCGGCCAGCATGCGCTCTTGCTTTCGCGCATGGGCCGAGCGCGCGCCTGGATCCCGGGTGTATACTGCCAGCCGCTCGAAGAAGTGCTCGATGTCATGGGGTGCGAACGATTCGGTCAACCCGTAGCGGGTTTCCAGCTCGTCCAGGTAATCCAGCCGGCCCTTCCACGACGAGACTCTGAGGCTTGGCGTGCCGAGCACGGCGGCCTCTGCAGCCATCGTTTGACTGTCTCCCACCAATAGATCGGCGAAGGCGAGCGCGTCGTGCATCATATGGGGTGGAGGGCGAAAGTGGTAGGCCGTGAACTCGCGCGGTAGCCCCGCTTCGCTCGACACGAAGACTTTGCCGTGGGCGGCAAGGCGCTTGACTACCTCGAGCCGTGCCGCCACCGGCAAGCCAGATTCGCCGCTATCGTGGCTGGCGACCATGGCGACGAAGCGCACGATGAAGTAGCGCTCTCCCCTCGACACACCCAAGTGGCCCAGCACCTCGGGGTTGGGGCGAAAATGGTTCGGATGCAGGTACGCGGTCTGCTTGTAGCCTGGATACTTCACGTGTTTGGATCCTAGACTGGCCCGCATGGCGTCCGGCGACGTGATCACGTGTGCGAAAGGCGCCGCCGCGTAGTAGTGGAGACCCGCTGCCGGACCGTCGTCGGTGTCGAAAATCGACTTGATGCGCAGCAGTCGACCCACCTGCGCGCCAGCCGGATTACGCGTCAAGATGACCTTGGCCCTCACGCGGCGTGCGAGGCCAACGAGCATTTTGTCGCGCCTCAGTAGCTCGCCGGCCAAACCGACGAGGCCGTTGCGGGCGCTCTTGCCCAGCGTTTCGTAGGCGAATCCGTAGTTATCCAACAAGCTGCACGTGACGTCTTTGTCTCTGGCGGCGATGACTACGCGCACTCCTGAGCGCATCAAGTTCCAGGCGATGTGCTTGTAGAAGTGCACGTGGGCCGGATGCACGATGTCGATCAATACGGTCATCGGAGGGGTACTGCTCGATCACTGGGTAGCGGCAGATTCGCTACCCCCCGTAGCTGCCCTGGCCGGAGCATCACCAGGTCGTGGGCGCACGCGTTTCGGCGGTTCGTCTGCTGCGCCGGGCTTGTTGGCGACGTTGCCTTCTGAAGGTTCGCCGGTTTCTGCGGCTTCTGGCGAAGTTGGCTCGGCATTGGAAGGGGCCGTGTTCTGCTTATCGGCCTCTTCGTCCTCGGGCGAGGAGCGATTGTAGTTGTACTTGTAAAGACCGACCACGATGCGCTGTTTCGTTCCATCCACCAGCAGGCGCCGTGGCCAGTAGCCATCGCGCTTGACGAGCAACTGCAACTCCTCGCCTTCTTTGACGTACACGCTGACGGGCATTTGCCCGAGATCTTTGTCACCGTGAAAGACGTGAGAGTCGAGGGGAAACAGGATCAAATCCACCTTCGTGCCCTCGGGCTCTTTGGGTTTGGGTTCAGTCTTCGGTGGGGCAGGCGGCGGGGGGGCAGCCACGGTGACGATGGTCGGCGCACGCGATGAGCGGGCGAGATACTCGTGAGTTCCCCAAGCGGCACCCAACAGTACCGCTGCTACCAAGGCGACGTAGAACAGCGGTCGCGGGCCGCGAGCAGTCGGGACGCTGCCCGGAGCACTCGGGAGTGGCGCTTCCGCATCGGCTTCGATGACGACTTCGGGTGCCGACCCGCTGATCAGCGTTCTCAAATCTTCCGAAAGCTCGCTCATGCTCTGGTAGCGGTGCTCTGGCCGCTTCGCCAGACACTTGCGGATGACGTTTTCGAGCCCCGCGGGAAGAGAGCGTCCCTGTGGAAGCCTGGATTCGAGGGTAGGAGGCTTGTCGTGAACGTGTTGGGTCAGCACGGCCACCGGGGCCTCGCCGTCGAAAGGGACGTCGCCCGTGGCCAGCTCGAACATGATAACGCCCAATGCGTAGATGTCCGCGCGCTGATCGGCGGCTTTGGCCCTCGCCTGCTCGGGGGACATGTAGTGGGGCGTCCCGACCAGCGTGCCCTGCTGGGTGAGTTTGTTCTGGCTCGCTTGGACCTTGGCGATTCCGAAATCGAGAATCGTCACAAAATACTCATCGGGCCGGGTTTCGGTGAGGAACACGTTGTCCGGTTTCAGATCTCGGTGGACCACTCCAGCAGCGTGTGCGGCGCCGAGACCCTCGGCGATTTGCAGGGCGAGCGAGAGCACGATGTTCGGCGGCAACAAAGGCGACGCGGCCAGCAATTCTCCAAGCGTTTGCCCGCTCAGCTGTTCCATCACCAGGTACGAAGAACCGTCTGCAAGCCGACCGAAATCCAGTACATCGACGATGTGCCGGCTGCCGATGCTCGAGGCCGCTTTGGCCTCGGTCATGAAGCGCTGCAGGACCTCTTCGTCTTGGGCCAAATCGGGCTTGAGAACCTTGATGGCCACGGTGCGCTCCAGCACCAGGTGGCGGCAGCGGTACACCACGCCCATGGTGCCGCGCCCCAGCACACCCTCGACCAGGTAGCGTCCGGCCAAGGTACGCCCGATCATCTCGTCGTCGCTCGCGTCGAAAGCAGCAGGCCGGTGGCGGTGCAGCTTTGGGCGCGGCCGCTCCTTGGGCTTCGGAGGCGCTTTCGCACGCAGTGTTCCCGCTTGCCCTCGACGTGACTCGCTTGCAGGATCGGAAGCAGGACCTTTGTGATCGGACATCAACGGGATCTTCGCGTGCCGCGTCCGAATTTCCCCCTCATCCGCAGGTGAAGCAAGGGGCGCCGCAGTTGGCACGGTGTTTTCCGAGCCATGCCGGGTTCCAGCGCGAATTTGAATGACTGGCGCGCTATCGGCCGCCGGGCACGCTACGCGTTGTCGGCGAGGGGCGCTCCGGCGAATCGTCCGAAGTTTCTCGCCAGAATGGCTAGGGCGGCCTTGCCTTGTTCGCTCGTGGGCACGTACCTGTCCGGCGAAATGACGAGCCCTGGGTCACTCGCACGCTGCTGCTGGTTGTCGAGCACAGCGCTCACGTCATCCAACAACGCGCTCACTTCTGGATAACGATTGTCAGGATGCTTACGCATGGCTTTGAGTACGATGCCGTCGACGGTGGGGTCGAGATCGTCGCACAACCATGACGCGGGCGGCGGTGGGCTGAACAGCTGGTGTCGCAACATATCGGCTCTGGGTTCCGAATCGAACGGCAAGTGGCCAGTCAGCATCTTGAACATGACCACCCCCAAGCCGTAGACATCGGTCCGGCCGTCGACCTGCTCCACCAAGATTTGCTCCGGAGCCATGTACTGGGCGGTACCGACCACCACCCCATTGCACGGAACCGTTTTCAGCTTGGCCATCCCAAAGTCGATCAGCTTGAGCCGTAGCCCAGCCGTGGACTCGAGCAGGAATATGTTGTCCGGCTTGACGTCGCGGTGCACGACTCCCGCCTCATGGGCGGCAGTCAGCGCCAACCCTACTTCACGTACGATCCGTAATGTCTTTTCGACCGATAGCCTGGACTCCCGTCGCAGCACTTCTCCCAAGGTCTCTCCGACCAGTGCTTCCATGACCAAGAAGGGGGGTTCGTCCGCTGGCTCTACGACTCGTTTGATCCGAACGACGTTGCCATGGTCGATGGCTTCCGCGGCAGTGGCTTCGTGCAAGAAACGGCGCTTCACCTCGGGGTCGTGCGACAGCTCCTGCGTCAGCTGTTTGATCACGACCAGCTCTCGTTCGCTCAGATCTTCGGCCAAATAGACCTGCGCCGTGCCGCCGCTATCCATGAAGCCTTCGATGCGGTAGCGGCCATCGAGGACGTCGTTTAGGCGGTGGGTGCTTTGCAGACGAAACCGCAAAGCCGGCGCCGCCTCGGCGCTCGTCAGCTCCTCGCTAACGCTCGACATGCCCGAAAGTCCTATCCACTAGTCGCACGTGGTCCGATCCGGTACTCATACCATGTGATCGGCGGTGCATCGCAACTTTTGCACGCAACTTACCCGCGGCTTGCCTCTCCCGACTGTGGGTGGTGGGTGCAGCGCGCTCGAGCCGTCGTGACGGGTGGACGGCGAAGGAGCAGCTGAGGCGTGAGCCGTGAACGGAGATCTTCGACGGCAACGGATTCGATGACTAGATTGGGCCGGGACTTAGCGGCGCTTCGTCGCCGAACCCCCGCTCGTTTGGGTGGCATCGACGCGTTCCGCGGATGTGCCGTGCTGGGTATGCTGCTCGTGCACGCCGAGCGGGTGTTCCCACCGGGGGCGGGAGCTTCAAGCGAGCCCTGGCGCTTGCTGCTGCAGCACTGTGAACCCTTCGTCTCTGCCTGCTTTCTGTTCCTGGTGGGGCTGTCGCTCACCTTGGCGTGGGACAGGTTCCGGGGCGATACGGATAGGTCGGGCTTTTATCGGCGTGGTTGGCGCCGAGCGGGGGTCCTGTACGTGGCGGGTGTCGCATTGTTCGTGCTTCAGTACGGGTTGCAGCTGCCCGACGCGCTGCTCAGCCCGGACATCTTGTCCGCGATTGCGCTGGCCATCGTTGGCGTGGGTGCCCTGGTCCCCAAACGCCCGCTCGTGCTCTGGAGCTCGTGGGCAGGGGTGCTCGGAATCAGCTGGGCTCTCGACTCCGCGCAGCACGGGCTTTCGGGACTGAACGCGGGTCCCGGTGGAAGCGTGCCGCTCGTGGCGTTTGCTTGCGCAGGCGCCGCGTGGGGTCTCGTTCGACGGGCACACTCTGAAATGCGCGTCGTGGCGTTGGTTGGGGTCGCGCTATTGGTGAGCGTTTTGGCGTGGGGGCTACCCGGTGAAATCACCACGGAGTACGCATCTGTGTATGCGCTCGGTGCGACGAACGAGCTGACCACCGTTTGGTTCTGGAACCACACGCCGAAGGGCGTGCTCGTGCTATCGGGACCGCTGGCGTTGTGTGGGCTGAGCTTCACGACACTGCCCAAGCTTTGGAGCTCGTCTTGGGTTTCACCCGTGCGCCTTTTGGGTCGTCACGCGCTGGTCGTCTACGTGGGCCATTTACTGGCGCTCGGCGCTCTCGACCGCTGGCTGCGACCTACGCTAGGCACCGTGCCGCTATCGACGGCTATGCTCATGCTCATGCTCGTGGCGAGCTGTTGCGCGGTTGCGCTGCTGTTGGAATCAGTGGCGGGGCAGCCGTTGAAGCGGCGCTTCCTGCGCCGCGTGGGCACTCGCCTTTGAAGCATTCGGACGTCACGGGCGCGCGACCCTGATGCAACGAGTCGACACTGTGGTCGGGTCGCCACAGTCGGAGAGGCCACTGTCTGAGCGGAGTGTGAAAGCAGCGACGCACCGCGCAATCCGTCCAACGCTGAAGCACGACTCGCCAAAAAAAACTGGGCCCGCGAGGGCCTGTGCTAAGCAAAGGGACCCCTTCGAAAACAGACTATCGATATGCGCAGAGTCGTCATTACTGGATTAGGTGTCGTCTGCCCATGTGGCAATGACGTAGCGAACACTTGGGACTCGATTGTCAACGGACGGAGCGGTATCGGACCGATCACCAAGTTCGACGCCAGCGAGTACAGCGTGCGTATCGCTGGTGAAGTGCGCGACTTCGATCCTTTGCGGTACATCGAGAAGAAGCGCTTGCGAGAAATGGACACGTTCATTCACTACGCGATTGCCGCGGGTGACATGGCGGTTCGCTCCTCGGGTATCGAGTCGAGTGGTGTTCAGGCCGAGCGTGTGGGAACTCTAGTGGGCGTGGGCCTCGGGGGCCTTGGACTGATTCAGCAAATGGCGCAGACCCTGCAGGCCAAAGGTCCCAAGCGCATTTCTCCCTACTTCATTCCCGCGAGCCTAGCGAACCTGGCACCGGGGCAGCTGTCGATGCGTTTCGGCTTCAAGGGAACCAGCTTTACCACTACCAGCGCTTGCGCATCGGGCGCCCACGCCATCGGCGAAGGCTTTCGCGCGATTCAATTGGGGCTATTGGATGCTTGCCTAGCCGGCGGTGCCGAAGCCACGGTGTGTGGGCTGGCCGTGGCGGGCTTTGCTCAAATGCGCACACTGTCGACCAGAAACGATGATCCGCAGGCGGCTAGCCGTCCCTATGACCGCGATCGTGACGGTTTCGTGATGTCCGAAGGTGCGGCCCTTTTGATGCTGGAGGAACGCGAGCGCGCGATCGCTCGAGGCGCCGACATGTACGCCGAGGTCGTCGGATACGGCTCCACGGCGGATGCCTATCACATGACCAATCCGGCACCCGAAGGCGAGGGGGCGCAGCGCGCGATGCGCTTGGCGCTGGACGAGGCCAAGATACGCTCGGAACAGGTCGACTACGTCAATGCGCACGCTACTTCGACGGATGTTGGAGACAAGAACGAGTTGTTTGCAATTCGTGAAGTCTTTCGCGGCGTCAAATCGCCCATGGTCTCCAGCACCAAGTCGATGACGGGCCATCTGCTCGGTGCGGCCGGCGCCTTGGAGTCGATGTTTTGCGTTCTGGCGCTGAAGCACGGCATCGTGCCGCCCACCATCAACCTCGACAACGTATGCCCCGAGGCTGAAGGGGTGGATTTGGTGCGCGGTCAAGCGCGCGAAGTGCCGCTGAGCTGCGTCGTCAACAACTCGTTTGGGTTCGGTGGTACGAACGCCTCGCTCGTGTTCAAGAAGCCCGCATGAGGTAGTATGCCGGCAGTGCCGAGCAAACCAAAACTCGTTGCCCCCGTGTTCCTCGTCGTTTGCGGTGTAGTCTGCAATTCCGGGTGTGCCTCCGACAACTGGAGCGTGGAGAGTGAGCCCATTGAAAGCAGCACGACGCTGCTCGAAGGCAATTCAGAAGTCGAACGGATACTCGTGGCCGAGACGAGTCATGCCGGCCGCATCCATGCAACGGTCAATCTGCCTGGAGCCCCCGTCGCGCGTAGAGACGACGGCGAAGGTGACCCGCTGCCGCTGGCGATGGCCGAGCTCATCCTCGACGATGCTCACTCGCATGTCACGCTACCCGGGACGGGCGGTCAGCTCAGCGTTCGCTGCCCGGGCGAACGTTGCGCCGGCGACGAGGCTCGGCTCAGCGTGCGCCTGCTGAGCGGCGCCGAAATCGATGACTCCGGGCTGTTCGTCCAATGGGCGGCTTACGCCGAAACCTTCGGCAGGGGAGCCAAAGTGCCGGAAGATGCCCAGGCAACTTTGCGTGCCGAACGTTAGGCTTGCCGGCGGTCACCAGCTCTGACATGACCGATTCATGTCGGGTGCCTCCAACGGCAAGGATTCAACAACGGGGCTCAAACCATGGCAGCAGATCCTCATCTGGCTGGGCGTGGTCGTCGTGTGCGCCGGTATCAGCTACGGCTTGGGTAGGGCGCACATGGCCAAGCAGGTCGAAGCGGCGGAGACGAAAGTCCAAAGCTCCGAGCAGAAGGCCCAGGCACGGTCGAACGACGTGAAAGCCGAACAAGCTACGGTGCAGCGCCTGGAAGCGCGTCGCCAAATGCACCTGATGCTGATGGCCATCGACGAGCGGAACTTCGGAATCGCGCGGCGGCATCAACAGGCCGCAGCGCAACTGCTCGAGGCGAGCCAACCACCAGCGAACAGCGAGCTCGCGAAGCTCGGGCGAGACATCGCTGCGTTTCGTTTGGTTGCGACGGAAGACCTCGGTGGGGTGCGTGCCACCGTGCTGTCGTGGGTGCGACAGTTCGACCAAGCGCTGCCGCCTCGGGAAAAGTGAAATGGTCGTCATTGTCCTAACTGCGGCGCTGATTGGGCTGTGGCTGCGGGGACCCTACGGCTTTTTGGTGGGTGGTGCGGTGGGGTTCTTGGTGGGCTCCCTTGCACGGTTGGTACTGATGAGGCGCTTGCGCCAAGTCCAGGCCGAATTCTTGGATGCCACGTTTGCCGTCATGGGCGCTCTGTGCAAGGCGGACGGGGTCGTCACGCGGGACGAAATAAGAACCGTCGAGCAAATCTTCGCCCGGCTGCAGCTGACGACCGAGCAGAAGGAGGCGGCCAAGGCCGCCTTCAATCGTGGCAAAGCGCCGGATTTCGATCTGGATGCCAGGGTGGCTTCGTTCGCGAGAGCTGCACCCCACGGTGGCGTGTTGTTGCAGATGTTTCTTCAGCTTCAGCTCATGGCGGTGGCTGCCGACGGCGAGGTGCACCCTGCGGAGCACGCTATGCTGGTGCGGGTGGCGCGGGGTTTGGGAATGGGCGAGCTTGCGGTAGCTCGGCTCGAGGCACTACTCAGGGCCGCTGCGGCCGGCTCGGTGAGCTCGCGGGCCGCGCCTTCGAAACAGCGTCTCGATGACGCCTACGCCGCCCTCGGGGTGACGCCGGATGCGAGCGATGCCGAAATCAAGAGCGCTTATCGCAAAATGATCAGGGAAAACCACCCCGATCGGTTGGCTGCCAAGGGGGTGCCAGCAGGTTTGCGGGAGCTTGCCGAGGAGCGAGCCCGCGAGATCAACGCGGCCTACGACCTAATCAAGAAGGCGCGGCCCGGTCTGAACTGAGTCGCCTGCGGCTTGGTGGTGCCAATCGTGCCTCGTGGGGCAAAGGTGCACCACGAAGCGCTGCCGGTCGAACATCTCGCTGGGAAGGACGGCTGGCAGCGATCTTGCACGCTTCGCCGCAGGAGAATCGAACGATGGCGTATGTAATGTTGGTGGCAGCGGTCATGACCACGGCACTGGTGACGGGTGTGTGCTTTCTGCTCAAGTGGCGAAGAGTGTATGTCGTGGCTCCGTTGCAGTTCGTTGCAGCGCTCTTCGTGACATACTTCGTGGGGCCTCGTGTTGCCCGCGAGGCCTACGAAGGTGAGTCGCTGCTTACCGCGGTGATCATTTCAGCGGCAATGCCGCTGGTATTCGTCGTGCTGCGTCTGATCGTCGGGCGCCTGGACAAGCCCCAAGCCGGCGGTTTGGTCAAAAAACATCAGGAACGCGCCGACAGTGCAGGAAGTTGAGTCACTCTTCGTCGACTACGAAGCGCCCCGCCAGGCGTAGCTTGTCGACCGCACGGCTCAGCACCTGTGCCCGTTCCGCAGGTGGTGTTCGCTTTCTCAACTCGACGAGGTGTGTGACGAAGCTGACGAAGGCGGGGTCTTCCAGCGCCGGCTGGAGCACTTGCCTGAGCCGTCGAGCCAGCGCTGGCGCTTTTCCTTCGCTGCCAGCGGCGAGAAACACCGGGCCCGAGCGGGCAACCGAAACGTGGGCGAAGGTGTTGTGCTCGGGTTGGTCCACGGCGCAGAAGAACACCCGGTTGCGCTCGGCATCGGCGGCCGCTTGCCGCGCAAGGGTTGGATCTCGCTCGCAAAGAACGGCCAGCCATACGCCTTCCATGTCTGTCGCTATGTAGTCGCGCTCGCGTAGGTCCAGCGAATTCGACGCCGCGAATGCTCGGAGCTCGGTCGACGGACGCGCTGCCACGAGCTGCACGACGGCCCCCGCGTTCAGCAAGTCACGGGTGCGGCGCATGGCTTCTGGGCCATTACCGATGACCAAGCACGCGCGGCCTTCGAGCTTGAGGGCGACCGGAAGCGAGAAGGCGGCGTGAGTCACGACTCGCCTTGCTCCTGGCTTGGCTGCACCCTGGGAATGAGCAATTTGGAGCTGAACTTGAGCTCGCGTTCGGCGTCGCCGATGCGCTGCATGAACAAACCCGTGAAGGTACCGAAGAGAGCATCTCCTGGACCCGCCGTTCCGGTAGCCGATGGACGACTGACCCAGCGCTTGATCTTTTCAAGTAACTTGGGGCTAAGGGGGTTGACCTGTACCTTGGCCCTCATGAAGACTGCGGCGCCCACCGACACCTGTTGACTGGTGGCCACCAAGAGCGAACGAGCTTCGGCGCAGCGCCTGAGCACGCCCTCGAGCGTCGTCGTCCAACGGGTTCGCCTGCTTCCCGGGCGCATGAGCTCAATCTTGTAGGCTTCTTCCCACACGTGCCAGGTTACCTTGCAAGTCTGAGCGGTCGTGGCGATCGGCTCCGGATTGCCAGATCGAAAGATGGTCGCGGTCATCGCGATGGTCGTGGGAAGCCCGCGGCTGAGCTTACGCCTGACGCTTCCGTCGACCACGTCGCGGTAGCTGACACTGGCGAAAAGCAGCTGTTTGCTTGGGTTCCATTCGAATAGGACCTGGCGCGTCACTTCCGCTTCGCTTTGCGCCTTGGCTTGATCGACCCAGCCTAGCGTGAATGTGACGAGCCACAGCACCAGGCGCAAATAGGCGCGCCCTTTATGCGGTCTGTCGAGCGTCGAAGGGTCATTCACCCGCGGGGCCCTCCGTGCTGACGGGGATGAAGTACAGCACGTTCGAAAAGGCGAACACGAACCCCCCTGCGGCCGTATCCATCCGAAAGCCGACGTTGGCGGTCACGTCGACCGGAATGCGCGCGGCTCCCGAGTAGCCGGGGGCCGGCGCTTCGAGCTCTCTACGCCCAAAGACCGAGTAGACACCGGCGGAACCGAACAAATCGATACCGAAGATCGATCGGTGCCCACGGTACAGCGGCAGCCTGTACTCAGCGCCCAGCTTGGCGGCGAATTCACCGTAACGCACCTCCACGATCTGAGTACCGAGGAAGTTGGGCGGCGGGCGGCGATCGAAGTTCACGCCCAGAATGCGCGACGGCAAGAAGTCCGTGAAGTCTCCGACGTAGTAGCGTTCGAAGAACGGCGCGTCGCCCGAGATGGCTCCGCCGAAGAGCTCCAGCCGCAGGACGTGCTGATGAGGCAATGACCACCAGTGAGACGCATGGATGTCGGTCCGCTGATAGGTGTAGTCGCTACCGAGAGGCGGCATGCCGACCTCGCCGGTTGCCGTGACGAACCAGCCGGTGGTGGGCAGAAAAGGATGGTCGCGAGTGTCGAGCTGGAGCGTCGTGCGCAATGTCGACAGCAGGCTGCCGCCTCGTATGATGTCGAAATCGATGGGTTCCCGGTTGCCACTGCCGCGCTCGTGGGAAGCCTGCAGTGGGTAGCTGGCATTGACATCCTCGAGCCGGTAGTGCAGCCACATTTGCGTGGTTGTCGACAGGTCGCGCCCGATGCCGAGTGCTCCCCCGAGGCGCTCGTAGCGGACCACCGCGTAATCGGTACGCGTACTGGTTTCAGGGTCCGAGTAGCGCACCTGCGCGTTGCCGAAGAAATCCCGAACGTCGTTGAAGAGCACCGTGGCGCTCGTCATCCAGGGGCTGCCGAGAAACCCCGGGTTGAGAAAGTGCCCACGCAGCGCCAGCTGCTCCTGGGCTACTGCCATGGCGCCGCCCAACGTCACGCCGGTACCGAGCAAATTCGTTTCGGCGATATCGACGCCGGCATAGGCCGTCAGTGGGCGCGAGCGACCTTCGTTGTCCGCGTCGGCCGCTATGCCCATCCAAACATCGTTGAGAACGACCGTGTTGCGCTCGACGACGTCGACGATCAGAACGACGAGGCCCCGTTCGGAGCCCTTCTCCAGCGAGAACTGCACGTCTCTGAAGAACCCGGTACCGAGCAGGCGGTAGCGCGTAAGGCGTATCTCCGGATTATCGACGTCGATCAAATCGCCGGGGCGAAAGGGGAGGTAGCGCAGCACTACCTCGTTCTGTGTTCGCAGATTGCCACGAACCCAAATGCGTTCGAGCGTGTAGCGTACGGCCCCGGTTCGCTGATCTCGATCCTCGCCGTCCGAGTCACCGGCGCCGGTGGTGAACCGCCCAGCCTCGGCGCTCGATCGCTTCAGCGTGGCGTCCCGGGTCGCGCTAGTACCTTGTTGTGCGCGGGGAGAATCTTCGGCCGCGGCTGGCTGGTCAACGGGCGGCGACTCCTCTGGGGCGCCTTGCACCACCTCATCTGGTGGCGAACCCGGCTCGGCGGGAGGCGGCTCTTGGGGCGGTGGAGGTTGCTCGTCCGCAGGAACATCCGTTGCAGGGGGCTCGGCAGGGGCTTGGGCCAAACCGAACTTCACGTGAAGCAAGGACCCGAGCAAGGTCAGCGCTGCGACCAAGTGCCGCATCCGTTGTTCGACGGGCGAGAGCTTCACAGAATTCAGGGCCTCGGCGGAGCCGCATCCTTGCACCCCCAGGACCTGTCCGCCTAGTGAAATTCGAGGCTCCCGACTTGCATCATCGGTCGGGTGTGGCTCGAAAGGCGCCCACTCTAGGCGTGTTTGCCGCGACCGCGCGTGCTCGGGCGAGCGGTCCTGCGCGCGCTGGCACTCGTGCCCTTCTTGACCGGCTTCTTGGCGCTCCGTTTGCTTTTTGCCTTCGCTGCGGCTGCTGCGGGTTTCGCCTTCGGGCGCCCGGCGGCCTTCGCCTTCTTCGTTGCCGCGGGTCTTTTGGTTGCTTTGGGCGCCTTTTTTCTGGCTCGTGCCGATTTGACCGAAGCCTTGCCTCTGCTGCGACCTGACGAG
>CBFGRJ010000138.1:0-16454 GCA_965651135.1 uncultured Myxococcales bacterium
GCCGAAGTGGTTCGGTCGAACTCCATGGGTCAGGTAGTGCTCGTGGCCGCGAGCCCCATCCAGGCGAACGGCCCTGACTCCCACGTGCAAGGCATCACGGGTGTTGCGCACCGGATCCATGCCTTCGAAAACGCTGTACTGCCCCTGGGCTTGGAGCTCGCGATCATCGATAGGGAAGGCCGCATCATGGTTCACTCCGATCGGGAGTCGCGGCAGGGGCAAAGCATCATGCACGATTTCGACAAGCCCCAGGAAATCTTCGCGGCCATGAACGCAGGCGCGCCCGACACCATGACGCGGCGGTACCGCGGAGAGGTCGTGCGCCTGCACCTCAGACCGATCCGCGAGGCCGGCTGGTCCGTGCTGGTGATGGGACCGCGCGGACTCGTGGACGTCATCACCGCGGACATCGTGGGGCTGACCTTGGTGGGTTTCGGTACGCTCGTCGCCGGTTGTTTGATTGCCCTTTGTTTTCTCGCACTCGTCGTGTGGTGTCTCAGACGGCGGAGGAAGCCAGCCCCCGGTGTGGAGCTGCTGAGTCTGCGCCCGAATCCGGCGCAGCGGGTCGCGTACGGCTTTTCTGGGGCTGCCATGTTGAGCGCGGGTGTCGTCCTTTCCGCAGGCTGCTTGTTCTTCGAAGTTCCGACGTTTCCCGCGCTCGCGCTCGCGCTTGGCGCTGCGACGATTGGCGTCATGGTCGTGCCCGGCGTCGGGCTCCTGGCTCGATACCTGGCGGACGGCTCGTCCTTCAGCAGCTGGTTGCTCAAGAGGTTGCCGGGCATCTCACTCAAGAGCGCTTACAGTTCGTGCTGTTTTGGCCTCGGAGTCGTGTTGGTCGTGCTGCCTACCGTCATCATTTTCGAGGCCTCGCGGGACCATACGTTGGACACGTTGGTTCGGGCCGAGCAACAAGCCTATCTGAAGGGCGATGCTGGGGCGCGCTGCCTCGACACCCCGAACGACGCTCGATGCAGGCGCGTCTTTCGTGCCGCAACTATCGAAAAACCAGGCAATGACTCGAGCGATCCGAGACCAGTGTCGTGCTGGCTTTGGCCGGCTCCGTGCTTGGCCGATCTGCTGCCCGTGTTGGGTCCGAGCGATGGCGCTTGGAACGGTCGCGAATATCGAGCCGAGGGCTGGCAGCGCCGCAACGGTAACCTCGTGCGTGGTGGTGTAGCGACGCCCCTTCCGATGCTGCCTTTGCTTCAGCCTCGCTACTTTTTCATGGGCATGCTCTGCCTCTTCATGCTTGGCATCCTGGCTTATCTCGTGACCCGAGCCAGCGCGTCGCGCCTGCTCATGATCGGGGTGTTGGAACGGCTCGACTGCATGCGTAGCCCAGGTGACACCATACTGCCAAAAGCCCCAGAATCGTCGGCGAAGCCATTACGCTATCTGGTGCTCGGGGCATCGTCAAAGGCTCAGTCCGCGATCCGCACGGCGGACCCGTCGGCGGTCGTCGTCGTGCTCGATGAGGTATTGAACACACCGAGCGAGCTCGAAAAGCTGGAGCAGATCGTGGAGGGCCGAGCCAAACTCGTCGTGCTGTTCTCGCAACGCGAGCCCATGCGTCAGGTGCTCGCCTCCGAGGCTTCACCCGAGCTCGCCCAGCGCTGGGCAACCCTGCTCCAGCGCTTCCAAACGGTGCATGCACCGGCGCACACCGTGGAGTGGAAGGAGGACGAAGCCGGCGAGGTGTCTCGAGCGCACCTCGTATCGCTCTGGAGCCGGTGCACCGACGAGGAGAAGCGCCTGCTCGCGCAATTCGCTATAGAGGGCTACGTCAACCCCAATCCGCAGAATCGCGAGGCCGTGATGGATCTGGCCAGGCGGGGCCTGATCGACGCCAACACTCTCACGATACCCAATCGCGCCTTTGGCGAATTCATCACCCAGACTGTCACATCCAAGCAGTTCGCTCACTGGGAGGAAGACGATGGGCGCAGCGCCTACCGAGCTCTGCGCACGCCTTTGTTGCTGGCTGTCGTGCTCATTCTTGGCGTTGTTTTGGTCGTAAATCCAAGCTTGGCGGCCCTCGGCCCGCTCGTGCCTGCGCTAGCCGGGGGCTTGCCGAAAATGCTCCAGATCGTCGCGACGATGTTCAGCGGCGAAGCGGACCTAGGAGACTAGCGAGAGTCAAAGAGTCAATCGGCCCGCTGAGCGGGTTCGCACATCCTGAAACGAACACGTGGGCCATCGCCTAAGAACAAGGGGAGCCATGCCGCAATCATTTGACGCAATCTTCGTATCCAGTGGAGCCGTGAGAATTCTTGCTCATGCAGGGGAAGGGCAGCTCGGTGTTCCCGTCCTCGTCACGAGCTCGGGACACGTGAAGCCCAAGGCGCGTCGCCACGACGGCATCTACGAATTTCACTTGAAAGGTTCTGCACTGCACGGGCGATCCGCGGCCATTGCAGCGCTCGTGACGGACGTGAACGAGCACACCAACCGCACCTCACTCACGGTCAAGATCCACAACGGCAAGAAGGTGGTCTACACCAAGACGCTCAGTGAAGATGCGGCGCATGACAGAGCCGACGTGGGTTATGGCTTCTTCTTCGATTTTTTCGCAGGCTAAGCCATGCGCGCTGCGAAGTATGGCTCAGTAGTCGGGCTGCTGACAATGCTGGGCACTACACGAATAGCCGATGCGGAAGAGACAACCCCCGACGTCGACGCCATCGCCGAGGCGCCGGACCTCTTCACCTTGAAGACTCCCGAATCGCCCGCCTTGTCGGTACTTCGATTGAACACGCTAGACATACAGCGCCCGACGACACCATCGGCTCTGGCAACGACACTGGCCAACGGGGTGCGAGCCGGCGAAGACGCCGCATTTTTTCGCGACTTTGCCGTGGAGTTTGCGCCATTTTGGCTGTTCCCTCATCCCGATCTACCTTTCGAAAGGGCTGCCCTGGCGGGCTGGCGCTCCATTTATCGGAACTTCACCCTCTCTGCCGCCACATCCGTGCGTGAGCCGTCCGAAGCGGACGAGCCGGGGGGATCACAGGCAGCAGTGGGCGCGCGCACCACACTCTATGGAGGGGGGCCAAGCCCCGCCGCAACGGCTTGCGTCGAGGTACTGCGCGAACGCAATCAAAAGCAAGCTGAGCGTGCCGTCACCTCGATGATGGATGGCATGCGCGCGTTCGAGATGCCAGAACGGGGCGATGAGAGTCTAGCGGTTTATCGAGCGGTGCTCTTCGCATGGGCAGGAAGGGAGCTCGACCTGCAGCAGGGGAGCCAAGGCGATGCAGCGTTCGAAGCTGCCATTCGCCATCGAGCCGAAGAACTGCATCGACGGCGCCCATGTTATGCCTCTCAATGTCCGCAGCCGCGCTATCCGGCTAACCCTGCCGACCGTCAGCAGGCGAGCGAGTTTGCGCGGGCCCGGCAGCACTACGCTGAACGACACGGCATCGCGATCCCCGATCTAGTCAACGCGGCGGCCCTGCGCCACGAGCTCGAGCCGCAAACCGATCCGGCTACGTATGAGAAATGCCTGACCACCATTCACCAGCGACAGGGCTTCGTAGTGGACATGGCCGGCGCGGCCGCTTGGAGCTTCCCCACCAACGAGGTCGGTGACGAGGCCGAATTCGATGCGTGGGCGGTCTGGGCTACGCCCGGTTGGCTTTGGAACTCCGCCAGTGTGATCGCGCTATTCAAAGCCACTCGGGAGCGCGGTGCGGGCCCCTCGGCGTGGAACCTAGACGCCGGCGGAAGAATCACCTACGCCCACGACCGGTTCGGCATTTCCGCAGAAGTCATCTACCGGCGCGTTGCGTTCGACACAGACACCGAAACCGATGAACGGCAGTACCGGGCGGTTGGCACCCTGGACTACCGGGTGGGTGAACAAGAATGGTTGGGCTTCTCGTTTGGGCGAGACTACGGAGAAAGCGACTCGGCCCCATTGATTGCGCTGGTGAATCTGCAATGGAACTTCGGCACGCGGCGTTCGGTGAAACCGGATACGGATTGGACGGTCTCCGCGCCCGCTAGTTCGCCCGAAGCCGAGGATGGGCAAAGCCAGGAGACGGAGGAGGAAGTCGACGTGGAACCGAGCGAGCCAGAAGTGACAGTTCCCGAGGCACCAGTTCCCGACGTACCCGAGCCCGAAGAGCCAGTGGACGAAGAGCCAGTGGACGAAGAGCCAGTGGACGAAGAGCCAGTGGACGAAGAGCCAGTGGACGAAGAAGCGCTGCCGGGGCCCTAGGTCCCGTCAGACCCGGGCAAGCCCATGTCAGTAGTACTGACATCGATGTTCTCCGCGTAAGCGTGACGCCCGACATGCGAAGCGCCGGGTCGTCCAAAATAAAAGCGCAACTGAGTATGGGCTCGGCCGATCGGGAAAGCAGCAGCTGAAGGCCATTTCCACCCTACCGCTGCGGGAGGCTCTTTTGGCGGATCCTATTCAGTCGACTTCTCCTCATGCATGTGTTTGGTCCGAGTCCGAGTCGGAGTCTGGGGCGAGCTTCGAGGGCCCTGAGTGCGCGGGGCCCGGGCCGCGTGCCTGTTATATCGATGACACTGGACGGGGGCCCGTTGGTCCGGAACCCGTGGGTCAAGGCGGCACTTACTCGGTGAGTGCCGGGGCCGACAACGAATCGCAGGCTGACAAGGTGCATCCGGAAGCGGTGCGGTCTTTGTGTGAGCGGCGCTTGGCCACCAACGATGTGTTGTGCGGCTGGCTGGGAACCGTTGGTGCTGGTCGCTTGGGCGGGTCGTTGGTCAAGCAGGTGCTTGTCGGAACCGCGATTGAGGAGGCGTGTGTCCGAGTCGCTGGGTGGTTGGAAACTCATGCTCCAGGTGGCGCCTGCGGCGAGGAATGAGGCGACGGTGGAGGCGATGCGATGCTGACCATGGAAGGCGTGGTCTTGGTGCTGGCCATGGGTGGGCTGCTGTGGCGGCAGCGAGGCTTCGATGACAAGCGTCCGTGGGTGACGGTCGTGCTGGTGGGAGTGGGGGCTCTTTGGGTGGCCTACGAAGGCTTGCCGAGGATGGTCGACTTGGCGCGGTTCGGGATTGCTGCGGTGGTGGCTCAAGCAGTGAGGGTCGGAGGGCGCGCTCGTGCAGTCGTTTTCGCCGCCACGATCACGCTCTTTTTGTGTGGCCCGCAGGGTCACGCATGGGGCTCATGGCCATTGAGTCTCGCAGCGACACTGCTGATGTTGGGGTTGCCGCGTCCCTTGCCCACCGCGCAAGCCGAGGAGTAACCTCACCCGAGCCGGCGGCGTGGTTTGCCAGGAGCCGTTCTGGCAGTGCGACAGGGTTAGCGTCGGCGAATGTATCGAGGCGGAACCGCCCGCATTTCCGCCTGGGCGCTACCGTTCGATCGCTGCGACCAGCTCCGTGGCCTGCGCGCTGGATGAACGGGGCATGTTAGTATGCCGTCGCTTCGATGGCGCCGAGCTGCCCGTGGCGGAGGGCCCCTTCAGCTTCATCGAAGCGGGCAGGGAGGTCTTGTGCGCGGTGCGCATCGATGGGTCGGTGGCTTGTTTTCGGCATGGTGGCTCGCATTTTCCGGAGCAGGTCGAGGCTTTCGAGCGGATCGACCCCGTCGACGACGCCGACTGGTAGCTCGCGACCATCGTGCCCCGATCAGGCGTCGCTGATAGGGGCTTGACGCTGGAAGAGAGCCGACCAATCCGGATCGAGCGGTGGCTGCTGATGGATTCGGGACTGCTGATCTTCGTGCTGGTTGTGGCGCTGTCGTACCTGTACGCGTTCGTCGGCGGCTTCACGGATGCAGCGAATGCGATTGCGACAGCAGTGGGTACACGGGCGCTCACTCCGGTGCAAGCCGTGCTGGCGGCCGGCGTGCTGGAGATCGCCGGAGCGCTGACGGGTACCGCGGTGGCGCTCACGATCGGCAAAGGCGTGATTTCGCCGAGTCTGCTCACGCAAGGTGCCGTGATGGCGGCCTTGCTCGGGGCGATGACCTGGAGCTTGCTCACGTATTGGCGTGGCATTCCCGTCAGCGAAACTCACGGGCTCATCGGCGGCATCATGGGCGTGGGTCTGTTCGCGGGTGGGCCCGGGGCCGTCGAATGGGCCAGCTTGCTCACGGTGCTGGTGGCTATCTTGGCTTCGCCAGCGCTCGGCTTCGCCGGGGCTTGGGTGATGCTGGTGCTGGTGTATCGGCTGTTTCACCGGGTGCCGCGCAGCAAGACCACGCCGCTGTTCAGAAACTTGCAGCGCCTGTCCGCGCTGTTCATGGCGTTCAGCCACGGGCGTAACGACGCTCAGAAACCGATGGGCGTGTTGGCCATGGCGCTGGCGGTGCACTACGGTTGGTCGACGCTGCGTGTGCCGCTTTGGGTGATCCTGAGCGTTGGCGCGGTTGCGGGGCTCGGGGTTGCAGCCGGCGGTTGGCGCATCATCAAGACGTTGGGCATGCGCATCACGGCGCTCACTACCGAGCAAGGCTTCGCCGCCGAAGCATCCGCTGCCACGGTGCTTCAGATCGCGTCGTTCTTCGGCATCCCCGTCAGCACCACCCACGCGATTTCTTCGGCTATTTTGGGAGCGGGAACGGTGCGCGGGCGCCGTCGGGTGCGCTGGACCATCGTGTCGGAAATCGCGCTCTCGTGGCTGCTCACCTTGCCGGCGACGATTGTCTTCGGCTACGGCTTCGCGTATCTGCTCCGGCTCTTGGGGATATGAGCATGGGGAGCTGAACGGCCTCGTTCAGCCGCTCTTGACCAGGATGGATTCGACGACCACGCCCACACGTTCAGCGCGGTCGGTCGCTCCTTCGAGCACTTCGTAGATATCCTTCCATTGAACGGCGGCGATCAGGCCCGGCACGTCCGTGACGCCCGTGTACAAGCCGGCCAACGCCTCTTCCATCAAGTCGTCGGCTTCGTTTTCGAGTCGATGCAGCTCGACGATGTCATCACGTATCTCTCGCTGCTCGCGCAGATCCTCGAGACGTGGGATCAGTCGTGCGACCACGTGCGCCTGATCCAAAATGATCTGCGCAAATTGGACGGATAGCGGAGTCGGCTCGGCAATGCGGTAGATGCGCAAGCGCCTCGCCGCCTCCTCGATTTCGTCCAGCACATCGTCCAGCGCAGTCGTAAGGTTGCCGATGTCGTCGCGATCGAACGGTGTCACGAAGGACTGGTTCAGCGCCTTGAAGATGGCATGCGTGATCTCGTCCCCTTGATGCTCGATGTCTTTGATGCGCCGCACCTTGCGCTCCATGTCGGTGTAGTTCAACAGCACGTCGAGTAGCGACTCTGCCGCCTGATGAATGTTGCCGGCGCTCTGCTGAAACATCTCGAAGAAACGCGGCTGTCTGGGGATGAGCTGAAAGCGTGACATGAGTTTTTCGAAGGCTTTGGAATCCGTCGGGGGTTTGCCCTTCCTGCATAGGGTCTGGGCCCCCATCCGAAAGGGGGATCCTGGTCGGGCCAGCAATTTCCCAGCCTTGGCTTGACGTATGGCCTACCCTGCCCTGTGGTTGTGCGCGTGGGGCGGTAGTCCTCGATCGTCCGCCCCGATGGCCGATCGCCGATGGCCGATCGCCGATGGCCGATCGCCGATGGCTTATGATGCGAATCGTAAACTCTACTGGACACCTAATAGTGGTACGCGCGGTTTGCATTGACAGCTTTGGTGCTTGCGGGGAACCTGCCGTCAGGCTGCCATGCGCTTGACCGAACTCATCCCGATCCCCCCTGGCATCAACCAAGGCCTGACGCCAGCGCGACAGACGACGCTGCTGTCGCTGCTCGGCACGCCGCGCGAAAGCTTCGATCAGACCTGCCAGTCTCCCACTAACCGTGCGCTTTTGAGTCTGCTTGCACTGCGCCAGTTGGGGATCTTCCGCGCCTATGGTTTGAAGCCGGCGCTCGATGACCTCGAGCAGATCTTCGCCGACATCCACAGCGAGCAGCCGGACGTGTTCTCGGCTCTCGGTTATAGCGGCATGCTGTGCGCCCGCCTAGTGCGCGGCTCGACTCACACGATTAGCAATCATGCTTGGGGCATCGCCATCGATCTGAATCTCGACGGTAGGCTCGACAGTCCCGGCAATGGCCAAGTGCAGTGTGGGCTGGCGCTGATCGCGCCCATCTTCCAGCGCCACGGCTGGTACTGGGGCGCAGGTTTTTCGCGTGAAGACGCCATGCACTTCGAAGCCAGCGACGAGCGCGTGCGGCAGTGGCATGCCGAGGGCCGATTGCTGAGCACGTTGGGCGGGAACGGGCGGGCACCCGTTGCGGGGCAACCGCTGCTCGCTCTGGGCGACCGGGGGCCAGAGGTCCGCGCCCTGCAAGAGCAATTGCATGCCCAGGGTTATCTGCTCGAGGTCGACGGCATATTCGGTCCTGTCACTCGCGCGGCGCTCATCGCATTCCAAAGCAGCCAGGCCCTCAGCCCTAGCGGAATGCTCGACGCCGACACCCGCGAAGCGCTCGCTGCGCTCGTTGGTGGCGCTCGCGTGCAGCCGAGCACGGCCGCCGATGACCCCATCTTGCGCCTGGGCTCGCGCGGCGCTGCCGTCGAAGCTTGGCAGCGCTTTTTGATCACTCAAGGCCTCGCCAGCCCCGGCAGCGCTGACGGCAGTTTCGGGCCGCTCACCCGGACTGCTACCGTGCTGTTTCAGCAAGCGCAGGGTCTGGTGCCCGACGGCGTGGTGGGTCCGAAAACGCGCGCCGAGGCCGAAGCGCTGGGGCTGACCACGGGCGCGGCCGCCGTTTCACCTGCTCCCGCTGCGTCAGCAGGGTTACGCCGCATGCGAAATCAAGAGCTCACTGCTGACGTCATCCAAAAAGCCGCGCGGCTTTTGTACGAGCATGTGCGAGAACCCATCGGTACGGACATCCCCTTCGAAAGCGCTGGGCAGAACCTCGTGGGCAGGCTCGAGTGGCATTACGACGAACGGCGCGGAAAGCACAAGGGGCTGTCGGTCTTCGTAGTGGGGTGATTGACAGAAGTCCGGGGTGCGAGTTTGATCCGCGGTGTGATGGGGAGTCGCGGTCTTTTTTTGGTATTCTTGGTTCTGGTGGCGTCGGCGTGTTCCGATTCGGGTGGGGACGAACCCCACTCGATGCCGGAAACCACGAGCAGCAACAACTTCGGCAGCGGTTCAGGTGAAACGACCACGGGTGGAACGACCACGGGTGAACCCGCCGGAACAACGCTGGTCGAGCTCCCTACCCAGTATGCCGCTGCCTATTGCGGATGGCTGTACCGCTGCTGCCCGAGCGAGCAACTCGCGCACATGGCCGAGGCTCCCGTTGCGTTCACGGGCAACAACGAAGAGGAGTGTCGCACCAATATGGCTGCGCTCCTGACACTGATCGTGCCGAGTTTTACGGAATCGGAATCGGAGGGGCGCCTGGTTTACGATCCGCTGTTGGCCGAGTCCTGCATCGAGCAGCTGAGCATTTCGTGCCCGCGACTGGATCAGATCTGCCCTCGGGTTGCTCGGCCGCTGGTCATGCGTGGCGGCGCTTGCAGTGAGGACGCGCAGTGTGTCGACAGCCTTTGTATCGGCGATACCGACGAAGTCGACGGAACCTGCGGTTCGCTGAGCGAGCTTGGCGGCCCCTGTCTCTCGGATAACGATTGCGCTTCCGATGAATGCAGCGGGGACGTGTGCGTCGACAAAGCTGCCCTCGGCGAGACGTGCTTCAGCGATGACTCCTGTGCGTCACGCTACTGCGACTTTTCGACTAGCCAGTGCAGTGAAGCACCCTATAGCGACGCTTGTGAGCCTTGAGCTCGACCGAACGCCCTACGAGCCCTGATGGGACTTTCTAGCGAACCGCAAAACCGCAAAACGCGCAAAAACTCGACGTTTCAGCGAAAAGCGTAGCGCAAATCGCAAGCTGGTGGGTTCAGGAAATTGAACAGGGAGGCGGGAAGGACGAGAAGGGAATTTTTTCTGTTCCCGGTCGATCGAGTGAGAACAGGTTTCACAAACATCGCATCACCGCAGAGGGTCAGGTCGGGTTCAAATAAGAAAATCTTCCTGTCTTCCCGTCTTGCTGTGAAATAAGAATTGAACCCGCATCGGGTTCCAGCATTCACTGCTAGCTCACCTAGCTCACCTAGCTCACCTAGCTCACCAGGGGCACTGATCGATCGTGTTGCCGCAAACGTTGACCGTGCCCTGAACATTGCAGACGACGGTGTTGCTGGCGCAGGGGCTTTCGTTGATTTGTGTGCCGGTGATCGTCAGGTTGCCGAGCGAGATGTTCGATGTGGGCGTGTGCTCGTCCGTGCGCTGGGAAATCCGCAGCTCTCCGCCGCCGGAGATGGTGCCGGAAATGGTGGCGATTTGTACCGTGTGGCAGTTTTCGAGCAACATGGAGTTGTTGCCGTTGTTCTCGAGCGTCAAGCGATCGATGGTCAGGCCTCCGCTGTCGGAGACGCAAAATATGCCGCGGCCGCCCCGAATCGCGCGCACCTCACCCACGTGAATGTTGCCGGCGGGCCAGCTGTTACCGATCTTGCCGGCCTCGTTCGCGATACGAAAGCCTGCGTAGCCAGTTCCGGTCGCTGCGTCTTCTGCATCCACCAGGCCCACGTCGGCGTTGATGGTCGCGTTCAGCAGCACGCCGCATTCGCCGACATCACGAGCGACCACGGTGCCAATGACCAAGCCGTCGACGCCATAGGTCTCGACGGCGTGGCTGGCCGCACCCTCGACATAAATGTCTTCGAGGCGAATATTGGTGACCTGGTTGCTGCGACCCCAATTGTTGGAGCTGCCGGGGTTATTGTCGATGCGAATGGCGAGTCCCTGACCGTCGAGGCGCATGTCGATGCGCCCGAGTGTGAGATTGCTGACCTCGCGGAAGAACATGCCGTACAGGGGCACGCCGCGGATCGTAGCGTTTGGAATCTCGATATCCCGCTTGTTGCGCGCATACAGGGGGGCTTGGTCGCCCGAACCGCCTGCATTGGTGACCGTGATGGTCCCGCACACGTTGAGCACCGTGTAGCTCGGAATATCGATGCGCTCGTTGTTGCCCATGCTGCCGTCGCCCTGCACCAGCACGCTCTGCTTGGTGGTGCGATTCGCGGAAAGGCCATTGAGCGCGTTTTGAATCGTGGACCGGGCATTGTTGCCGGAGATGGTGACCACCGCGTCGTAGCCGCTGGTATCACCGTCGCACGGGTATTGCTCGCTGCTCGGGCTGCCACCGGTGGTGCCACCCGTCGTACCGCTGGTATTCATGCCGGTAGTGTTCGTGCTCGGGGCGCCTCCCATACCCATGGTGGTCCCCCCGTCGGTGCTCATGCTGCCGTCGGTCGTCGAGCTGCTGCTAGCACCTCCCGATCCTGTCGTGCCCGTTGGGGCGCAGGTTTGTCCGGCAGGACACTCGCAGGAGCCACTGATGCACTGCTCGCCAAGCCCGCAGGCCGTGCCACAGCCTCCGCAGTTCGAGGCATCGGTGAGCGTATCGACACAAACGCCGGTGCAGGGGACCTGCCCCGCCTGACACGCGCCACCCGTCGTACCGGAACTGGTGGTCGCGCTGCTGCTCTGGGTCGAGGCGTTCGCGGTCGTGCCCATGCCCGTAGACCCGGTGGACAGCGTACCGTTCGCGCCGCCGCTCCCGGTCGTTAGACCGCCGGTACCCGTCGCAATGGGGCCGCCATCGGAAGTACTGACTGCTGGGCTTTCGGGATCGACGTCACCGGAGCAGGCTCCGGCGAGCAATAGCGCCATCACGGCACCGGCCGATGATTGTGACCTTCTCTGCTCGTGGACCATGGACTCGAGGCACCCTTGGCAGGCTAGTTTCAAGATGAGTAATGCCAATAAGGGGCAGCGTGGCCGGGATCTTCGTCTCGGGCACGCAGGAATGCCTCGGGGCAAAGCCAGACTGTCCGGTTGCAGCGTTGGTGGAAGCTGCCACAACGAGTCGCCTCAACGGTTTGGCCCTCGAGATGGGAAACCTAGCTCGACGCGCGGCCCGTGCTGTAGGCAAGGTGACAGGTGGGTCCACCGTAGCTAACCAGGAGAACCACCCATGTCGAAGGTCCAAGCGATTCCGCCTGAATATGGAAGTCTCACGCCGTACATCGTCACGCCGCGCTGCGCAGATGCGATCGAGTTCTACAAGCATGTGTTCGGCGCTACGGAGCGCATGCGCATGCCGACGCCGGATGGAGGCATTGGTCATGCGGAGCTGAAGATCGGCGAATCGGTGCTCATGCTCGCATCGGGCAGCGACCAGTGGCCTGCGACTTCGTCGCTCACCTGTGTCTATGTGGAGGATTGCGATGCGGTCTTTCAGCGCGCGGTGGACGCCGGTGCGACGGTGCTCGAAGAGCTTTCAGACAAGTTCTACGGCGACCGATCCGGTTCGGTGCGTGACCCATTCGGACAACGCTGGAGCATCATGACGCACAAGGAAGACGTCTCGCCCGAAGAAATGGAACGCCGCATGGCAACGATGGGCGGCTGAACGAGGATTCTCGAAGAGCACGTTTGTCCGAAGGAGGCCGGAATGCCGCTGGAGCAACCCAAGGCAAAACATATCTTGTGCCCTCTGGGTCCCGAAATGCGAAACGACAGAGCCTTGGCGTACGCCATTGCTCTGGCCAACATGTTGCGTGTTCCGCTCACCCTCGCGCACGTCTACGAAGAGCCGTCTTTCGCTGCGGGCACCGGGCCGCCACTCGAAACCACCACCAGCCACAACGATCGCGAGGCAGCCCGCAAAGAGCTCGAGCTATGTGCCGAGCGGATCACCCCGAGCGTGGAAGGCGAGCTGCATGCGAAGTTTCTCGCGATCAGCGACAGGCAAGTGGCCGACGCCATCGTCGACTACGCTGAAGCGCTCGATGGTCCCGTGATCGTCATGGCCACTCACGCGAGGCGAGGCATGAAGCGACTGTTGTTAGGCAGCGTCACCGAAGCGGTGCTGCGCCGTTCGAGCGCGCCCGTGCTAGCGATCCCACCAGCACAGGTGTGACAGAATGACGTGCACGGCTCCTGGGCATGGGGATTGCAGGGACAACGCCATGACCGAACTACTCGGTTGGTTGAGCTCGCTCGTCTTGCTGGTGACCATCGTCCAGCAAATTTGGACGCAATGGCGTGAGCGCTCCACGAAGGGCGTCTCCAAGTGGTTGTTCATAGGACAAACGGCAGCCTCGGCGGGCTTCACCACATACAGCTGGCTGGTGGGAAATTGGGTCTTCGTGGTCACGAACGCGCTCCTGCTGGCTTCGGCCATCGTGGGCTGCCTATTGACGTGGTCGTTCAGCCAGCGAGCTACAGCCAGCGCGCCCGAATTAGCTGCAGGCCTGAAGGCTCAGCCGCGACCCACCTGGGCTGAGCGGTAGCTGCCACGGTGAGCCAACTTTGCCAGCGCCGCTCGCTGACCTCGGCCGCGCCTCGCTAGCTGCGGCGGGGTGTCTCAGATCGGACAGACCTTACGTTCCAGCATGGATGGCTTTCTTCAATCCAATCGCGCTCTGCTGAACGTCCGGCAGGTTGCGTTCGCAGTGTGTTTCGTGCGGTCTTGCTTCATGAAGCCCCATAAACCCGACCTGATCGAGCCGGATCGTCGCGGCGAATGGCTTACAGTGGTGTAAGGTAAGCGCGTGTGCGCAAGAGAACTCGAAGCGGTAAGCCCCCTAGGCCCCATACGGAACCTCACGAGTGCCCGTTCTCTCGCAACGGGCTTACTCACCGCCCCCTTGTACGTGCTTTCGGCGTGCAGCAGCGATGCTCCAGTCGGATCAACCACTGGTTTCGGAGGTAATGCGTCGACCGCTGCCTCGACGACGGCATCCTCTGGAGCCGACGCTGCAGCCGCGACAGGTACGAACGGCGTGACCAGCATGGGTGGCGATTCCACGCAGAGCGCTACCGGTGCCCCCTCGAGTGCCACCACCGGTGCGACGACCGCTTCTACCGTCGGCACGACCACCACGGCCGGCGCCACGACCGCTACCGGTGGGTCGACGACCGAAGGCACCGCTGCGACTACCGACGGCGCCACCACTGGCGACGCCTCGACGACCGCTAGCGCGACCACCGGGGGCATGGAACCCGAAGAGAACCTGAGCGGGGGGCCGGGGCAGTGTCCGGAGAGTTGGGGCGGTACCAACGATGGCAGTATTACTTGGTACACGTTCTCGCAAGGCACCGCGAACATCGGCGACGTGAACTGCAGCTTCGGTATCCAGCAGGGGCCGGACCGAGTGAACCACGTCTATACCGGCAACGGTGAGTTTTTCGGAGCCATGAACACGGCCGACTACAACAACGCGGCTGCGTGCGGGGCGTGCGTCGAGGTCACCCGCCAAGACACGAATCAACGCGTGGTAATAACCATCGTGGATCAATGCCCGGTCGCGACGAACAACAAGTGTGTCTCGGGTCACATCGATCTGAGCCAGGCCGCATTTTCACAGCTCGGCAACGTGGGGGATGGCTACCTCGGCAACCGTGCCGGCAAGGGTCAAATCAGCTGGAAGTACGTGCCCTGTCCGACGAACGACGACGTGTCGTTCAAGCTCAAAGAACCGGACAACAAGTACTGGAACGAAGTGTTGGTTCAGAGCCACCGAGCGCCGATTCAGTCGGTCGAGGTACGAGTCAACGGCAACTGGGTGCAAGCCACGCGCACGGAGTACAACTACTGGGCGCCGCCGGAAAACGACTTCGGTGCGCCGCCATTTCGAGTGCGAGCTACCGATATCCACGGCAATTTCGTGGAGGCCAACCTGGAACTCGAGGCCGGCGATATCGACACAGGGCTCCAGCTTTGCCAGTAAGAGATCACGCAGGCGACACCCCAGGGGCTTCGTGTCCGCTTTGCGCGACGTATTCGTCGTAGCCGCCAGGGTAGACTCTTGGTTCCTGATCGGTGAGCTCGAGCACTCGGTTCGACAGTGCGCTCAAGAAGCGCCGATCGTGGGATACGAAAAGCAAGGTCCCTTCGAACGTAGAGAGCGCATTCACCAGGACTTCTTTTGTATCCATATCGAGGTGGTTGGTCGGTTCGTCGAGCACCAAGAAGTTTGGTGGGTCGAAGAGCATGAGCGCCAACACGAGCCGCGCTTTTTCGCCACCCGACAGGATACCGGCACGTTTGTCCACCTCGTCGCCGGAAAAGCCAAACGCTCCCAAGAGTGTTCGGAGCACGCCTAGCCCCGCCAACGGGAAGCGCAGCTGAGCCGATTCGAGCACAGTCTTGCCATGGTCGAGGATTTCCATGGTGTGCTGCGCGAAGTAGCCAAGTTTCACGTTCGCACCCAAGCGTACGTCGCCCTGGTCCGCCTCTGCGTGGCCTGCGACCAGCTTGAGCAGGGTACTCTTGCCGGCACCGTTGATGCCCATCACACACCAACGCTCACCACGCCGCACGAGCAGGTCGAAGTCGCGGTACAGGGTGAGACCGGGGTAAGCCTTGCAAACGCCCTGCATACTTAGTACGTCGTCTCCCGATCTGGGTGGCGAACGAAACTCGAACACGACTCGTTTGCGCTGGCGCGGTGGCTCGATTTTCTCGATTTTCTCCAGCTTCTTCACCCGCGACTGCACCTGCGCCGCGTGGCTGGCGCGAGCTTTGAAGCGATCGATGAACGACTGCTCTTTGGCCAGCATCGCCTGCTGGCGCGCGTATTGCGCAGCTTGTTGCTGTCGCCTCAGCTGATACTGCTCACGATAGAAGTCGAAATTGCCCGAATAGGTCACCACTTCGCCTTCGTCGATGTCGATGATGCGGTCCACCACACGATTCAAGAAAGCTTGATCGTGCGAGGTGACCATGAGCCCGCCGTTGAAATCCGTCAAAAAGCGTTCGAGCCAGATGATGGACTCCAGGTCCAGGTGGTTCGTCGGCTCGTCCAGCAACAGCGCATCGGGTTGCATGAGCAGCACCCGCGCTAGAGCGACCCGCATCTTCCAGCCTCCGGAAAGTGCACCCACGTCGCCCAAAACCATGCTTTCGGAAAAGCTCAAGCCGGCCAATACCTCACGGGCGCGCGCTTCGAGCGAGTAGCCGTCCAGCTCGTCGAAGCGCGCCTGCACCGTGCCGAATCGTTCGAGCACCTGGTCCAAGCGATCGCCGATGTCGGGGTCGGCCATTTTTGCTTCGAGCTGTTGGAGCTCGTGCCACAAGCTCGAAACCTCGCCTGCTCCAGCTATGGTTTCTTCGAGCGCACTGCGACCGTGCATCTCACCCACGTTTTGGTCGAAGAAGCCGATGCTGGTGTATTTGTCGATATTGACTTGGCCGGCATCGGGTTGCTCTTGCCCCACGATCAGCCTGAAGACAGTCGATTTCCCGCTGCCATTGGGCCCGAGTAACCCCACACGTTCACCGCGGAACACTGCGAACGAAGCATCGACGAACAAAATTTGGCTGCCGTGGCGCTTGGAAACCGAGTCGAATTGAATCACCGCGCCCGACCCTAGAAGCTCGCGGCCGTGCTGGCAAAACGTTGCTGCTCGGTCGACGAACCAG
>CBFGRJ010000139.1:0-16319 GCA_965651135.1 uncultured Myxococcales bacterium
GGGGCCACGGGTGGCTCCACGACCGCTGCCCCGCCGGGCACCGGCTCATCGCCACGCTTCGCTTTCAGCTGAGCCCAAACGAGCGCGACGATTAGTACGGCGACGCAAGAACCCACGACCCGCACGACCAGCCTGATGAATGCCTCGCGGCGAGCCTCTTGCTCGGGAGTGCGGACGATCTCTCGCCGTTCTTGAGCCAGGACATCTGCCTCGATGGCAGCCAGGTGCTCTTCGTGCTCCGCCATGGTGGCGGGGCCGCCTTCGTAGCGACCCTCGTCCCCCTCCGAAAAAAAGTTCTCGTGAACGTCTTCTCCGGAGTGCAGCTCGTCGTCGTGGTCGAGCGCCGCTGGTTTGGCGTTCGCTCGTGCCGTGGTCGCAGGGGCTCCGTTCATGCGTTTGATCCCACCTTTGTCAGCGGCGCTCGTTGCTTCGGCGCCGTCCTCCCGTTTCGTGTCCCCGTCACGTTCTTTCGCAGTGTCTGTCGCCCTCGCCGACTGCACCGTAGCCGTCGAGTTTTCTGCCTCGTCGCTGCGTTCGGCGGCGCCGAGGCCCGCGACCGGTTCGCGATGCGTCGCCGGTTCTTCGGTCGCCGATTCGAATACGACTCGCGCCGTGCGCCTCGTCTCGAACGGCCGCCCCTGAGTCGAGCTAGCCGTTTGCGACTTGGCACGCGCTACGTCGTCATGAGCCGCACGCTCCAAGGCGGCACCGGCGGCCTGGTGTGTGGCGGCTTCGAGCTCGTCGTCTTGTCGCGCAGGGAACGGGATGACTTTGCCCTCGAGCGCTGCGGGCGTAGCGCGCGTCGTCGGCGGCAAGCCCCAACCTTCTGGGCGCCTGGGTTGCCCTGCAGCGTCGTCGGCCGGAGCTCGACGCTCCGCTTCTGCTCGAACCTCCGATCGCTCTGGCTTCGGTGTCTGCTCTCGACCCGGTGCCTTGTCTTGCTCCGGTGTCGAGGTGGGCAGCGGCGGTCCAATGCCGAGTCGCGTGGAACCCTTTTTCCGACCATGACTGGGTTCTGGCGGCGGCGGTCCTTCTACCTTCACCGTGACCGTGGCGTGCGCCTTGTCGATCCCCTGAGGCAGCGGCGCCCTGGGGCCGGGAGCGTCGGCCCTGGCCACCTCTCGGACAGCGGGTGGGCCGCCAGCCGCAGCATCGCTGCGCTCGGCCTCAGGTTGGCGAGCCTCGCCTGCGGAGCTGTCGCTCGCCAAAGCAGCGGCGGAGTCAGCAACGGTGTCAGCGGCGGGCGCCTGCTCTGGCGCTCGGGTGAGCTGCTCCGAAATCGAAGGCTTGCTGAGATCGCGCGACAACTCCGGCGCTGGGGGACGCCAAGAAGGCGAATCGGGTGCAGCTGGGCCGCGACGAGGAGATTGACTCACGCGCTCGGGGACGACCTCCTCGCTCACCGAGGCGCGCTCCAGCTTGGGCTGGCTTTCTGCCTCCATGCTGGGCACGACCTCGTCCGCAGACGGGCGCTCCGAGAGCACCAAGAGGCCTTCGAAGAACAGCTTCGTCACGGTCGACAGCGTGGACAGATCTTCGAATGGCGATTCGTCGACTACCTCGAGCAAAGTGCGCCGGCCGTCGAACAAACGCAGGATACCGTTCAGCTCGTCGGGAATTTCGTTGAGGCGCTCGACCAGCTGGTGATGATCGACCTCGAAAATACTGTCGAGCGGGGGCAGTTGCTCGAGCAGGCGACCCCATTCGTCCAGGCGCCGCATGCCCTCCATCAACAGCCCCTGCGTCGACGTGGGTATGATGTCGGTGCGCTCGACCGGGCAAAATTCGACCTCGAAGCTGCCGGTCGTCCAGATCAACGCTCGATACACCGCCTCTTCGCCCCGCAGGCGGCCGAGCTCGGCGTCCACCGTCTTGCCGTCGCGGAAATAAACGGTGGCCTCGCGCGCGGCGCTGGTGATCTTGGCGACACCGCTTTTTCGGCTGACTTCGAAGGTTTGCAGGAGGTCGACGACGCCCATGTCTTCGAGCGAACCACTGAGACGCGTGCGGCGGCTGGTCGGCACGCTCGTGACGAGGTTTTCTTGCGTTCTGCGAGTGAGAAGCAGGTTTACCCGCGTGATCAGCTCGCGCACGAAAATGGGCTTGGTCAGATAATCTTCAACGCCCAACTCGAGCCCGCGAATCTTGTCTTCGATCGATTTTTGGCTGGTCAGAAATACGATGGGGATACTGGCGTACTCCGGCTTTTCCTTGACCCTACGCACTAGCTCGTAGCCATCGAGCCGAGGCAGGCGTGTGTCGCTCAGGATTAGGTCCGGCGTCAGGTACTCCACCTTCGACAGCGCATCGTGCCCATCGGACGCTGTCGTCACGCTGTAGCCGGCCTTCTTGAGGCTGACCTCTAGAACACGCACGCTGCGTGGGTCCGCGTCCACCAAAAGAAGCTGTTTCTTCGCCACCGATTGCTTCCCAAAGCGGAAGCCTTGAAGCCTTTTGAGCAGCTGTCAAGTCGACAGCCGATCTTCAGCGTTCGTCTCTAGGCCCCTCTGCCCAAGGATCGACGATGTCAGGGTTGCCCAAGGCACGAGTGGATTCGGCCTCGGCGTGTGCTTCGTCGGGCCGCCGGGTGACCCAGGTGGGTGCCGGGTGCACACTGGCCCGCGGGGCGGAACGCCGCTGATCACCACCGTGCGGCTTCGTCTCCATACGAGTGTCACTTTGGTCGAGACCACCCGCCAAACCGGCATCGGCAGCGGTCTGCGCGCGCTGCGGAGTCTCATGGCCGGTAAGATCTTGGGAAGGGCGTGCTCCGCGAGCAGAGCTGACGAGCGGGGCAGTCTGAGGGGTGGGCGCCAACTCGGGTGCCATCGCGGCGTTCGGGTCCGCTGAGTCCCCCCACCAGCGCGAGACCACACCCCACCCCAGAACGGCAAGCAAGACCAGGGCGCACGCGGAGACGATCGGCTGCGTACGCACGTAATGGCGCGCCCTTCTCCACTTCGTAGCCGCCTGCGACTCGGCGTGTCGTATGGGCACCCGCTTGGTTCTCAAACGGCGCCGCACCACTTGAAAACCGCTCTCGGTGCGCCTGACGGCGGCGCGTAGCTCGTCGCCAACGAGACTCACGCTGGCATGACGCTTGTGCGGCTTCTTCTCGAGGCAACGCAAGATCAAGGGTTCGAGTGCCCCCAGGGTCTTTCGACCTACGAGCTTGCTCGGGTGGAGCGGCGGCTCGTAGATGTGCTTGGCGAGTACTCCCGTGTAGCTGTCGGCATCGAACGGGAGCTGGCCCGTGAGCATTTCATACATCAAGACGCCCAGCGCATAGATATCCGCCCGATGATCGACGGGGTCTCCGTGGGCTTGCTCGGGACTCATGTAGTGCGGAGTCCCAAACACGAAGCCCTGTTTCGTCAAACGGCTGGCTCCCGCGACGCGCGCCAAGCCAAAGTCCAGGATTTTCACCAGCTCCGCCCCTGAGCCCTCGCGCAAGATCTGAATGTTGTCCGGCTTCAGGTCGCGGTGAATCACGTCGGCTCCATGAGCCGCGCTGAGCGCATCGACCAGTTGTTCGACAATAGGCACGAAGCGATCGAGCGACATGGGACGAGCGGCACTCATCACTCGGGTTAGCGATTCACCGCGCAACAGCTCCATGACGAAGTAGGGCTGACCGCTGGGCAGCGCGCCGAAGTCGGTGATCCTGACCACGTTGGGGTGCTCCACCTTGGCTGCCGCCCGCGCCTCGCGAATGAAGCGCTGGCAGAGCTTGCGATCTCGGGCAAGGTCGCTCCTCAGCACCTTGAGTGCCAAATGGCGCCCCAAAAGCTGGTGACGAACCTCGTAAACGATGCCCATGCCCCCCTCCCCCAAGACACGGATCACGTCGTAGCGCGAGTCGATCAGCTGACCGAGCAAGGGGTCATCGCTCGCGACCCGTTGACTCTGCGCCAGCGGCGTGCCGTCGAAAGGACAAAAGCGCGCTGTGGCAGAGAAGTGCCTCGCGCAGTCGCGACAATACGTTGCCCGCGGCCGGGGTTGACCTTTCGGATCGTTCGACTTTGTCGTCGCGGTGTCGTCAACTTCGACCATGCGCCGCTCGACGGGCTTTCAGGATCAACTCAGCTGTGCACCACACTCCGCACAGAACTTGGCTGTCTGCGGATTCTGCGCTCGGCATTTCGAGCACGTGGTCAGCTCTTGGCCTGCCGGCGCTTTCGGAGGCGCGGTGCCACCCGGTCCCATACCGGTAGCAGGAGCTGCCGGCCCCTGCCCGGGCGCGGCTTGTGGGTAGTTTGGAGCCGGATAGTTCGGCTGCGGGTAGCCGCCTGCCGCGGGATACCCCGGCGCCGGATAGCCGGGTGGAGGGTACCCTGGCGGCGGCCCGTAGCCCTGCGGGTAAGCCTGCGCGGGGTACCCCGGCGCGCCCGGTGGAACTCCCTGATACCCCGGCGGGGGGTAGCCGGGCGCGGCGTAAGCACCTGGCGGTGCTCCTCCCAAGTGCGCTCCGTACATCATGCCTGCGCCCATACCCATACCAGCGGCGAGCCCGGCACCGGCGAGCCCGGCACCACTACCGTCACCACCCTGCGCAAGGCCTTCGCCCATACCCATCATGGCACGGGCCTGCGCGTACTGCTGATATCGACCCATATCCATCTGGTTGACGTAACGCTGCTGATCCCAGAAGTTGAGGTCGCGCTCTAGGCGTTCCGCAGCGACCTCGGCTTCTTTCTGGGCGATGGCGATCTTGGCGGCGCGGGCCGCCTTGCGCGCGTCGACGATGGCCTGCTGGTTTTCGTCGATGCGCTCTTGGTCTTTGTCGCTCAGATTGATGTTGAGCTTGGCGATCTCCAAAACCTGAACGCCGATGCGCTCCAAGTCGGGGCAGCTCTTGACCACCTCGCGAGCCACGTCGGGCCCCGCCATGCCCAGATCCATGAAGGTGATGTCGCCCGCTCGGATCATGCGCGTGAGCGTCTGCTTGAGCCCCATGAACAGCTGATCGCGCACCCATTTGATGGATCGCTCGGGATCGGCAGCCCCTGTTTGCCCCACGAACTCCATGACGAAGCGGACTGGGTCGACGACTTTGTAGGAAAAAGTGCCGAATGCGCGCGGCGTAACCCTGAGTTCCAGCTCAGGGTCACGCATGGATCCTATCGTGTCGCCAAAGCCCTGGTTGTAGAGCGGCCGCGTCGTCACGAAAAAAAGCTCGCTGATGAACACGTTGCCGCCGGTGAACTTGTCGACCAGCGCGTTCAAAAACGGAATGTTCTGGGTCTGCAGCGTGTGTCTGCCAGGCCCGAGAGCACCGACATACTGGCCATCTTTGAAGAAGAGGCAGACCTCGTCCGAGTCCACGGTCAGCTGACTCCAGAAGGGAAATGTCTGATCGGGATGCTTGTAGACGACCTTGTCTTTGAACGCGTCATCGCGCGCGATCATCATCCGTTGCACACCACCCTTGACGAAATCGACGATACCCATGGTTGCTCCGCTTCCTCCTATTTCGTGGCTAATAAGTTTAGGCCGCGTTGTCAGGCGCCACTAGCGCTAAAACTGACACGTGACGGGCTTCGTGGCACCCCGGGATGCCACGCCGTCGCCGGCCGGAGGGCCCCTCTTCGCTATTCTCCGCTCGAGGCAAGCGTGAGGCCGCGCTCGCTACAAGCAGACCCTTGGCTCTGGTACGCTGCGGAAAGCCATGCCCGAACCCTTCGACTTGGAGCTCCTGCCACCGCCGGCTCGTCGGCTGCTCGGTGCCGAGGCACCCAAGCCAGCCAAGTTGATGGCGGCCAAAGGCATCATCCCGGGCCTGAAGCCCGGCGATATCGTGACGGTCCTGGCTCTGCTCGCGGACGACCCGGACGCCGCCGTCGCTCGCACCGCCAACGAAACGCTCGGAAAGCTGCCGCCACCCATTCTGAACGGTGCGCTGGGTGCTCAGCTGCCCGCGCTGGCCATCGGCGTGCTGGCTAGAAACCATGCGCGGGATCACGAAGTCGTCGAAAAACTGCTGCGTCAACCCAACATCGACGGCGCAGTCCTCGAACACCTGGCGGAGGCCGCTGACGAAAAAGCTGGAGAGCTCATTGCCACCAACGAAGCGCTGATGCTGAAGCATCCGAGCGTCATAGAAAAACTCTACATGAACGAGCGGGTGCGCATGTCGACGGCTGACCGGCTGCTGGAGCTTGCGGTGCGCAACGGCCTGGAACTCTCGATTCCGGCCTACAAAGAGGCAGCGCAGGCCATCCAGAACGAATTGATTGCCGAGCCCAGCGAGGAGCCGACATACGACGATTTGCTGTTTCAAGAAACCGACAAAGTGGCGCGCGAAACCAGCCTGTCGGACGAAGACGATACACATGAGCTCGACGACGAGGGCGAAGAGCGCGTGCGCGAGCGCTTCTTGCCTCTGCATCAACGCATCATGAACATGACCATCACGCAAAAGATCCGCCGTGCCATGGTCGGTACCGCCGCCGAACGACTGATGTTGGTGCGCGATTCGAATCGCCTGGTCGCGGCTGCCGCGGCCAAGAGCCCGCGCATGCGGGAACCGGAAGCGGCACGGATCACCGCGAGCCGAGCCGTGTCTGACGAAGTATTGCGGATTCTGGCGCTGAACCGAGAGTTCACCAGAAATTACCAGATCAAGCTCAACCTGGTGACGAATCCACGAACCCCTTTTACCTTTGCGGCTCGCCTGGTACCGCATCTGAGAGATGCCGATCTCAAGAAGCTCGCCAAAAGCAAGAACATCACTGGAGCAATCGCGCAAGCGGTCGCTCAGCAGCTGACCCGCAAGCAGACCAAGCGCGGGTAGCGCGCTCGCCCGACTCAGGGGCGGCCGTATTTCTTGATGCGCGCTTCCCGCTTGCGTTCGCGAATTTCCGCAGCGTGCTTCACCTTGTGCGGGTCCACGACGAACGGTGCCACGCGTTCGGTCCTCTCGAACTTCTTGCTGTATTGCACCGCTTGATACTTCGTGTCGAAAGGGCCCACACGCACGCGATGCCAGAGTCCCCTCGAAGGGATCATCGCCGCCACGCGAAATGCCTGATGGCCACGCTTGCGCAGCTCGTGCACGAACGCGTCTGCGTCCGCTTGATCTTTGAAGCTCGCGACCTGGATTTGGTAACCTGAATCTGCACCGGGTGGCGCCTGCTCGGCAGCGTCGGCCTGCTGCGTAGCCGCCTTGACCGCAAGCTTGGACAGGTCGTCCTTGGGCTCGGTCGTCACGGGACTGGCGCTCAGCAAGGTCCCCGCGGGCAACGGGACCACCGGCAGCCTATCGGTGGGCGGTGGGGGCTCACGCGTGGCATCCGGCGGCAGCGTGTCTTGGGGCGCCAGCCTGCCGCGTTCGTCTTTGACGGCGGCCAGGGCAGTCGTGGGAGAGTCCGAGTCGCTGAGCAGCCGCGGGAACGACACGTCGCCCACCTCGAGCTGATGCGCCGGCGTGCCCTCGTTCTTCGTTTTGAGCAAGAGCTCCGCCAGCGGGTCCTTGGCCGACTCCCTGGGTTTTTGGCTCTGCCCCGTCATCATGAGGCCTACCAGCACCAGCGCAGTGCCGGCCAGCGATGCAAACAGCAGGGCGGTCAGGCGCGAAGAAGGGCCTTTGGGATCAGCCTCTTGGATCTGCTCCAAATTTTTGACGTTGACCGAAGCCATTGCGCGCTATCGGAGTCGTAGCCCTGGCTCAGCCGTTCTGCCAAGTTTCTGCGGGGTTAAAGCAAAGTGCGGCGAGTCGCAGAGGGCAGCAGCTGCAGCGCTTTCCAAGCCGTCTCGTGGAGCTCCAGCCGAGGTTCGCTGTCGGCCACGATGCCTCCGCCGGCGAAATAGTGCCCCTCGCCGTCACGTACGGTGAGCGTGCGTATGGCCATGGCCAGGGTCAGCTCGCGCTCGTGGCTCAAGTATCCGAACGCGCCGGTATATAAGCCGCGCCGTTCGGCTTCGAGCTCGGCGATCAATTGCATGGCTCGAACCTTCGGAGCCCCGGTCACGCTGCCGCTCGGCAGCATCGCCTTCAGAAGCTCTTCGAGGCTGCAATCGTCACGCAAGCTCGCCCCCAAGAGCGCCGCGCGATGGTGAAGCGTCGGGTAGGTCGTGACTTCTGGCGGCTGCAAAAGGCGCACGCTGCCGGTGCGCGCCACCCGCCCGAGGTCGTTGCGTTCCACATCGAGAATCATGGTCAACTCGGCCGCTTCTTTCTCGCTTCGCGACAGCTCGATCCGCTCCATCGCGTCGCGCTCTGCGTGGTTGCCGCGCGGCCGCGTGCCTTTGATGGGACGAGTCATGACGCGACCCGCACGCGTGGTCTCGAGAAAAAGTTCCGGTGAGGTGCTGACCACATCGAGCCCGTCGAAACGCAACGCCGCACCATAGGGAAAGCGCGAGCGCTGCCCCAGCGAAGCCAGCAAAGCCATCGGGTGACCCGCGACGGACAACCGGAATCGGCGCGCCAAGTTCACTTGATAGATCTGCCCGGCTGCTATCGCTTCGAGCGCGCAACGAATGCGCTGCTCGTGCACCGTGGCTGGTTCGGGGCTCCCCAAAAAAGCCATGCTCGGCGTCTCCCACGTGCCGCTGCCGCGCAGCAGCCGACACAGGTCCGAGATACAACCTGGCTCGTCGCCGATCACGCGAACCGAGTCCGTCACCTCAGCCACCGCGCCGAATCGCCACCAGCGATACGCGCTGAGGTGGGGCTCAGCGCGAGTATCTCTGAGCGGTCGCGAGCCTTGGACCTCCAGATGACGCGTCGCCTCGTACGGCAGCATGCCGACCCAGCGTGGGGCGCGCCCCAAATCACCGCGCTCGAGCGGGGTGGCGCCTGGCTCCGGATCGAGCCGATCGCTGGTAGCGATCGGGTCGCACCCGAGATACGACGGCGATCGGCCGGTGCCATCCCACAACAAGAAGGCGGACGGTCGATGGGCCAAAGCCTTGGCGAGAACCAGAGGTCTCGGCTCGAGAGGCAGCACGCGGGATTGCAGCATGTTCGGCCAGCGCCTTAGCACCAGGCGCGATGACCAGCGAACCCTCCTACCTAGGAGAGATCGTCGAGGCGGAGTACGCGATCGGAATCCATCACCACGGCCCGCTCGAGCGGCGCGTGAACCTGCGCACCTGGCCAAACCACGCACCTATCCAGGGTCCCGCTACCCAAGATCCGGGCGCCCCTTCCCACCACGCTGCGGCTGAGCTCGACCGAATCTGCCACGATGGCTTCCGGCCCTACGAAGCAGCGCCGCGCGCCAAGCCAATCGAGGTTGACGCGGTGATAGCTCGGCGGATCACCGATGTCGGCCCAGGGCGCGCGTGTCTCGACCGTGGTGATCGCGCGGCCAGCCTCGAGCTCCGGGATCGCCCAATCCTGGATGAGGCAGCCTTGCTCCGGAAGCGTCGCTAGGCAACGCTCGCCCAGCACGCACACGCCAATGTAGTCCGCTCCCCGAAGCTCGGGGCCAAAGCTTCGGCCGCGCAGACGCACGACCCGACCTTGGGCATCCAGGCCCAGCGTGCCGGTGTGCGCGGGACGGGGTGCTACCGCCATGCGGAGACCCTCGGTGGCATGCGCCAGCAGCGCCGCTACCGGGGGCGTGCAAAGAATGTCGCCGGTATGCACCACGATGGGCGCCGCGCCCAAGGCAGATCGCGCGTTGGCGATCCCACCCGCGGTACCCAAGATCCATTCCTCGAGCACGACTTGAGGTTCTAGTGGCAATTCCTCGATCCGACTGATGAATTCGTGACGCATCTGGTGCACGTTGATCACTACCCCGCTGACGCCTGCCGTCGAAAGGCGGGCCAAGATGTGGGCCAGGAGCGGTCGATCGCCGATCGGCACCAGCGGCTTGGGTAGCCGATCGGTGAGCGGCCGAAGGCGCGTTCCGAACCCTGCACACAGGACCATGGCTCGCGTCATGGCCGTGAGTGTGACGCAAAGTGCCAAACAGGCATAACAAACTCGCCCAACCCGGGCCCGGCGTGCTAGCGCAAACCTGGCATGTCCAGAGTGCACGCTCGCCTTCTGATCGCCTCGGCACTCACTCTAGGCGCGGTTGCGGTCGCGCCGAGCAGTTGCGGTCCGGACCCCGTGGGTGTGGACGATTGCCGCACCATCGAGAGCGCCCGCTGCGAGGCGGCCGTGGGCTGCGGCATCGTGGACGATGTCGAGAGCTGCCAACGCTTCTATCGCGACCATTGCCTACACGGGTTCGCTGCATCGAAGACCCCCGGCGGCAGCGAGGTGAGTGCGTGCGTCGAGGCCATTCGCAAGGCTGGAGAATGTGCCGCCGAGGACAACGAGCAATCCATCGCAGACTGTGCCGACGACGGCTCGATCGACCGCCTGCCCGGTGCCAACCTCAAGACCGTGTGCGATGTCGTTCGGCAGCCCGAGCGAACGCGCCAGTGCGAGTTTCTCAACCCCGATGACTCAGGCGCTGCAGGCGCCGGCGGCGATCCCGGAGATTAGGCGAGGTTAAGCTCAGGTTTCCGGACCGGTCCCGGCCGCATCCTCCACTAACCCGCAACCCGCAGGCCTCAGGGCTGATTTGTCACAATTGGGGGTGCAGTGCTCGAGAACCTGATGCTAGACAACCGCCACCTTGGCTTGCTCACTCCGTTCCAGACTCGCTTGCGCGGTGCCGTTCGTCCTGCTCGGTGTCGCCTGCGCTGACCGGCCCGAAGGATCTGGCGGAGTCGTCCATCCGACCTTGGTGGGTGTCTCGCCTGACGATTTTCTCGGCGAGGTCCCGTGCCTCGATGCCGAAGGGGCGATGCGCTCGTACGTCGCGACGCTCTTCGACGTCACCAAGGACCTACCGACTGGTGTGTTCGAGCTGCCGAGCAGCAGCTTGATCTCCTGCCGGCAGGACGTGGCCTTCTCCTACGTGGTTCCCCAACACCGTTATACCGCCCGAATTCAAGGTTATGACCGCAGCGACTTGCGGAAACTGAGTCCTGGCTCACCGCATGCGGTCGATCGAGACGGGCGCGTGGTGGCTCCCCGCTGGACCACGGAATGCGGCGGCTACGTCGAGCCCACGGACGCCGAGGGCGCTGGGGGCGCCGGCGGGCAAAGCAGCGATGCGGACGAGCTGCCCGCACCAGGCTTTTCGGTCAAGGGAGTGACCAGTGCACCGCGCTTCACCGTGAACGCCAGCTATTGCCTGCCCCTGGTCGACCATGGGCCGGAATCAGAAACGCGCGTCAGCGTCGGCCTCGAGGCCGCGCTTCGCCAGCTGCGCTGCGGAGAAGAGCCGGGAGAGGTCTTCGAGTTCAGTGCGGAGCTCGAAGGCAGCAGCCTACCGCCTGCCCGTGCCGCGTGCGACGGACGGGTCAGCTTCCCCGCCCTGGCGGGTCAGGACTACCGCGTCGTCGTATTGGCATTCGAGCAGGGCGCTGCTGCCCCTAGCTGGCAAACCACTTGCCGAGCCACGGCGCTGAAGGGCGCTGAAACACCCGCCAATTGCGACGCGCTCAGTCCTCGCTAGTTTGAGTTGCGAGCCTGGCCCCGGGCCGCTACCACGTGATCATGCGGAGCGACTACGGACCGAGTGAGCAGCTGGGGCTTGCCAAACCCGGACCAGCGCTCAAGGGCGTGCTCGTTACGCTCTTTGTCATCTGGGTGGTGTTTGCGCTGGCCATCAATTGGGGCGGCGCGAGCGAACAGTTGTTCCTGTTGTTCGTCGGCAACCCCGAAGCCATCCTCGACGGTCAGCTCTGGCGCCTTGTCACGCCCTTGTTCATGCACCTACCCACGGGCGGGATTGGCCACATTCTGATGACCTTACTGGGTCTGTATTTCCTGGGCCATTCGCTGGAAGAGACCTGGGGTGCTCGCCGCTTCTTGTCCTTCTTGTTTTGGTCAGGAGTGCTGGCGTACTTCGTGCAGTTTCTAGCGGCCCTCATGCTGCCGGTCTACTTTCGCGAGCGCCTCGTCCCTTCAGAGTGGTTCGGTGCCATGCCCATCGTGGATGCCATCGCAATCGCGTGGGCGCTGAGCTTCCGAGGCAGGACGATCCGCTTGTTCTTCGTGCTGCCCATCAGCGCACGAGGATTGCTCTTGTTCGTCATCGGCATGAATGTCTTGATGGTGATTGCAGGAGCCTTGAACTTCGCCGGTCACGTCGCCTTGTTTGCGGGCATGGGCGCCGGTTGGCTCTTCGGTGGGGGTACGCCCTCTCCTGCGCGCCGTCTGCTTTTGGGCTTGCGCCTGAAACGCCTCCAGGCAGAACACGAGCGCCTCGAGCTTCAGCGCAAGAACCGTCTCAAGCGCTCGAACCTGCGAGTCATCGATGGCGGCCGCAGCAAAGAAGATTCCTCGCCCGACGACAAAACCTGGCTAAACTGAAGCCTAACCTGCGATAACCAGCCGCTTCGGGCGGCGTCGCTTTTTCCGGATCCGCGCTGAAGCGCTGCGTGCTAACACCAGGGGTCGATGAGATTGTTGCTTGACTCCGACGCCGTCAATCGTGGTCTCCGACGGGTGGCGGGAGAGATCGTCGAGCGGCACCGCGGAACGGCCAACCTGATCCTGATCGGCGTACGCCGCGGCGGGGTGCCCATCGCCACGCGCCTGCAGAGCTGGCTCCGAGAGCTGGAAGGTGAAGTCCCACTCGGGACCGTCGACATCACGCTGTACCGAGACGATGCAGCCACCGCCTTGCCCAACCCCCGCATTGGGCCCAGTGACATACCCCAATCGCTCGAGGGGGCCCACGTGATCGTGGTGGACGACGTGCTGTACACCGGCCGCACGATTCGCGCCGCGCTCGACGCATTGATGGACTACGGGCGCCCCAAGCGCGTCGAGCTCGCGGTATTGATCGACCGTAAGGGACGCGAGCTGCCCATCCAGGCCGACTACGTGGTGCGAGAAGTCGAGGTGGCGGAGGATCAACGTGTGGATGTCGTGAACGAATCCGGCGAGCTAAAGGTCGTCACTCAGTCCTTCGCCAATCCGACCATTCCCCCGGAGGCACCGTGAACCAAGCCCGCCTCAAGCACCTGCTCAGCATCGACGATCTGAACCGGGAGCATGCCGAGCGTATTTTGGACATGGCTCATGCGTTTCTGGAGGTCACGCGACGACCGGTACGCAAAGTGCCTACCTTGCGCGGCAAGACCATCGTCAATCTCTTCTACGAGGCTTCGACTCGCACGCGCACCTCCTTCGAATTGGCCGGCAAGCGGCTCAGCGCCGACGTCATCAACGTTTCGACACAAGCCTCCAGCACCAAGAAAGGCGAGACCCTGCGTGACACGGTGGCAACCATCGATGCCATGCATGCCGACGTGGTGGTGATGCGCCATTCCGCATCCGGGGCGCCCCACTTCGTCGCGCGCCACGCCAGGGGGTCGGTGGTCAACGCGGGCGATGGCATGCACGAGCACCCGACTCAAGCCTTGCTCGACGCCTTCACCATCCAGCAGCACAAGGGCAAACAGCTGAGCGGGCTCAAAGTGGCCATTTGCGGCGATATTTTGCACAGCCGCGTGGCCCGCTCCAACGCGCTTTTGCTGCGCCTGCTCGGCGCGGAGGTGAGGTTTGCAGGCCCGCGCACCATGCTACCGCTCAGCGAGGATGCGCTCGGTGGCGAGTGTTTCGATCGACTGGAGCCCGCGCTCGATGGCGTGGATGTCGTCATGATGCTCAGGATTCAACGCGAGCGGCTCGGCGCCGCGCTGTTTCCGACCCTGCGTGAGTACGCGCGCGTCTTTGGACTGAATCGCGAGCGCCTGTCGCGTGCGAAGGCCGATGCCATCGTCATGCATCCGGGTCCTCTCAATCGAGGCGTCGAAATCGCCGAAGACGTCGCGGACGGCAGCCAAAGCGTGGTGCTCAACCAGGTCGAATCCGGAGTGGCGGTGCGTATGGCAGTTTTGTACCTGTGCGCCAGCGAACCCGGTGCGCCCGTGGTCTCCTAACCGTCGATGCTTAAGTCGATCTGCCTGGCTTCGGGGACACTTCGGCCCAAAAATCGCTCTGCAGCCGCTTGAAAGCTCGCCGGCAGGTCCGTGACGAGGAGCTCGAGCCGCTCACCCGAAGGCGCCCGCCGTGAGGGTGTGATGGTGCCAGCGCCGAGCCAGCTCGCCAACTCTTCGGCGGTGGCATGCGCGCTATCCACGACCGCCACCGGTTCTCCCGCCAAACGCGCCGCTACCCGTTCGATGGTCTCTTTGAGCAGCGGGTAGTGCGTGCACCCGAGCACGATCACACGAACCTTGGCTTCGATCAGCGGCGCCAGGTAGCGCGCCACGGCTAGCTCGGGCACATCTCCAAAGGTCCACCCCTCTTCGACCAGCGGCACCAACAGCGGCGCGGCTTGGCCGCAAACCTCATATCGCGTCGACAGTCGAGCCACCGCTTGAGGGTAAGCCCCCGAGGCGATCGTCCCTTGTGTGCCCAAGATCCCGATTGGACACAGCGGCGCCTCTGGGGGCCGAGCGCGCATCGCGTCGATCGCCGCCCGGGCCCCGGGCTCGATGACGCCCAGCACGGGCAGATCGAAGTCGACGCGCAGCATGTCCAGCGCCACCGCGCTCACGGTGTTGCACGCGACGACCAGCGCTTTGATCCCGGCGTTCATCAAGACGGCAGCGCAACGAGATGCATAGCGAATCACCGTCTCCTTCGAGCGCGTCCCGTAGGGAACACGGGCGGTATCGCCCAAGTAAACGATGCGCTCGGCGGGACAGCGCTCGAGCACGGCGCGCACGACCGTCAGGCCACCCAAGCCCGAATCGAACACACCAATGGGCGCGTCGGCAAGGGTCGAGGCGAAGCGCGCTGGCATCGAAAGGTGGCCTCAGACATCCTCGATGCGGATGAAACGAGGGGCCGCCCGCAAGAAAGGCTCGGAGGCGACGCTCTCCAGGGCGCCGACCACCTGCCCTTCGATACTCGTGTGGGTGATGATCAGCACCGGCACACCCTCTCCGTCACGTGCACGCCCTTCTTGCACCATGTGCTCGATGCTCACATCGTGTCGGCCGAGCGCCGTAGCAATGGCGCCGAGCACGCCCGGGCTGTCCATGACATCGAAGCGCAGGTAGTAGCGCGACTGCAGGCGCGCCGCCGGCTCCAGCGGTCGTTTGCTCAACTTGATCGCCCGTGTGCTCAAGCCCGGCTCACCCTGATGTCGCGCGCGCGCAACTTCCACTGTGTCGGCCACGACGCTGACCGCGGTCGGCATGTCCCCTGCCCCTCGGCCAACCAGCAAGCAGGGACCGAGGGCTTTGCCCATGATATAGACGGCGTTCAGCACGCCATCGATGTTCGCCAGAACGCTGCCCTTGGGAACCAGCGTCGGGTGAGCCCTGAGTGACAATCGGTCTCCCATGTCGCGACCGATGGCCAGGTGCTTGATGGTGTACCCAAAGCGCTCGGCGAAGTTGAAATCGACCTGATCGACCGCTCGGATCCCTTCGACCCCAAGCTCTCCAACGTTTACCTGAGCTCCGAACGCCAGCATGCTGGTCACGATCAGCTTCTGCGCTGCATCGTGACCGTCGACATCGAGGCTGGGCTCAGCCTCGGCGTAGCCGAGCTTCTGCGCCTGCTCCAGGGCCGTTTCGAAACTGACTCCTCGAGAGCGCATCTCGGTCAGAATGTAGTTGCAGGTTCCGTTCAAGATCCCGTGCACCGACTCGACCCGATCGCTGGCGAGCGCATCGTGCAATGTCCGGATCACGGGGATGCCGCCGCCCACGGAGGCTTCGAATGCCAAATCCACTCGGTTGGCCACCGCCAGCTGGATCAGCTCTGGGCCATGCTTGGCCATCAAGAGCTTGTTCGCCGTCACCACACTTTTCTGCGCCGAGAGCGCGCGCGCCATGAAGTCGCGCGCCGGCTGCTCGCCCCCAATCACCTCTACCACCAGATCGATGCTGGCGTCGCCGAACACGCGCTCGGGGTCGTTGGTGATCCATGCCGGGTTACACTCCGCAACGCGCCTTTTGTTCGGATCTTTGACGAGCACGTGGACCACCTCGAGCGGGGCGCCCACCCGTTCTGCGAACGCTTCGCGATTGTCCTGCAGGAGGCGCAGGACACCGCCGCCCACCGTGCCGCACCCCAAAAGCGCGATCCTTACGGAGTTGTTCTTGTTCCGACTCACGAAAAGTGACCTCCAACCAGAAGAATGCCGCTCTTTAGCCCGATGTGGCCTGGAGCTCAACCGGAGGTCACGTCAGTCGACGTAGATTCCTCGGCCACCGACTCGCCGGAGTCTATCACGGTTTCGAGCCATTCTAGCCGGGGGCGAATACGGCTGTGGATGCTGCGCCGGGGAGCATTGAGCATTTCTCCATACCAGGAGCGCAGCCGGGGACGACCGGCG
>CBFGRJ010000140.1:0-16296 GCA_965651135.1 uncultured Myxococcales bacterium
CTCGCGCAATTCGTCTACGGCTTGCCGGAGTTTTATCGAGCCGAGCTCGCGGGCGCTCGCTTCGTGGCAAGTCCCGGCTGCTTCGCCACTTGCATCCAGCTCGCGCTGGCGCCTTTTGCACGCGCGGGCTTGCTGTCAGGGCCGGTGCATACGGTGGCCGCCACGGGTTCCAGCGGAGCGGGCGCACAGCCGCTGGTGACGACTCATCATCCGACGCGCGCCTCGAACCTGCGGACGTATCGCCCACTCACGCACGCCCATGCGCCCGAGATCGTCGAAAACCTCCTACGCTTCGGGGCGCGTGAGCTTCAGCTTTCGTTCGTGCCGGTCTCGGCGCCGCTCGCGCGCGGCATCTTCGCGACGAGTTTCTTCTCCGTTCCCGAGCGATTTTCGGAAGCGGATCTGAAAGCCACGCTCGAGGCGGCCTACGCGAACGAGCGGTTCATTCGAGTGCCGACGGCTCGCCTGCCCGAGGTGATCGCCGTGGCGCACTCCAACTATGCGGAAGTAGGCGTGGTGACCGGTGAGGTCGTCGACGGTCAGCGACAGGTGGTGGTATTCAGCGCGCTCGACAACCTCATCAAGGGCGGCGCCGGTCAGGCGGTGCAGAACCTGAACCTGATGCTGGGCTTCGAAGAGTCCCTGACGCTCACGGAGCCGGGGACCTACCCCTGATTCGCGGCGTTACGGGCTCTCGGCGTCCGCGCAGCAGCGAAAGCCCGTCTCGGTGCCGTGGTAATAGCGATCGTGCGCCGTTTGATTGGCACGGCAGAAATTGCGGCTCGGTTGCCAGTAGGCGCCCTTCATGGCCGGCCGCGGGGGCCCAGCACCGTCCATTGCCACGAACTCTTCCAGGTTCCCCGCGAGATTGCGCACTCCGAAAGGGCTCACGCAGCGGGGAAAGGCGTCAGCCGGTGCCCGCAAATCGCGAAGCTCGCCGCTCGGGGTAACGATATCGGTGCGATCGGCGTTGCAGGCGCTCGGGTCGCGCTGGAAGCCGTACGGATAGGGCCGCATTTCTTCGCCCTCGCAGGCGAAGTTCCACTCGCTCTCGCGACATACCCGCTTGCCCAGCTGGCCGCAGGCCTTCTCCGCGTGAGTGAAGCTCTGATGATTGGCGGGAAGTACCTCGCCGGGTTGGCTGTACTCGTCCCGATCGATGCAAAAGCGTAGTGAGAGCCGCTTTTTTGACAGGCAGCGCGGCTTGGCGTATTCGGCGCAGCGAAACTCGTGGTATCGCCCCGGTGGGTCGAGGTACCGGAGGCACTCGTGCTGCACTTCGGGGCAATATTCGCCTTCGACCAGCACCATGTCATCGGGGCAGGCGGAAGGCTCTTCCCGTTCCGCCACTGGGGGCGCCACCTTGGCGCGGGCCAGGATGGCCGGGGTTGCTTCGCCCCGAGGCGGCTGCTTCTCGGCTGGGGCCGACTGGCTTGCCTCGACGCGCTCAAGCGCTACCTCAGCGGACCGCTCCGGCAACGGTTCACGCTGACAAGCAACGGGCGCCAGCAGCGCGACCAGGCCCAGGAACAACGACTTACTGAAGCGCACGCGGTCCTAGGAAATTTCGGTGAGACCGACCTTCGGTCAAGCGGTTTTTCGATTAAGGCCGACTGGTTGGCCTTTTGCGAAGGCGTCTCAGTGCCTATAGTTGAGTTATTTCCATTATTTAATGGAGGATTACGAAACGGTTACCTCAACACTACGGCTCGGCTCGGTTGCGCGTCGGCGCAGCAACGGACGCCGATTTGAATGTCCTTGTAGTAATCGTCGTGAGCGGTGGTCGCGGGTCGGCACCGATTGCGCCCGGCCATCCACCAGCCCCCTTTCAGCGCTGTTCGAAACGGGGCGAGGTGCTTGCCGTCGCGCAGGACCGGCTCATCCAGGTTGCCGACCATGTTGTACACACCGAACGGGCTCACGCACTCGCTGTTCGGATCGTTGCGCTGACGCAGATCGCGCAGAACCCGCCGGCGCGGGTTGTTCTCGTACAGATCCTCGCGGTCTTGATTGCACTTGGGGGCGCGTTCCCAGCCGTAGGGATAGGGCAACATCAGTTCGCCTTCGCAGGCGAAATTCCATTCGCTTTCGGTGCAAAGCCGCTTTCCCTGAGCCTTGCAGCGCTTGTCCGCCAAAAACAAGCTCTGGTGGTGCACCGGCATGCCGTCGTCATCCGCCGATTCGAAGCGATCGATGCAGTAGCGCAGAGCGCGCCGTTCGCCGTTGCATCGGGCCTTGGGTAGGTAGCGCCGGCAGCGGGCGAAGGGCAGCGCTGGATCATCCATCCACTCGAGGCAGGTATGGTCGACCTTGGTGCAATACTCGCCTTCTACCAGCACCATGTCGCTGGGACACGGCGCCACCTCCGGCTCGCTGCCGGACGTAATCGGTACCGCGGGGGCCACTTCCGGCGCCGCCGCGGAGGTGACGGGAGGTGGCGGCGCAGGCGGCGGGGGGGAAATACGGGTCGTCGGCACGCCTGCCCGGCTCTCTCGCGATGCGGTGTCGCGCAGGTGGCCTTCTGGAAGCGGGATCGCGAGGCCCAGCACCCCGCCACCGAGCAGCGCCGCGACCAGGTGTCGAGTCAGCGCGCGGCGGCGAGCGCTACTCTGCTCCATCGCCGAGGAATGGGACGAAGCGCACGCCCATCAGCGTCTCCCGGGTAAACGCGCCGGGATCGCTGCCGGGTCTGGTCCTGGTCCATCGTTCGAGTTGCTGGACGCCGTCTTCGGGACCGACTGGAATGGCGAGGCGGCCTCCAACGGCGAGCTGCTCGAGTAGCGGCGGGGGCACGCGTTCAGGCGCTGCCGTGACCACGATGACCTGGAAGGGGGCAGCCTCGGGCCACCCTTTGAAGCCGTCGCCGACGCGCAGGTGCACCTTTGCGGGTGCATAGCCCAATCGCTCCAAGTTGGCCGCGCCGAACCTGGCTACCTCCGGCAGGTACTCGATGCTGTAGACTTCTTTACACAGCTCCGCCAGCACGGCCGCCTGGTAGCCGCTGCCGGTGCCAATCTCCAGGCAACGATCGGTCGGCTGGGGCGCGACCGCTTCGGTCATGGCGGCAACGATGTACGGTTGGCTGATGGTCTGCCCGTAGCCGATGGGGAGCGGCCGATTCGCGTACGCTTCGGCGCGGCTCGCCGGCGGGACGAACATGTGGCGGGGGACCGTCTTCATCGCCGCCAGCACGCGTGGGTTCGTCACGCCCTCGGCTTCGATGGCATGCTCGACCAATCGCTTGCGCTCAGCCGTTCGCTCACCAAAAGCCGGGTGCCTTCCGGCGGCGTCTGGCGATGCGCTCGTGGGGGTAACAGGAATGTTCAAGGTGTCGCCGCTTTCCGCCGGGCTCAGGCGCGCCTCCGGGCGGTCCTTTTTGGCGCAACTGAAGGCCAAAAGCAGCGACGAGCCGCAGGCTAACAGGTTGCGGTTGGTAGGGCGCTTACAACTGGCAGGGCGCTTGCAGCTGGCGGGGCGCATTGTGTCACGATGAAGCGCTTTGAGGAAAGATCAACCGCCAGACATCACGAAGCAGCCTTTTCGCGCGCCTTGCCGCTCCCTTTGGCAGAGCGCGGCCGCGCGCCTGGGCGACGCCGCTTGAGTGGGCTAGGGCGCCGTCGAGGCTTGGTTCCAGCGGCGGCCGTGGGGCGTTTACCGGGCGCTTGGCTCACGCCGCTCGCACCAGCCCCATCCGCGCTGGGCTTGGTGCGCTTCCAGAATTCGACGATGTGCTCCAGTTCCGAGAGCAGCGCGGTATTCGATTCACGCCAATAGGCCGCCCAAGGGTTCACGCTACCCACCCAGCAGGTTACGGCGCGCGAGCGCCAGGCCTCGGGAATGGCGCGCATCATGTCTTCGTCGGTGCGGTCATCCCCGGCACAGAACAAGAGGTCTGCATGAGGATAGCGCTCCAAGAGGTGCGCCACGGCGTTGCCTTTGGTCACGTGCTCGTGCCGCACCTCGATCACGCGGGAGCCCCGAAGCACCTTGTAGGGGCGGCGCTTCAACAAATCTTCGAGACGCGTCAACAGCTCCATTGCTTGGAACACGCTGTACTCCGGGTCGGCGGCTCGGTAATGCCAGGCAATGGCAGCCTGCTTGAACTCGATGGCGCTGCCCGGCGTGCGTCGCGTGAAATCTTCGAACAGCGGGCGCACCAGGCGCGTCAACGCGGAGCCCGAGACATTGGCCCGTTGCTGCCAGCGCTCGCCGGGTGGCCGCAAAGCCAGCCCATGTTCGGCCACCAAACCAATCGGCAAATGCCCCAACCACGCTTCGAGCGTCGTGCTGTCGCGGCCGCTCACGACGTACACGGTGGCGTACTTCGAAAGATCCTCGAGCACCTTCAAAATGCGCGCATCCGGCACCGCCTCGCGCGGGTTGATCACGTAGGAGCGCAAGGTGCCGTCGTAGTCGAGGAACACCAGCGGCCGACGCGCCGCCTGCAAGCGAGCCTTCATCGTGCGTTCCCGCGCCCGAAACAGCGACGCTTCGTGACTTGGGTCGCCGCCAAAGGTCTCGAGCAAGTCCAAGAAGCGGTTGGCCCAGCGCATCGACGTGTTCTCGTTGACGAAGTTCAGCATGTGCCCGAACGACTCGGAGTTCGGGCTGTCCGACTCCAAGGCTTCGGCCAGCACGGAGGCCATGCGACTTGCATTGTAGGGATTGACCAGGCGCGCGCCGGCCAGGCAATGCGCCGCTCCCGTGAATTCGCTGAGAATCAGCGTGCCACCGCGCTCACCGCGGGCTGCCACGTACTCCAGAGCCACGAGGTTCATGCCATCGCGAATGGGCGTGACGAGCGCCACGTCCGCGGCTCGATACAGCCCGCACAGTCTGTCGCGCTCGACGCTTTGATTGACGTACACCACCGGCGTATGGCTGGACGAACCATAGCGACCGTTGATGCGGCCCACCCGCTCGTCGACGTCGCGCTTCAGGTGCTGATATTCCTCCACCCCGGTGCGAGTCGGAGCCGCAACCTGGATCAATACACAACTGTCCCGCCATTCGGGGCGTTCCGCCAACAGCTCTTCGAAGGCCTCGAGCTTCTGGGGGATGCCCTTGGTGTAGTCGAGCCGATCCACGCCACAGATGATCTTCTTTCCAGCAAACGTGCGGCTGAGCTCGGTGAACTCGGCGCGCGCCGCGGGGCTTTTGGCCAAGGCTCTGATTTCTCCAGGGTCGATGCCAATGGGCAGCACGGCGAGGCGCACGCCGCGAGACTGCAGACCCACCTTTTCCGGCTCGGATTCGAGCCCCAGCACCCTGAGGCACGCCAAGCGGAAATGGCTCACGTATTCGTAGGAATGAAACCCGATCAGGTCCGAGCCCAAGAGACCCCGTAAGATCTCTTCGTTCACGGGCAGGGTGCGATAGGTTTCCGAGGACGGAAACGGGATGTGCAAGAAAAAACCGATAGCGCAGCCGAGGCCCCGATCGCGGAGCATCTCGGGCAGCAAGCACAGCTGATAGTCGTGGACCCAAATCAAATCGCCCGGGGATGCCAAATGGCTGATGGCATCGGCGTACATGCGATTCACACGCTGATACGACTTCCAAGCATCGCGGTCGAAGTGGGTGCGATCGGTCAAGTTGTGAAACAAGGGCCAGAGCGCGCCATTGGAGAATTTCTGATAAAAGCCCACCATGTCGGCTTCGTCGATGAAAATGGGACAGCAGCCGTGGCGTGCGAGCTCGCGCGATACGAGAGCCTGCTCGGGTTCTGGCACATGGGCGCCCGGCCACCCCAGCCAAGTGAACTTGAGTCGTTCGTTGACCGCCTTCAGAGCCGTCACCAAGCCACCGGTGCTGGAGACCACTTGCCACTTGCTGTCGGTGCGCGACAGCGTAACCGGCAGACGCGTCGAAGCAACCAGCAGTTTTGGCTTGGATTTCGTGGTCTTTCTCGCCATCTTGCGCTAATGCTTATGGCATAGCTGGCGCGTGCTTGAAATGCCCTGAAACGGCAGGCGCCCAGATTTCGACGATGAAACTCGCGTTGATCGGCAATTGTGCCTACCAAGCATTGATCGATGGTCAGGCGCGTGTCGTATGGTTGTGCTGGCCCCGTTTCGATTCCAGCTTCGTGTTCGGAGCACTGCTCGACGAAGAAAACGGTGGTGACTTCGCGGTGCTGCCCGGCGCCGCCCCTGCCGAGATCGAACAGCACTACGTGCCGAACACGAATATCCTCCGCACTCGCTTCCAACTGTCGTCCGGCGCGTTCGAAGTGCTCGATTTCGCGCCGCGCTTCAAGCAGTACGAGCGTTCGTTCAAACCAACCATGTTGGTGCGCCGAGTGCGCCGTCTCTCGGGAGAACCCGTGATCCGGGTGCGCTGTCGGCCTACTTACGACTACGGTCGCATCAAGCCCGACAACCACATCGCATCCAACCACATTCAGTGGCACATCCCCGGCGCCCAGCTGCGAATGACCACCAACGTGCCGCTGGCGTACATCGTCGAAGAAAGCGAATTTCTGCTGGAAAACGACGCCTGGATCGTGCTGACCTGGGGCGAGCCCCTCGAGGCGGGCCTGGTCGAGACGTGCAGCAGCTTTCTGACCAGAACCCAAGCTTATTGGGAACGCTGGGTGAAGCACACCTCTTTGCCTGGCAAGTTTCAGAAAGCCGTCGTGCGCTCGGCGTTGGCGCTGAAGCTGCACCAGTTCGAAGATACCGGTGCCATCACCGCGGCGACCACCACCAGTCTTCCGGAGTACCCCGGTGCGGGGCGCAATTGGGACTACCGCTATTGCTGGCTGCGCGACGCCTACTTCACGGTCCGGGCCATGCGGCGCCTGGGTCATTTCGACGAGATGGAGGCGTTTCTGACGTTCCTCAAGAATGTGGCGGCCGCCAACGAGCGGCTGCAGCCGGTGTACACCATCTCGGGTCAGGCGCAGCTCGAAGAAGAGGTGCTCGCTCACCTTAGGGGCTACGAAGGCAACCAGCCCGTGCGGGCCGGCAACGCCGCATACCTGCAAGTGCAGAATGACGTGTATGGCGAAATGCTCGCCGCGCTGGCGCCTTTCTACACCGATTTCCGCTTCGAAGAGCATGTCACGGACTTTTCGCATCGCCTGGTCAAGCGGCTCTTGACTCGAATTTCCGAGAGCATGGAGCTGCCCGACGCCGGTATTTGGGAGGTTCGCGAGAGTGCGCGCGTGCACACGTTCTCCCTATTGCTCCATTGGGTTGGCGGCACGGTGGCCGCGACAATTGCCGATCGCATCGGCGACGCCGATCTGAAGCAAAGAGCTTGCGAGCTCAGTGAGCGAGCGCACAGCCTGATCGAAGCCTGCTGGCACGAAGACCGGGGCTACTACGGCGACTCCATGGTGACGGCCAATGCCGACGCGGCGCTGCTGATGATGGTGAATCTCGGGTTTCTGCGCAAAGGGCAGCCGCGGGCGGAATCACACGTCCGCGCGCTGGCCCGCGAGCTCAGCGTGCGAGGCCACCTGATGCACCGCTACAAGCACCACGACGGTATCGGCGATACACATGCCACGTTCGTCGTGTGCGGCTTCTGGTACGCCGAAGCGCTCGCTCGCCTCGGGTACATCGACGAGGCTCAGGAGGCGTTCGAGCAGTTGCTCGGCTATGCCAATCCGGTGGGACTTTTGAGCGAGGACGTCGACCCCAGCACCGGACGCCTATTGGGCAATTTCCCGCAGACGTACTCGCATGTGGGGCTCATCAATGCGGCATTCGCGATCAGCCCGCTTCCGGTCGAGGTCGGCGACCCGTAAGGGGTTGAATGTGCAACTAACGGGAATGAGCCGCCCTCAGCTCATTCGTGAATATAAATGCGCGTCCCCTGCCCCATGTCGTGACCGATGTTGATGCCGTGCCAGCCCTCTGGAATCGGCGGATCGGTCCACATGAAGGCGATGCGGGCATCGATGGGAGCCAAGTTGATGCAGCCGTGGCTCCTCGGAATGCCGAACACGTCGTGCCAGTAGGCGCCGTGCAGCGCATAGCCCGCCGCGAAGTATTGAATCCACGGCACGTCTCTGAGCTCGAAGTTCGCCGACCCCCTGCGGCGCGTCACCCCGTATTCTGGGTGTCGTCCCTTCTGTACGTTCGCCCAGCGCCGCTGGTCCTCGTCGTTGAGTTTTTGTCCGGCTTCGACCGCCTTCTTCAAGCGCTCGACGGTGGCCTGGCCCTCGGCATCCAGGCTTTGCTTACGAGACTTTTGGCCGCCGGACACGGTCGAGTTTTCTTCCGAGTCCATGGCTGCGGCGATGTGTTTGCTCTGTAGCTCGAATTCACCCATGGGGGTTGCCAAGCTTTTGTCAGGATCGCCGAAGCGGTCGCGTCCCGTGGACACCATGGTCGCATACCAGGGGCGCTTGCCCTCGTACAACACCAGGGTCTGCTGACGGATCGAGATGTCCATCCACTTGTCGCCCTTCTCGGCATAGCTGGGCCACTTGGGCGGTTTGGCCACGATGCTCAGATCGTCGGCCAAAAGCCAGCGCGTCTTGTCCTTCAGAGTCTGATAGTAGCGCCTGCCGCCCTTGATTCGTGCTCTGCCGCTCAGGGGCACGACTGCGCGGCGGGGTATCGACTCGGCGGGGCGCGCTTCGTCCGTACCCTTGATCAACTTGTAGGTCGTCTTGTCGCGCTTGTTGACCCAGGCAAACGGCAAGTGCATCCCCTCCGGAATTTCTATGCCATGAAACGGAGAGCCCGTATCCGGTTTGACTTTGGTGGTCGGGATCAGGCGCATGTCGACGGTCACCGCGAAACGCCGCTGGATATCTTCGCTCTTCGTATTGAAGGCGTCGATGAACGAAAGCCCGGTTTTGCGCCTGACTCGGTCAGCGAAGACGGCGTATTCGGGCACCTCGAACCCCGACACGTTCGGAATGCTGCGGCCGTTCTCGAGCCAGAAGGGGATTTTGCCGTCGCCGGGCAGTCCCGAAAATAGCTCGTTGGTGCTGCGTTCGGTCGACGGACGGAAGCCGGGAGCGTGCTTCAAGCCGGGCACTGCGATGCCTCGCGCATCGAGGGGTATGTCGTTCGCGCCGAGAATGACGGTCTGCACTTCGGCTTGATGCTCTGCAAACCACGCCAGGTGCTCTTCGAGTTTGAACTCGCTGGCGAGCTGCTGCTTCTTCGATGGGATTTTCAAGTACTGAGGTGCGGTCGCTCGCACGAACCCATAACTGTAGGGCAGCGGCTTGTCGGTCTCAGGCCGCTTGGTCGTGGCGCGCACCAGAGGATCATTCAGATCGATGGTCGCATCGTCGGTGCAGACGTGGCCCATCGGGTAAACTCGATACCATTCCTTCTTGCAACCCTTGCCGGGCACGGGATTTGGATCGCGCGGCACCGTGCCGCCCAGCCTGATGTAGCCCAGGCGCCGGGAATCCCTGTTCGGTAGCTTGTAGATGGTCGTTGCAATCGTGGTCGCGACGAGCTTGGGAGAGCTGGTGGGCGCGACCGTGTCGAGCTCGCCGTGATCCACGACGATGCTGGACATGGGAGCGCTGTGCACGGACGCTGCCAGGGCGGGCTGGGCCGCAGAGGCCGAGGGGACGGGCTCGGTCTTCGCGTCGGCGCTGGGCTGCTTGCAGCCGCCGAGAGAGCCGGCAAACAGCGCCATGCATGCGGTGGTGCGGCGGGTACCCACGAGCCGGTGTCTATCGCCTCGGCGCGGGAAATCAAGCCGAAGAGCGCGATAGCGAGCCGCCGGTTCGGTCGAAACGCGCTCCGGCGCTATGCAAAGGAGGCCCTTAGCCCCTTCCACCAAAGGCGCTGCCGCCAAAAACATTACCCCCGAACGGATCGCCAGGGTCATTTTCTGAATCGCAGCTCCAGGACCGAAACCCAGTCAGCCCGCTGCAGCTGCAGGTCACGCCGTCATACGAACAGCTGACGTTACGCAGGAGCGAGCTGCAGCGCTCGCCGTCCGAGGGCGGCTCAGCCGGGCAGTCCGGATCGTTGCCAGGGTCAGTTCCGCCGGAGCCGCCGGTGCCCGAGGCACCGCCCGTTCCCCCTGTACCGCCGGTGCTGTCGTTGCCGTCCGTGCTGCTCGTGCCTCCGGCCGAGCTAGTGCTAGTCACCGTCGTCATCGTTGCAGTGGCTTCCGTAGAGGTTGAGCTCGTCAAGCCTCCTGCGCCCTGGGTGGTCGACGACTGATCGCCTGTCGTAGCGGTGGCCGTCATCGAGCTCGAGCTCGTCGTCGCCCCTTCCGTCCCACTCGAGCCGCCCTGCCCACTCGAGGCTTGTGAGCCGCTGGTTGCCGTCGCCGCCGCGCCACCCGCACCCGATGAGTCGCTGGAGGTTGTTGCTTGGGTGGCCCCAGGAACTGGATCGGTGAAGTCGACGTCGGTTTCGACGCCCCCGCACGCGCACGACAGTAGTCCTGACAAGCACACCGCGACGAGCTGGGGAGTGAAAAGCTGGTGCACGACGTTCGTAGTCCTTGGACGAATGGTACCCGGGAGCTCCCTGATGATGCGGACGCCTCTTCCCTAACACTGGTGTGGCTCCTTGCCAGCGCTTTCTCGCACGCACAGGCAAAAGTGAAGGGGTGTGCAAGAGTGATTCACCGCGATGTATCCGCCAACCGCGCTTGGTGGTGGCACATCGGCTCCCCGGGGCCCACAGCCAGCACAGGCTGGCGCGAAAATTCGAATGGGTCCGGGCGCTATACGCCGCTCGTGTGCTCGGACCCTGCCATGTCACCCAGTGACATATCGTCGCTGTGCTCGGTATGCGTGGCTCCCTCGGGCAGCTCCGGCAGCTCACTCAAATCGCTGCCTTCGGCGACCCAGTACACTTCCGGCACGGGGTAGTACTTGCTCTTGTACGTGCGTCGCGCTTCACGCCCGTCGGGGTACTCGATGTGGACGATGCTGAGGATGTCATAACCGAAGCCGCCGCGCTGGCGCCTTTCGTGGGTCCCCGCCTCCAGAAACGACTTCTGCGAGACACGGCGCACGAAGTCGTGTTTTTCGATCACGGCGTACGTGTGCTGAACCTTTCCCGGGGGCTCGCGACCCAAAAATTCGATGCGAATCAGGTCATTGCCGGGAAGGTGAGCATGGATCATGAGCGCTGTGTCGTAGGGGTTTCTAAGCTTTAGATTCACCTTGCCGTAGATCACGGCGGCGTCCAGTCCAAGCGGTGCGTAGCCGCTCGGTCGACTGTGGCTGCGGCGTTCGATCACCTCGAGCAAGCCGTAGACAGCCGCAGCGTGCAAGGTGGTGGCCACTTGACACACTCCGCCCCCGACGCCGGGCTCCATCTCGTCGTTGACGATCACCGGAGCCCACACGAATCCGCGATGCTCCTCGCGGGGACCCACCACATCGTTGAAGCTCAACGTGGCGCCCGGCGCCAAAATGGTTCCATCCAGGTACTCGGCGGCCTTTCGAATGTTGAGCGCGCGCATGCCCGCCTTGTTCTTGAAGCTCGTTTCGAAACTGGCCAGCACCTTGGAAACGTCGATGTCTGCGATCATATCGCTGGTGACCGCGGGCAATAGCTCCAGGTAGCGTAGGCTGACGACAGCGCCTTGCTCGAGCTCTCGAGGGGTGAGCAGAGCCTGTTCCAACGCGTCGAGCGTGCCTTGGATGTCCAGGGCTCGACCGTTTTGGCTTTCTACCCTGCGATGGTTCGCCAAGTCGAGCTTGGCGTCGATCGCTGGCTGGTACACGTGGGCGGCGAGCTTCTCGAGGGTTGCGCGAGCGCGCTCGCGATCGAAGCTGAATTCGATGGGCTGCACCAACAAACCGCGCTTGGCCGTCAAAGCGCGCACGAGCCTTTCCCAGGTGCTGCCCTGGTGCGCCGTTTCCGACAGCGCTGACAGCGCCGCCGGCACGTCGAGCTCGATGCCGAGCTCGGCCAGCGAGTACTCCTGCACGGAGTCCGACGCTTTCAGGTAAAGCCGGTGGCTCGCGAGCTGGCGTTGGCGAAGCTCGAGCCAGGCGCCCGGCTCGCCGTGGACCGCGGGATCATAACGATGCCCCCACACCAGCGTGCCCGGCAGCGCGGCGCGCGAGCCGACGAAGTACTGAAATGCCACAAAGCCGGTTACGGTGGCACCAGCAGCCGTGGCGCACAAAAGCGCGCAGATCCAGCCGAACCACTTCATGGCTGCACGCTATTGTACAGGCGTGACCGCTCGGTGCGCAAAGTTCGCGATTTTCTGCAAGATCGGCCGAGGTTGCGCGGGTTTGTCGCCTGGACGGCGAGCTTCGCTGGGGCTTTGCCCGCGGAGCGTATGATTTCGCACGGCTACGGTAGATGCTTGAAGGTGACCCGACTCTGGCCTATGGTCGCACAACATGCGACTAACGGTAAATGGCGAACCCCGCGATGTGCCGGATGCGCTGACTGTGCGTGGCCTGATCGAACATCTCGGCCTCAACCAAGGGCCGGTGGCCGTCGAGCGCAATCGGCGCGTCGTTCCCCGAGCCGAGCACGCTTCGACGGCACTTGCGGCCGATGACATCATCGAAATCGTGCACTTCGTCGGCGGCGGCTGAGCCCTGTCGATCACTTGCTGACGTGGGATGACCCACCGCAGAGCTCGCCGAGGGTTTACGGCGTATTCTCTGCGACCTACGCGTCCTCTTGCGGTGATCGCTATCACGGCGCTCAGCCGTTGCTTTTGGCGAAACGCTGCGCGAGCTCTAGGTAGACGAACGCGCCGCCGCGCCCCTGCTGATACTCCCCCGCAGAAAGCGTGCGCACCACGCGCGCGGGGCTGCCGAGAACCAGGCTGCGCGGAGGGATCTTCGTGCCGGCCGTCACCACCGCGCCGGCACCCACGATCGACTCTGCCCCGATTTCGGCATTGTCCAGCAAGATGCTGCCCATTCCGATCAGCGCACCGTCGCCCACGCTGGCTCCGTGAATGATGGCGCCGTGCCCTACCGTCACCTCGGCGCCGACCACGACATTGGAAACGCCGCCGGTCATGTGCAGGCAGGCCAAATCTTGAATGTTGCTTTTCTGACCGACCCGGATGCTGCCGACGTCACCGCGCAGAATGGCCCCATACCAAATGCTCACGTCGTCCTCGAGCTCGACCTTGCCGATGACGCGGGCGGTATCGGCGATGAATACGCCGCTGCCCACGCGGGGCCGTACCCCTGCGAACTCGACCAGGCGGTTCATACGCTGAGCACCGGTAGCCTACGCGGACCTTTGCTCGAGCCGGGCGGCGCTTCTGCGTGCGGGGCAACCAGGACTGCGAACAACGAGTTTTTGTTGGCCTGCGTGATGCGCACGCGCACCAACTGGCGACCGAGCTCGCCCTCGCCCGAAAAATGGACGATTTCGTTGCGCTCGGTGCGGCCGCTCCAGTGCTCCCCCTTGCCGCGTCCCTCGACCAAGACCAGCTGTTCGCTGCCGACGAGACTAGCCAGGTGTCGTTGGCGCAGCGTGTTGCTCAGCTCGAAGAGCTCGGCCAGCCGACGGCTCTTCTCTGCCTCGTCCACGTCGTCGCCGAGCTTGAGCGCCGGCGTGAAGGGCCGGGGCGAATACTTGAAACCGAACACTCCGACGAAACCGACCCGTTCGACCAAAGCCAGCGTCTGCTCGAAGTCGCCGCGAGTCTCTCCGGGGAAGCCGACGATGATGTCGGTAGACAGCGTCAGCCCCGGCACGGCCTGTTCGAGCGCTTCGACGCGCTCGACGTACTCCGCCACGGAGTAGCGTCGGATCATTCGCTTGAGCACGCGATCTGAGCCTGATTGCACGGGCATGTGGACGTGACGCGCCAGGACCGGCAGATCTTGGTGTGCGCGAATCAGCGAACGAGTGAGGTGCCGCGGATGGGGACTGGTGTAGCGCAGGCGTGCCAGCGAAGGCGCTCGCTCGGCGATGGCGCGCAACAGGGCCGAAAACTCGCTTTCGTCGAGCCGCGCCCGGTCGCTTTTCGTGTGCTTCCACGCTGCTTTTTGGGTCTGGTCGGCGCTCGAGTCGGCGGGGACAGGCAGGCGGCGGCTGGGATCCGCATAGCTGTTGACGGTTTGACCCAGGAGCGTCACCTCGCGCACGCCGGCCCGAGCCAGGCGCTCGATCTCGTCCAAGATTTCGCCGGAGGGGCGATACCGTTCGGGCCCGCGCGTGTGTGGCACGATACAGAAGGAGCAACGCTCGTTGCACCCTTTCATCACGGTGACGAAAGCCGTGGCTGCCATAGGGGCGCTCGGTGCCGCATCGCCATCGCCGTCGAGCAGCGCGTGCGCCAAAAAATTGGGCCGATCGAGGTCGAACTCGGTGCGCACGACGGGCGTGCCGCCGGCCTTTTGCGCCGCCAAAAGCTCGGGTAGCTCGGGGATGTTGTCCGGACCGATCATCAGGTCTATCTGCGGGAGCTGCTTGAGGAGCCGCTCCCCCTCTTGCTGCGCGACGCAACCCGCCACTCCAATCACCACGTCCGCCCTGGCGCGCTTCAGCACTCCGAGGCGACCGACTTCGCTGCGCAGCTTGTGCTCGGCTTTGTCGCGAACGCTGCAGGTATTGAGCAAGATCACTTGGGCTCGATCGAGGTCTTCGACCTGCCGGTATCCCGCGCGCTTCAGCACCTCCGCCATGCGGTCGGAATCGTGCTGGTTCATTTGGCAACCGAAGCTAACAATCGCGAAGTTTTGCATGAATTTGAGCTGAGGATTGACCCCGGAGCTTCGGACAACCTATCTTGCTCGCCCCTCATCAAGAGGCTCACATAGAGGTATCGTACCCCACGACGAGGCTGGACCGCATGGCGCAGAGCTTTGAATCACTTGCCGAACTTCTGGAGCAGAGTGCCGATAAATTCAAGAACAATGACATGTTCGGGACGAAACAGCCCGACGGCTCCTGGAAGTGGCTCAGCTACGGCGATTTTCGCAAGCTCGTCGCCGACTGTCGAGGGGGTCTGGCCAGCCTGGGGGTTCGGGCGGGCGATCGTGTGGCCATCGTCGCGGACAACTGCGTGGAGTGGGCGGCGGCCTGCTTCGCCAGCTACGGGCTGGGAGCGCAATTCGTACCGATGTACCCCGCACAACCCGAAAAAGAGTGGGAGTACATCCTGTCGGATTCGGGGTCGAAGGTGGTGTTTGCGAGCGCGGCTTGCTACGACCGCCTGAAGCAGGTCGCGGCACGCGTGCCGAACGTCGAACGGGTCATCGGCATCGATTTGCCGGCGAGCGACCCGAGCTCGTTCGCGGCCCTTCAGGCAGCGGGTGCGAAAGCACCGGTGCCCGTGGGCGACGTCAAGGGCGAGGACGTCGCGGCGCTGATCTACACGTCGGGCACCACCGGCAACCCCAAGGGCGTGATTCTGACCCACAAGAACTTCTGCAGCAACGTCGTGGCGTCGGGCAGCCGTTTCCACTTCGACGCGAACGATCGCGCGCTCTGCTTCTTGCCTTGGGCCCACTCTTATGGGCAGACCGCCGAGCTTTACACGTTCATCAGCTTCGGCGCGGCAATGGCCATCAACGACGAGATTCCGAAGCTGGTCGACAACCTGGCCGCGGTCAAGCCGTCAGTCTTGGTGGCGGTGCCGCGCATTTTCAATCGCATCTACGATCGCGTGAACAAGCAGATGGATGAGCGCCCGGCGTTGATCAAGAAGCTGTTCCTTTCAGCCATTCAAAGCGCAACCAAGAAAAGCCAAGGCCGCAGCTTGTCACTGCTCGAGTCGTGGGGGCTCGCACTGGCCAACGCCCTCATCTTCAAGAAGGTCCGCGCTCGCTTTGGGGGGCGGTTGCGCTTCGTGGTCAGTGGCAGCGCCGCGCTCAGCCCTGAAGTGGCACAATTCATCGACGCGCTCGGTATCGACGTGTACGAAGGTTATGGGTTGACGGAAACCAGTCCTGTGGCCACCACCAACTACCCCGGCAACCGCAAGATCGGCAGCGTGGGCAAAGCCCTTCCCGGTGTGTCGATCCGCATCGACACGTCGGTGACTGGCGAAGAGAAAAATGGCGAGATCATCATCAGCGGACCGAACGTGATGCAGGGCTACTACAACAGGCCGGAAGAGACTGCGCAGGTCCTCTTGCCGGACGGATCGTTTCGGACTGGAGATCTGGGGTATCTCGACAGCGACGGGTTCTTGTACATCACCGGCCGTATCAAGGAGCAATACAAGCTCGAAACGGGCAAGTACGTGGCGCCATCACACCTCGAAGAGCAGCTCAAGCTCTCGCGCTACATCTTGAACGTGATGCTGTATGGAGCCAACAAGCCCTACAACGTGGCGCTCGTCGTCGTGGATCTGGAGGCGATCGAGGCCTGGGCCAAAGAAAACCAGGTGACGGTCGACAACCTGCTCGAG
>CBFGRJ010000141.1:0-16163 GCA_965651135.1 uncultured Myxococcales bacterium
GGACGAGGACGAGGACGAGGACGACGATTTCGACGACGAGGACCTCGACGACGAAGACGAGGATCTCGACGACGAAGACGACGATCGCCCGCGCAGGCGCAGCAGCTCGCGAAAGAAGCCGAAGTTGTTCGATCCGGACGTCGACGACGAATTCGAATCGCGCAGCAACGAGAAGCGCAGCGACGAAGACGAGGGCGACGAGGACGAGCGTGACGACGAACGTGACGAGGACGAGGCGGCCAAGCCCCCAGCCGAGCCGGTCAAAAAGAAGAAAAAGAAGAAGAAAAAGGTCAAGCGCAAGGCGGCCGAGCGCAAGACAAGTTAGTGATAGGTCACCGTCATCAAAAAAGTGGGCATAGAGATGATGTAGTGCGCCCACACCACCTTATTTTCGTCTTTGCCGAACAGAGCTCCCGCCCCGAGACGAGCCAAGATCCCTAGGCTCCATTCGCTGGTGATCCAACTCTCGTAGCCCAGACCTAGGATGAAACCCACTCCGACTGGGTTGTAGTCCGAGTCGTCTGGATTTCTGGTGTTCACCGTGTACCCGTACTGGGTAGCTACGCCCAGGGCTGCCTGAACATGTAACCCCAATTCGGGTGCGAAGTAGCGATCGATGAATGGGCCTACGATGTTGAAGTCACGTGACTCGATCGCAGTATCTTCGAGGGCTTTCCCGATTTGTTCGGACGCTTCCGCATCTTTGTTGGTGGTGACGCTGCTCGTGTACACCTCCAGCGAGTAGATACCGCCGCCAATCACCAAGCCCTTCCAAGGCGTGCCCCCCATCGCAAACTCGCTGGCCACGGCGAAGCCGCGCGACGTGGCCCGCAAACGTCCGTCGTAAAGGGGCGTGCGACCCGTGTTGGCATACTCATCGTAGGCCCCAAAGCCTGTGCCAAAGCGAATGTACAAGCCGTCGTGCGTCCTGTCTTCAGCCAACACCTGCGCTGTCAGCAAACTCGTACCGCAAAAAACGAGAGCGGTCAGCCACGGGTGGAGTCGCACCATGTCGGCTCGGCTCTTAGCAGCGATCGCTGCTGAGGTACACACGCAGTACGAAGCTCGAGCTCCAGGCGGGCCCCGAGCCCGAGCCCGGATGGTAGACTCTCCGGGTTGTCGACGCTCGCCACCGGCCCCAATATCGAGACGAGCCAGCGCTGGCGTGCACCAACGCGACTGTGCCGCGTGCTGCTGTGGGCGCTGCTCGTGAGCTGCAATGCCGAGGAGTCTCCAGCCGATGCGCCCGCGCCCACGGCGAACCTCGGCGCACGAGCACCCCACCCTCGAGCGAGCTCGAGCAGTGCGCCTGCTCCCCCTCTCCTCCACTCTGCCGCTGCGGCAGCACCCCCTCCACCGCGCTACCGCGAGGCGCTCCCTGAACGTGAGCGCCATGCTCCTGCCCCGGCCAAACACTACGCGAGCCTCACCGCGGCCGCCTGCAACGCCGAGCTCCGTCGGCGGAAGCTATCCGTTCAACCCGTTCAACCGAGACGCGGCAAGACCCCTCACCTTTCGGCGCCCCAGCGCGTCACCGGGCCGCTCCGAGGCGTGAAATTCGAGCTACCGCGAAGCGTCTACGGATTGATGGATTGTCGGCTGGTATTGCTCCTGGACGACATGGCCAAACAGCTCAACGAGCATGGAGTCGTCGGCGTGGTGGTCAACAACGCCTATCGCCCCAACTCGACCCTGCCGCCCAAGCCCGCCAAGCCAGCCAAGCCTGCCAAGCGTCGCACCTCGGCCAAACGCGCCGCGCGCAATCCCAAGCAGCTCAGCCAACATGCCCTTGGTCTTGGCATCGACATCATGGCCTTTCACCTTGCCGATGGTCGCGTGTTGAACGTCGAAGAAGACTGGCAGGGCAAGATGGGCGAAGCCCCGTGCGGACCCAAGAGCCGAGTACTCAACGAGCACACCGAAGGGGTCGAGCTCAGGAACATCACTTGCGCCATAGCCGGCGCGGGCTACTGCAACCATCTCATCACCCCCAACCGCGACAAAGCGCACAGCAATCACTTGCACTGTGATATCGAAGCTGGCGCGCACGAGGTCAGCGTCGAGTAGCGCGCTGGAATGGGAGGTCAGATCAGGCTGTGGCCACCGTCGATGTGAAGCGTCTGTCCCGTCGTGAATTCGCTTCGCATGGCGTAGATATAGGCGGGGGCGATGTCGGCGGGCGTGGCGATTCTTCCCGCCGGCAAGCGGGCTGCCATGTCAGCGAACAAGTCGAGCTTGGCAGCTCCTGCGAGCTCGTCGAACATGGGGGTGTCGACCCACCCGGGTGACACGATGTTCACGCGCGTGGGCGCCAGCTCTAGCGACAACGCCCGGGCAAAGTAGCTGAAGGAGCCGGCGATGGCCGATACGACCGAACCGCCAGGCACTGGCGGCCGATCTTTGTTGATGCCAGAGGTAAAGGTGGGTGGGGCATCCAGAACAGACGGTCACTGTCTCGAGCCAATGTCCCCGCACACGCCCGTGCTACGCGCGCTCTCGGTCTGAGGCGAACCGGCGGCGTCGGGTGTAGAGTCCGGCCATGTCGAATGCGCCCGGGGCGAGTCAAGGTCAGCTCGGGCGACTGTGTGTGGTTGCCGTCATTTGGCTTGCCGCGCAGCAGCTTCTGACTCGCTACGCTGCGCTTGCATTGCCCAGGTCCCTGGCGCGCGAGCTTTCGCTGGAGCTCTATCTGCTTCTGGTAACGCTCACGGCTCTCGGCATCGGAGCTGGCGCGGCGTTTCTGATGCTGGGGCGGTCGGCCCCGCGGGAGCTCGGGCTCGTTTGGCCCGGCGGCAAAGCCATCGCGCTCGGTGTGTCTTTGAGTCCGCTCTTGTTCGTGGCATCGAGCTATCTCGCAGTCTACCTGGCTTTGCCCACCCTGCTCGAAGAGCTCAGGCGAGGCGGTGCGGATTTGGTCCGCCAGAATGCAGGCGAAGTGGGGCGTGCCATGACCTCGGCTCCTCTGGTGATGGTCTTGCTCTGGGCTGTCGTGGTCGCGCCCGTCGCCGAGGAGGTTCTATTTCGTGGCGCGATTTGGGGCCTGCTGTGCCGAGCTACGGTTGCCTGGTGGCCCCTGCGTAAAGAGCCGCCGAGCCTGCCGGACGAGCTCGTGAACGATTCGGCGCTGGTCGCCTGCTCGTGTGCGGCTGCACGTTGGCTCGCCCAGGGTGGATTGGCCACCATCGTCGTCGGAGTTGGCTTCGGGCTCTTGCATTGGGATCTAGCTGGCGGTCAGGGCATCATTCGAGTGACGGTCACGACTTGCCTTGGGCTGGCCGCGGGGGTCGCGAGGCAGCATTCGGGTTCGGTCCTGGTACCCATCGCCGTACACGGCGTCTTCAATGTGCTCGGACTGGCGGGGGCCCGGCGCTGGATCGTGACTCAGACGTTCCCGACGCATTTCATGGTACCGACCCTGGCGACAGTGTTGGCCGGTCTCGGAGGTCTGCTGGCTTTGGTGCTGCTTTTCGCTGCGCGAGATCGCAACAAGCCGCGGAGCTAGAACACGGGGCGCTTGAAGCACACGATGCCGTCGCTCATCGCAACGAGCTCCCAGCCGGCGGCTCCCGCCTCTTCGACGTCTTCATTGATGCCGCCGATCGACATGCTGGGGCCGAGACACATGTGCTGAAAGCGGGGCACTGTCGGCGGGTGCTTGGCCACCGCGGAGCTGGCCGCTCCGCCCGCGCACCCCACAATCACCCCCATCAGAACCAATGCGATATTTTTCCATTGCATAGGGGAGTAGGTTATCATCATGAGCTACCCCCCGTGAACCTCCGCGGGGAGCTCGTAGCGCGGGGGTAAGTCAGGCTGCGAGGCTTGGAATGCAACGACGACCATCGGGATGGCGCCCACGCCCCGCGCACGTGCTGGGGCTCGTGTTCACGGTCGTGTTTGGGTTCGCGGGACTGGGTTCTCGATCTGCTTCCCACCAAAGCTGCGAATTCGGATACTGCACCGGCAGCCAACTGTGCGGGGATGCTCCAGAGTGCGGCTAATGGGTCTGGTCCGCGTGCGCGACCACGACCGGAGCGAAAACCCTTGGCACTGCGGTAGAGACGCCCCGAATGTGCAGGAAAACGCCTGTATTTCGAGATTCGTGACGGGCGTGCACGGGTGAAGTGCCCAATTGGCGCTTTCATGACGCGGGCGCAGTGCAAATAGTTGGAACAATGATGTCGACTGTAGTTGTCAGCGACTCGCCTGATCCGTTGGTCGGGCGCGTCATCAACGAAAAGTACCGCATCCAGGCGCCGCTCGGCGCGGGGGGCATGGGCCAAGTGTATGCGGCCGAGCATTTGATACTGGAGCATCTTGTCGCGATCAAGTTCTTGCGCCGCGAGCTCGCGCTCGAGCCGGAGGTCGCGGAACGCTTTGCTCGCGAGGCGAAAACCATCGCGCAGCTGAACAGCGAACATATCGTGAGAGTGCTCGACGTGGGGCATCTGGAAGGTGTCGGCCCGTTCATGGTCATGGAGCACCTCGAAGGCGAAGACCTGCAAGCTCGTCTGGAGCGCACCGGCCCTTTTCCGCTCGACGAAGCCATTCGCTACGTGCTCCAAGCGGCCGCGGGACTCGACCAAGCGCACCGGAAAGGTATCGTCCACCGTGACTTGAAGCCTGAGAACTTATTCCTGATGCACGCGCAACGCGGGCTCGAAACCATCAAGCTCCTCGACTTCGGCATCTCGAAACAGGCCGATGCTTCGCTGTCGCGTTTGACTCAACCTCAGGTCGCTATTGGCTCGCCCAACTACATGGCGCCCGAACAGCTCCTGGGTTGCAGTACCATCGACGCCCGCGCCGATGTCTGGAGCCTGGGTGTCGTGCTGTATCGGCTGGCGACGGGCACATTACCTTTCGCGGGCCAATCCATCACCGAAGTGTACGCACACATTTTACACACGGAGCCGCGCCGACCCAGCGAGGTTTGCCCGGGCCTGCCACGCGCCTTCGACGACTTGGTGCTGCGTTGCTTGAAGAAGCCCGCTGAAGAGCGCCCCCGGAACGTGCGCATCCTCACCGCAGCGCTCCGCAAGATCCTACGCCATGGTTCGCGCACGAACCGCTCGGCCCTGTACCCCGTGATCGATGGACCGAGCAGCACCGGTCCCGTGAGCATCACCACCGAGGTCGTTTTCGATGCCAGCAACGCCCGGCCCCGCTGGCATCTGGGCGCGGCCCTGAGCGGTTTGGTCCTCGCATCGCTCGCCGGTTGGGCGCTGGCCAGCCACTCGCTCTCCCAAAGAGCGGAACCGCTACCGTCGGCTGCTGGGCGCTGCGCCGCCGAACCCGGCAAGACCCCGCTCGGCGAAGAGTCTCTCGAAGTCGTCGATGTCAACGAGCTTCCTCTCGAAGACACCCCTGCGGCCACGGCAGCACCCACCCCATCACCGGCAAGCAGCAGCCCCAGCCACAAGCAACCGCGGTCGGCAGCGCCCGCCTCGAACCGCGCACACCCACGCAACCCCAAGGCCGAGGCGGTCATCCCCGACTTCGGCGGTCGGTACTGAACCACGGCATCTGTGAGAACATGTGGGAGATTGCAGGGACAAACCACGGCTGACCGCTTAGTGAACCCAACTGATGTGCGTTGCTTCATGTACTGTGCATCGATTGGTCCTGGCAATCGCTCCAATCACCTTGCTCGCATGTAGTTCACCCGAATCGGAAGAGGCGACCCAGCCGGGGCTTCCACTGCCCACCGGGAAGGCGCAATTGATCGCCAGTTGGGATGGTAGCCCCTACCAGATCAGGCACTTGGTGGCGAACGAGACCAGCGTGTGGTGGATCGACAATGTCACGCACGACATCTACTCCGTATCTCGTAGTGGCGGCGAACCCAGCGTAGTAGCCAATGCGAACGAGTTCAGTACTCCGCTGCGCGTGATTGACCGCACCCTCTATTGGGGCAGCGCTTCGGGCCTCAATCGACTCGATGATGGCCAAGCAGAGCCGACACGGGTGTGCGACACTCTGATGCCAGATGGTGGCGTTCGATTCCTCACTGGATTGACTATAAGCAACGATCAGGCGGTATTCACCTCCGCCCGCCTCGACGGCAGCGCGGGCGCGCTAGCTCGCGTCGGCCTCGACGGGACGGAGCCTACCGCAATCGTGCAAGGCATCGGTCTCGGTCTGCCGCACCAAGCGGGAGACAACGTGTACTATCTAGCGTCTGGCGATCCCTCGAGAATCCTCGAGGTGCCGATTACCGGCGGAAGTCCTCGCGAAATCAGCGAGGCCACCCACGTCGCCGTCGGTGCCTTGTTCGTATCTGGAGGGCGTCTCTACGTTGGGGAATACGGCGATACCACTGCGAGAAGGTTCAAGCTGCGCTCGATGCCTCTGGATGGAGGGGAATCCTCGAGTGAGCTGGAAGAAGAAAATGTCGTCTCATTCACGCGAGACTCGGCGTGGTACTATTGGGTCGACAACAGCACCGAAGAGCTCAAAGCGCACCCAAGGTTCGGCGGCGGCGGCACCGTTGTCTTGCATCAGCTCGAGGATCGGGTCGGTCTCCATGCCGATGAACATGGCCTCGTGTGGTTTGATGGCGCCGATCTCTGGTCGCTACCCCGCTGATTCGTTACTTCGCGGCACCCTCGCCAGGTTTTCGTTGCAACGCTTCGGTTCCCATTTGGGGTTTGGCCGCCGCGGCGAGATCGGCACGCTGCTCGCGTTTTCGAGATGTGTCGACTTGCATACGAGCGTCGCGGCCCTCCACCAGCGATGCCGGCGCTTCGCCGTCGCGATTGTAGGACCAGGCGAGCATCGGGCTCCCTACCGGCAACTCGTGCGCCGCCGGATGCCCTGCGTGACCGGTGTCCCAAACGTGCCACGTTTTCCCATAGCTATTCAGCTTCTTCGCCAACGCGGCCTTCTCGGCGATGTCCGGTACGCCCGGAAGTATCAGTTGACCCGACAAGATCTCGTAGTTGTGCGGATGCCAGAGCTGCTTTTCGTCGTCAGCGAGTGAATCGAAGAGCTTCTCCGAGATGATGTACTCGATCCCAACGAGGTTCGAGTCTGGCGTGTTGCCGTCGAAGATCACGCATTGAGTGAAGTCTTCGTTCATCCCCTTGCAGTAGTGGTGGGCTTCCATGTGTAGTGAGGGGTCGTCCTTCATCACATGGAAGCCGTTCAAGTAGTGGTCGAGCCCTCGAACCGGACTGAGGTCCTGCAGCAGCTCGGCACCTTTCTCGAGCAGCTTCGTCTCCGCTTTCTTATCGGCTCCAGGGGGCGCCGCGACGTTCGTGGGCGGAGTATCCTCTTTGCCACACGAGATCAGGATTGCGACGATGGAGATCCCCGCTGCGGACTGGGTGTGCTGGAACATACGATGGCGCGAAGCAACAACCGTTCCGTGGCGACACCGCGCTGGCTCGTTGCTTTTTGTCAATTGCGGGGAATTTCGGCGTCGGCAGTCTGCTCGCACGCCGCTTGCACGCCTCCTCGGTTCCGCAGGCAACCCTGGAGGTACCATCGTGAATACTCAACAACGTCCCCTTGCCATCGTTACCGGAGCCTCGACGGGCATCGGCTACGAGCTCGCGCGGTGCTGCGCCGAAGCGAGCTTCGATCTGGTTATCGCCGCCGATGAACGCGAAATCCACCAAGCGGCCGAGCAGTTGCGCGCGATCGGCAGCTCGGTGACGCCAGTTCAGGCCGACCTGGCTACTTTATCTGGAGTCGACGAACTTTTGGCATCGGTCAACGGTCGTCCCGTCGCCGCGCTGCTCGCCAACGCCGGCAGAGGGCTCGGCGGTGCCTTCCTGGACCAAGACTTCGGTGCAATACGTCACGTCATCGACACGAACGTCACCGGTACCGTGTACCTGGTCCAGAACGTCGTCCGAGAGATGGGGCGTCGCGGTGAGGGTCGCGTCTTGATCACCGGCTCGATTGCCGGGTTCATGCCGGGTACCTACCAAGCGGTCTACAACGGAACCAAGGCATTTCTCGATTCGTTCGCTTACGCGCTGCGTGCGGAGTTGAAGAACTCCGGCGTGACCGTGACTTGTCTGATGCCGGGCGCCACCGAAACCGACTTCTTCGAGCGGGCCGAGATGGAAGACACGCGTGTCGCCACCGGCAAGAAACAGGCTCCAGACGAAGTCGCCAGGCTCGGCTTCGAAGCGATGATGCAGGGCCAGGGTGAAGTGATCACGGGCTGGCAGAACAAGCTACGCGCCGCCATGTCACACGTCACACCGTCGGCAACGCTCGCCGAAGCCCACCGACGCATGGCGGAGCCGGGCGGAGCGCGCCAGTAGTGTCGGCGGCCCGCCCGAATCGAAGACCTCCGTCAGTAGACCTCTGCGTGCGACCAGGGAAAGGAGCCACGAAGGTACAGATAGTAGCCACCGTTGATCGGCGCCGGATAGCTGCCCGACCCCAACCAGAAGTTCGTGGCGTTCGTTCCGTTCAGGGTCACTTGCTCCATGTTCCAGCTGTTGAGGTAGCTGCCGGCGCTGCCGCTCAGGAAGTAGCAGGCATCGACCGCCCCGTCCCGCCAGAACGGCACGCTGGCGGTTTGGACCGCGTCGCAGCCGCGAGGGCAAGTGCAGGCTCCCGAGCATTCACCACAATCTTGGGCACAGCTCAGGCAGTCTTCGGTGGCGCTACACACGCCGTCTCCGCACGCTGACCCGCCGCCCGTCAGCCGGAAGTCGAGGTAGTTGAAGTTCATGTAGGGGGTGAGCATGACCACCCGCACCACGTGCTCTCCCGCGCTCAGTGAGATGCCGGGTACGACCACGTCGGAGTAGCTCTGCCAGCCGTTGGCCGGAACGCTCAAGGTTCCGCTCACGTCGACCCCGTCGATCTCGATCCGGAAGCTCCTGCCAGCATTCTGTGCTGCAACCCGGGCCACGATGTCGAACGTATTCGGACTTTGCACCGAGACGTCGTACTCCAGCCATTCGCCCGCATCGATCCAACCGACGTTGCAGCCTCCGCCCGCGCTATCGCCGGTCGGCTCCTTGTCCACGTCGTCACCCGTGTCGCAACCGCCCCCTTCGTTGCCCGGCGTCGTGTCGAAGTAGCGCACGTAGTCCTCCGCTTCGATCAAAGAAGGCAGCGAAACACCCGCACAACTGCAGTCTTGCGCACAATTCAGGCAATCTTCCTCGACATCGCAAACCCCGTTGCCACACAACGGCTCGCTACCAGCAAGCCGGAAGTCCAGGTAGTTGACGTTCATGTAGTTGGTGATCATGACCACCCGCACCACGTGCTCTCCCGCGTTCAGCGATACACCGGGTACCACCACGTCGGAGTAGCTCTGCCAGCCGTTGGCCGGAACGCTCAAGGGTCCGCTCACGTCGACTCCGTCGATCTCGATCCGGAAGCTCTTGCCAGCATTCTGTGCTGCGACCCGGGTCACGATGTCGAACGTATTCGGGCTCTGCACCGAGATGTCGTACTCCAGCCATTCGCCCGCATCGATCCAACCGACGTTGCAGCCTCCGCCCGCGCTATCGCCGGTCGGCTCCTTGTCCACGTCGTCACCCGTGTCGCAACCGCCCCCTTGGTTGCCGGGCGTCGTGTCGAAGTAGCGCACGTAGTCCTCCGCTTCGATCAAGGCGGGCACCAAAACGCCCTGTGAAGGCGACGGCGGGTTGGCATAAACAGTCACGTCGTCTACCGCAAAGCCAGGCCGGTTGTTGTCGCCTGGGCTGCCGGCGTCGAACGCGAATTGCAGCCGGATGTTGGCGGGCCCTCCGGGCATCAGGTCGGAGAGTTCGAAACGCAAGTTTTTCCAGGCGCGCGTCTCTTCGATGAAGACGCCTTGACCCACATTGCTGGCCACGACTTGGAACGGTCCACCGTCCACCGACACCAGCACCTCCAAGAAGTCATCGCCGTGCTGCTCCGTCTCCAGGGTGTAAACGAAGCCCAGGTCGACGATCGAGGAGTTCTCAATCGTGATTTCGGGCGAGGTCACGGTGTGGCGGTTGGGCGCTCCCGTGGAGTGGTCGCACATTGCTGCCCGCCCGTAGTAAAGACTCCCGGGTGCCGAGTGCCCCGGCAGGTCGTCGGCACAGTCTGTCGACCAGTGCCAGATGTTCTCGACCTCATCGTCGATCACGAACCCCTGCAAACCATCGGCGAAGTCGAAGATCTGCACCGCATTTGGCACGCCGACTCGCAGGCTCACATCGCGGGTCACGGTCTTGCCGCCGGCGCCCTGCTCGACGAACTCGAGGGTCGCGCTGTATCTGCCATTCGGCAGCAACGCCGCCTCGGCCTGATCGATCGACACGCTGACCGTCGCTTGCCCTGAAAGCGGGATGCTGCCGGTGCCGCTGTCCACGTTCAGCCAGGGGACGCTTGGCACGACCGACACCGAGTAGGCCAGCGTCGACTCGGGCCCCAGATTGTGGAGCGTGTACTCGACACTCGCGGGCTCGAAAGGTCCGTCGCTGGGCCCTTCGACCTCGTAGCTCGCTCCCTGCACCACCAAGCCGTCCTCCAGGGGTGGACAGCTCATCGCGTGCATGGCGAAACCCTGGCAAATCTCGGCGTAGTGTGGGGTGCCGTTTTCCAAAAGGCCATCGTCGTCGTCCAGCGTCAACAGGTCGATGGCGATGGACGGGTCGATGCCGATACCGCTGTGCATCGGGATGGAGGCGAACACCAGCGATCGAATGATGTCGTCGGCGTTGGGCTGCGTGGCATCCAGCAACTGCCAGATATCCCAGATGGTCCCCGAGAGCAGCGCGCCACAATCGTAGATCCCCGGACCGCACGACGAGCACTCGTCCGGGTCGTAGTCGCAATGACGATCCGCATGGCGGAGCGCCTGCCCGCAATCGAAGTTGTATCCAATGCCAATGCGCGGATCTTTCGCGTAGAGCATGGCGATCGTGTCCGCCATGCCTTCGCCGTACTGAGCCTGACCACTGAGCCCCATGTCGACGATGTGATGGCCAAACTCGTGGTGCACGATGCTGCCGAACGCTGCATTGGTGTGATTGTCGTTGCGCTGGCAAAAGTTGATGCTCGCCGGCTTGCGGTCGCCATCGTACCAACCACCCGTGCCAAAGCAGGTGTCCATGGGGTGACTGCCCTCACGGTTCACGTTGATCAGAAAGCTCTTTTCATCGGCAATCGTCGGATAGTCGGGCACATGCTGGAGCAGCATGTCGCGGATATCGTTGGCATGCTTGTAGGCGCTGAGCTGCGCGAGCACCAACTCCGGCGGCGTCTCGGGATCTTCATGGAGGAAGTTCGCGGGCCCCGGCGGGGTCACCTCCAGCGAGAGCGAATTCGTGGTTCCCCTGGCGTCGACCACCTGGAAGTATTCGCCAGCGACGCCGGACGTGACGGTGACGGGTCCGCTGCCCGATTCGATGATCGTGAAGTTGCCGCTTCGATCGGCCACGGCGTCTCCCACCGGCGAGCTCACGCGGGCATACGCGAGCGGTTCGATCCCCAATGGGCTGCACTCTAGAGCCGAAACCCCGGTGGCGACTTCCGCCTGGACGCTGCCCTGGATGTCGAAGTGAACCTTGCTCTCGACGTGCAGCACATCGCCCGTGCTGGCATCGGCCACGAAGCTCCAGCTCCGCGGACCATCGAGCTCCTGAGCAGTGAACTCGATCGCCATCCTCGGCGACACGAGCTGTTGTCCCACCCCCGCGAACACGACCAGCTTGGGTGCGCTGAAGTTCGTGAGCGCCTTGGGCGCGGAACCCGCCTGGGCAAGCGCGCTAGCACCGCGCAGCGAAGCCAACGCCTTGTCTTCGTCGACCGCGGGCGTCTGCAGGTTGGTTGGGGGCACGAAGTCTCCCACCGGGCGCAGATCCGCATTGACCCAAACCACCGGGTTTTTTCCGCCGACCCGCACCAGGGCTCTGAGCTCACCCCCGAACACCGCGTACCCATGCCGCCGCTGCCGAAACGCGTAGAGCCGATACTTGTAGTCGCCCGAGTCGGGATCGAACATCAGGCCAACCCCCCGTGCGCCCGCGGACTGTCGCCGCTGCGGGTCGAGCAGCGCCGAACCCGACCGGTGGACGCTGGGAGCACCGGCCGCAGGCACGAGCTCTTCGGGCTGAACACCTAGCGCTTTGGCCCCCTTCTGGCGAAAGCTTTCGGCGGCCTCATCGGGAGTGGCTCCCCGCGCGAGCACTCCGTAAATGCGTTGCACCCTGGTGTCGCGAAACAGCATCCGCGCCTCTGGAAAGGCGCGCCTCAAGCGCGTCGCATCCAGCGGCCCACCGCCCACTATGACTCCGGGTTTTGCAGCGGCCCCAGCACCTGTCCTCGCATCGCGATCTACCGGCGCGCTCGGCTCCTCCGACTCGCTAGGTGTCGGCGCCGGGTCGCTGCCACTGCACCCGACGAGTCCCGCCAAAGCTGTAAACGCTGCCAGTCCGCCAATTCTCAGTGCTTCCCAAGGTTTCATCCTCAGACTCCTGTTTCGTGGTGACTCACACCCGAACGCCGGGGACGGTAACGAGCACTCCCATCTCTTTCTAGCGGAATTTTCTCGCAGTACAGAAGTCGCTTCTATCTAGCGGACTTGCTCTACATTCCAGCTGCCCGTTCTGGCGTGCACTGGCTGATCGTGGCTCATCGAACGCAGGTGAACCGGCTGTCCGGGATCGCCAGCTGCGCCGAATACTCCGAGCGCGTGCTGGGACACCCCCTCGCGTCGGAGGCGTGGGGATATCGATGCGTGAACGTGGATCAGTGTTGCTGATTTTGCGGACATTTCGTCCCGGCGCCTGGTGCTGCCGTACCTGGTCAGCGCGGCGTCATGGGGTGAAGCTCGTGAAATCTCGAACGTTCTCCAAGCCCAACGCGCACGAAGAACTGCTGAACGTCGCCCTCACACGAGCCAAGCTCGACCGGCACGAAACTCACTGGTTGATGGTGGCCTATCGAACGCAGGCGAACCGGCTGCTCGGCATCGCCAGTTTCGCGGAGTACTCCGAACGCGTGCTGGGCCACACCCCTCGCGTCACCGAAGAACGCCTGCGCGTGGCTCGCGCTCTCCAAGACTTGCCCGCACTCGCCCAGGCCCTCGAAACCGGACACTCTACTGGACCGCAGTGCGTGAGCTCACCCGCGTTGCCACACCTGAGACCGAACGCCAGTGGCTCTCCGCTGCGCACCGCCGCACGCTCCGCGAAATCGAACGGATGGTGTGCGCCCTCCCACGCGGAGCCGAACCCGACGATCGGAAAGGCCCAAAAGCACGCCCTCCACTTAGACGTCCGACCCGAAACGCTCGCCGTGTTTCGCGAAGCCGCGGACCGGCTCCGACGACGCGCCCTTGCTCGCGATGGCTCGACGCATGCAAGTTGCGATGCGCAGCGGCTCGAGCTCCGCCCCCATGGGGGTGAAGCGGTGAGTTTACTACGGGTCTTCGCTTTCAACATGCCGATGGCTCGAACTATGGCGAGCCTTCGAGCCCGCGGGTGGCGGGCTTTTGGGCGCGGGTTTTCCAGGCGCTTTGCGGGCTCGGGTTTCGAGCGAGCGACGCGCGTGAAGCGATTGACCGCGTGCGGCCCACCGCGAGCGCTGAGTGGTCGCTTCAGCAGTGCTTGCGCCGGGCACTGCAGTTGCTTGGCGAAGCGGCGAGTCGTTGCACACGTGAAGAGTAACACCGGGCGTCTCCGTTCGTGCCCGCCCCCCATGCACCACCTCCGCCCACGTGGGGGAGAACTCGAGCCCCCTCTGCCGGTTGTCGAGTAGACTGGTCCGATGAACCGGCTTTCGATTGCAGTAGCGTGGCGCTTTTTGACAGTGGTCTTTCGTCGCCATAGCTCCAAGCTAACGTGCATTGCCGAGCTTCACCCAGGCGGCGGTCAGTACGATGTGCGCGCCTTGTTGGACAAACGGGGGGCCTCAGTCCTGCTTCTCAACCTTCGTGGGAGCTTGCAAGTCGGCTCACTCACTTTTGGGCGCGACGAGTGGCCTCGCCGCCTGGGTGAGGAAGGGTTTGGAGGGATGCTCGAGCAAGTGGATGAGGCTTTGAATTGGCACCCCGAAGCGCCGAGCGCCAATGAAACCGCGCAACTCTGGAGTTATCGTTTCATCAGCGCCTTCTTGCAGGCCACCGCGTTGCATCGCCCTAGATGGACGGCGCTCATGGAAATCGCCGACACCTCGGGCATGGGTGGTGGCGACCGCGAGTACCGCCGTCATTTTCCCGGCGCCGCCGAAGCATTCGGTAGCTGGGCAGGCCCGAAGCTCTACGACAGCCCCGGTTACTTCTTCTGGTGCCTGTTGAAAGACGAGGAGCCTACGCTGCTCGTGGACACCAGTGGTCGCTTGTGGTCCCGAAAAGGCGAGCAGGAATCGTTGCTCGCGCACGTGCGCGCCAGCGGCGGGCGCACCTGGGAGATGATGACGCGAGCGGCAGGTCGGTGGCTCGAGTAGGTTAGGGTGCCCCATGGGTGTCGCGCCCCTGTCACCAAAGATCGCGCGACGCTCCGGGAGCACTACAAACCCGACTGGAAAGCATGGCTTGGAGACAACGGAGGCGAAGTGACCGCCGAATCGGCCACCTACCTGAAGGTGAATTCGCCGCGCGTGGTCACGCTATTCAAGGTCGCCAAAGCCATAGCCAGCGGCACGCCGCCCAAGGCCGGCGACTTAGGCTACCTCGATCGCGGCGAGCTTTCCGCTGGTCAAGGCCGCACATGACGACAACCGACGCTTGAAAAACACCGGGCTGTTCACGGCAGTGGGCTCGAGCAGCAACAGCGACAGCAATTCGAACTCGGCAGCACATCGTCATCGAGCACCAGCACCAGCACCCGCACTAAGGCGCTAGCGCCTGCCGGTGCGCTGTTCGATGAAGCTTGCGAGGCCGTCCAGCACGCGCTCCAGGCCAAACGCGAACGCGCCGGCTGGATCGTGGACGGCGCCGTACTCCTGTCCCACGACGGAGCCCACCTGTGAGGCGACGGGATATCGGGCGCCCTCGCGCCGCAGCACCTGCTCCAGGAACGGCCGGACCTCGTCCCACCACTCGGCGTCGCTCTTGCCGGTGCGCTGCTTGACCCAGCGTTCCCGTGCGGCACCGCGTACGGCCCCCGACACATAGTCGAGCACCAAGCTCAATGCGCGGTCCATCTCCAGCTCGCTCAGGCCGAGCCCGTGCAGCGCAGAGAGCTCACGGTCGTATTTGCCGAGCACGTTGGGGCCGAGCACCGGGCGATGGGTGGTGAGCTCGAGCATCCACGGGTGCCGCGCCGCCAGCTCCCAGTTCTGGCGGGCCACATCTTTGAGCTTGGCCCGCCAGGTCTTGCCGCGCGGCGCCCTGAGCTCGCCGTGGATGGCGTCGAGCATCAGATCCAGGAGCTCATCTTTGCCCGGCACGTACGTGTACAGGGACATCGGGGAGATGCCGAGCTCATCGGCGATGCGCCGCGTGGTCAGTGCACTCAGGCCCTCGGCGTCGGCCAGTGCGATCGCCGCGCTCACGATGTCAGCGAGCACGAGCTTGGGCCGCGGTCCGCGCTTGCCGGGCAAAGGCTTGCCCCAGAGCAGCCGCAGCACGGCGAGCAAATCGCCTTTGCCCGAGAGATCGTCGGTCATCTTGTCGGTACTGAATAACTCTTTACAGCGAACAGGGTAATGGTTTATAAACTACGTACTTAGTATGGCGTTTTCTCCCGTGGAGGACCATGGCCAACGAGCGCACCTATCCCTGCCTCCCCTGTGCCGAGCTCGAGCCGGCGATCGCCTTCTACGAGGCGCTGGGCTTCACGCGGACGTATCGCCAGCTGCGGCCCAACCCGTACGCGGTGATGCAGCGCGAGGAGCTGCATGTGCACTTGTTCGCGATGCCTGGCTTTCAGCCGGAGCACTCGTATGGGACGACCATCGTGACGGTGCCCGATCCGGATGCCTTGTACCAGGCGTTCGCGGCGGGGCTGCGCACGGCTTACGGCAAGCTACCGGTCAAGGGCATCCCCCGCATCACTCGCCCGCGCAAGCGCTACGGGACTGTGTATGGCTTCAGCGTGGTGGACGTAGGCGGCAACTGGCTACGAGTCTCGAAGGTAGGCGCGCAGCCGGATGATGCTAGGCCCGAACGCGAAAAAAGCTTGTCGGGGGTAGTGGCCGTGGCGGCGCGGCTAGCAGACGCTCACGGTGACGAAGCCAAGGCGCTGCGCACCCTGGACAGCGGCCTC
>CBFGRJ010000142.1:0-16151 GCA_965651135.1 uncultured Myxococcales bacterium
GGAGTCGCGGAGCTCGACTTGGCGCGCGAGGGGCTCAACGGCGGCTCTCTCGAGGAGCAACTTTTGGTGGATTCGATCGTGCGGACGCTCACGCAGCTGCCCGACGTGCACGCGGTGAGGTTTCTAGTCGAAGGCAAGCCGACCGAGACCTTGATGGGCCATGTGAGCACCGCTCAGCCGCTATCGACTGCGGACTGAGCGACATCTCGGCGGGCGAAGCAGCAGGAAGACTCTGCGAGGATGCAAAGCCCGCGGAGCTCCCGCTCCAGTGCGAGCCAGTGTAGGGCGACAATCGCTTCCTGCATAGCGACCACAGTGCCGCCATTGCCCTCACCCCTGTGCTGTCATCAGGGGCATTCCGCATTGGTGCAAGGGCCCAGCGTCAGGTGCCATTGTAGGTGCCGGTCGTGATGAGCGAGAAGCCCTGAGACAGCCCAACGCTGCCGATCCAGTTTGCCAGATCTGCGGCAGCCAGATAAGGGAGGGCTACCTCTATCCGATAGCTGGTGCTGCCCTGGATCGCTCCTCGCAGCATCCTACGGCTGCTCCGACAGAAGAGGGGTATGCGAATTCCCGCACTAGGGGCAGCACCCCAGGCAAGCTACCCTGTTCTTGCCATGAACGTCACCGTCCTGATTGATTCGATTGTCCGGCAAACGACGATCCTCATCGCGGAGTTGGCGACCGCATCCGGAACGCGCGCGCCGTTGGCTCACATCGCGAATCAGGTTTTTCTCGATCTGGTCCGCGGTCTCAAGGACCAGGGGCTGGGTAACAAGGTGATCGCCGATATGTTCGGGATGGCCCTGCGCACCTACCACGATCGAGTGCAGCGCCTGTCAGAAAGTAGCACCTTCCGCGGCAAGTCGCTCTGGGGAGCGGTGCTCGAATTCGTCCAGGAACGAGGGACCGTGGGGCGCCACGAGGTACTGCGGCGTTTCAGTCAGGACGATGGCGCCAGTGTGCGCGGCATTCTGGCAGATCTGGTCGACTTGGGTTTGGTGTACCGCAGCGGTCGAGGCGACCAAACCGAGTACCGGGCGCGTCGCAGCGATGAGATATCGACGGAAGCGGGGAACCTCGAGCGAATCTCGAATCTGGTGTGGGTTGCAATCCACCGCTACGGACCCGTTTCCGCTTCGGAGATTGCCGAGGTGATCCCAGCGGACGCACAACTGCTCGACCGGGCCATCGACAAGCTCGTCGCTGAAGGGCGTGTGACACGTGAGCCCGGCCAGGAACCCATGTATGGGTGCGACTTCTGTCTATTGGGCCTCGACGAGCCGGCGGGGTGGGAAGCGGCCGTGTTCGATCATTACCAGGCGCTCGTGACGGCCATCACGACGAAGCTGCGGGCGGGACGCACGCGAGCGCTCCGCTCCGACCTCGTCGGGGGTTCGACCTATACCTTCGACATTTGGGAAGAGCATCCCCACTACGACGAAGTCGCGGGGTTCCTTCGTGAGACTCGGAACCGTGCGGTGGCGCTGCGTTCGAAGGTCGACGCTTTCAACCAGACTCAGCCCTCGCCGTCGGAAGAGAAATCGCGCAAGTTCATCGCCTACGTTGGACAGACGGTGCTCGACAACGAGGCATTGGGAGATCGAGAATGAAGTTGCACAGACTTGTTCGGTATATTCGGGGGTGGCTATCACTGGGACTCGTGGGCGCCGCGTGCGGTGAAAGTACTGTCACGACTAGCAGCGAGACCAACTGGTTTCAGGCGTGCGTGAGCTCTGATGATTGTCTAGACGGCAGCTGTCGGTGCGGTGTGTGCACGACCACTTGCGAGGACGACGCCACTTGCCAGCCCGAGAATGGCGTTTGTGCGCTGGCAGACAGCCCCGGTTTCGCCGCGCAATGCGGCTCTGAAGCACCCGGCGAGGGTATCTGCCTGCCAGGCTGTGAAAGCGACTCCACTTGTGGTGACGACCGCACGTGCACCGATGGGGTGTGCGTTGCGGCGGACATTTCCGGAAGCGGCGGAGCGAGTTCGACCACCGGCAATACTGGAGGCGGTGCCGGTGGTGAGGGGGAGCCGTGTCCTCAGAATCCGCGTGCGCAGTGTGCCTTCGATTGCGCAACCAGCTCCAGCGATTGCGGCACCGAAACCTCGAGCTTCGACGAAAACGGCTGCGCTCGCCGCGTTTGCAGGAGCGACGCCGACTGCGGAAGCGACGAACGTTGCTTCGGTGTGGGCGCCGGCGAACCTGAGCTCTGCATTTCCATGTTCACGTGCACTCAGGAAGAGCGCGGATGCGTGTGCGGCGGCGGAGCGGACTGCTATCCAGGCTATTGCGTTCCGCGGTAACGGAGCTCGGAGTGACCAATCGAGCCCCCAGGCCGCCTGCGTTCTGGGTTCGAAAGAAAGCGTCCGTCGCGATTCATGCTCGATTGAGTTGAACGGGGACGCTCGCACTGCCGTCCGAAGGGGCTGATCGCGATTACGTTGATCGCCACGCTTCCCTCGACGATTCAGGGATTTCGCGAGTATGGTATGACTCTAACCCATGCTCACTTCGAAGTCGCCACCGGCTGCCCTCGCGCTGAGTGTCCTGGCAGCAGCTGCGGCATTGAGTTGCGGCCCCGACGATGACGCTTGCGTGCGCGCACGCGAGAAGCTCGACGCATGCCCGACCCAAGGCTCCCTCATCGTACCGCTGAACGTGGGTGAGTGGAAGAACGGCTGCCCGAGCAAGTTCGACCGCTGCGCCGCGCAGTGCGTCCTCAAAGTCCCGTGCGAGCAGGTGTTCGGAGCGTCCTCGACCGACCCGAGCTATACGGGCCCCCGATTTGGAGCTTGCCTGGAACAGTGCAATCCTCCGTAGCCGCCCCATGCTGACCATCACCAGCGTCCACGTCGAGCCCCTGTCGATCAAGCTCACCGAGCCCTTCGGCATCGCGACCGGTACCCAGTATTGCGCCGACAACGTCCTGGTCAGGCTCACGCTCAGCGACGGAACCGAGGGGCTGGGAGAAGCGGCGCCGTTTCCTGCCGTCAGCGGCGAGACGAGAACGCAAGCCCTCGAGGCGCTGCACGCGACCACTGCCGATCTCGTCGGTAAGGCGGCCCGTCGCTGGCGCCCGCTGTGCGCGGAGATCTGGGAGCGTATGCCACAGTGTCCGAGCGCAGCCTGCGCGTTGCAAAGCGCGCTGCTCGACGCCTGGCTCAAAAGCCACCGCTGTTCGATGTGGTCGTTCTTCGGCGGCGCCGAGCCCATGCTCCAGTCGGACATCACGCTGCCGACGGGTGACCAAGGCGAGGCAGCAGCGGGGGCCGCCCGTGCGGCGCGCATGGGGTTTGAAATCCTCAAGGTCAAGGTGGGCGCGATCGCGCCGGAGCTGGATGCCGAGCGGCTCATCGAAGTCGCAACGCGCGCGCCAGGCGCTCGCTTGATCTTGGACGCCAACGGCGCCTACACCTCGGATCAGGCGCTGGCGTTGTTGGCCGCGCTCGGTCCCGTTCGTGAGCGAGTCGTGCTGTTCGAGCAGCCGACGGCGCGCGAGGACCTACAAGGGCTTTCGCGCGTACTTATCGAAGGCAAGGTCGCGGTAGCCGCCGACGAAAGCGCGCGCTCCTCTGGCGACGTGCTCCGCCTCGCCCACGAGCGAGCGGTCGATGCCATCAACATCAAGCTCATGAAAAGCGGCCTACTGGGATCGCTGGACATGATCGCGCTGGCCAAGGCGCATGGGCTGCGCCTGATGATCGGCGGCATGGTCGAATCCGAGCTCGCCATGAGCGTGTCTGCTTGCGTGGCCGGCGGCATCGGAGGCTTCGCCTGGGTCGACCTAGACACGCCGCTCTTCATGAAGCAAACCCCGTTTTGTGGCGGCTTCACGAGGACGGGAGCCCTCCTGAAGCTGGATGAGATTCTCTCGGGGCACGGGGTCGGCATACGTGCATGAGCGTGCTAAGCTGGAGCGTCCATGAGCCTCAAGGGTTCGACCGACAGCCCGCACGCCTCCGATCCAAGACAACTGGGGTTACCGCTACCGGGGCTGATTCACCTGCCGCCCGACGGCATCGCTATCCCGCGGACCAATCGGGTGTTCGTGAACCGCACCCTCAGAATGTCGTCCATCGAATGGATCGGCTTCGATATGGATTACACGCTGGCCATTTATCGCCAAGACGCGATGGATGCCCTCAGCGTCCAAGAAACGGTGCGGCGCTTGGTGGCACGGGGTTATCCGCGTCACCTCATGCACGTCGAATACGACACTCGCTTTCCGATACGCGGTCTTTTGATCGACAAGCGCTACGGTCACGTGCTCAAGATGGACCGCCACAAGGTGGTTCACAAGGGTTACCACGGCATGCGGCGCCTGTCGCGGGACGATCTGGAGGAGCTCTATCACCACAAGCGGATCAAACCCCACACTGCCCGGTACCATTGGATCGACACGTTGTTCGCCTTGAGCGAGGTGACCAGCTTCGTCGCCATCGTCGAAGCGCTGGAACGCCGCGGAGAGCGTGTGCACTACGGCAAGCTGTTCCGAGACGTTCGACTGGCCATCGACGAGGCCCATGCCGACGGCGCGGTGCACCGCACGATCTTGAGCGACCTGCCCACCTACATCGAACGAGACGAGCGGCTGGCGCGCACGCTCCACAAGTTGCGTTCTTCCGGCAAAAAGCTGTTTTTGCTCACGAACTCGCCCTGGCCCTATACCGAAGCCATGATGACCTATCTGCTCGGCAAGGCCATGGGTGAATACAGAAGCTGGCAGCAGTATTTCGATGTGGTGATCTGCGCCGCCAGAAAGCCCGCGTGGTTCAAAGAAGGAACCCCGATGCTGCGTCACGATCCCGGCGGCCTGCGTGAAGTGGTCGGCCCGCTCGAGAAGGGCAAGATCTACGAGGGCGGCAATCTCAAGACTTTCGAGCACAGCATCGGCGTGCGCGGTTCGGCCATACTGTATGTCGGCGACCACATCTACGGCGACATTCTGCGCTCCAAGAAAGAGAGCTCTTGGCGAACGGCGATGATCATTCAAGAGCTAGACGCGGAGATCGGGGCGCACGAAACACTCACCTCGGAGCTGGAACGGCTCCAGCACCTGGAAAACACCCGGCAGAAGCTGGAAGACGAGCTGCGTTTCTATCAGGCTCGCTTCAAAGAGTTGGCGCGCGGCAAGGGGACCAACGGCAGCGAGGAGGACGTGGAGCTCGCCAAGCGCCGTGCCAAGCGCCAATTGGAGCGGGTGCGCAGCGAGCTCCGTGAAATCGAGGCGGAGCACGGGCGTCTCGAACAGCACATCGACCAGCGCTTTCACCCCTACTGGGGCTCCCTGCTCAAGGAGCACCACGAGATGTCCAGCTTCGGGTTGCAGGTCGACCTCTACGCCGACGTATATATGCGCAGCGTGTCGTGTCTCATGGAATATTCGCCGGAGCAGACCTTCCATTCGCCCCGAGAGCTGATGCCCCACGAGCTATGACCCCACGAGCTACGACGCGTCGAGTGAGGGGTGCGCGGAGACGTCCCGTAGCCGGACGAACGCCCGAAATCAGCGTTGCTGCCTGGGATCCTGGACGTTGGAACAGCTCCTGGCTGGAACGTCCGCCCTCGAGCTGGCACTAAGAAGCATGGGTCGAAATGCGTTCCCCGGTTTGTGGAGATCGGCTTGCCAGAGGCTCAAGCCCCCGAGTTGATTCTGTGCTAGCGATTGCCACGCTCCGGGTTGCCTGGCAGGCAGCGCGGGGTCGATCAATGTGAAAGCTTTCAGCACTCTCAGGTGAAGGACAAGGACTCCCCCCCATGAAACTAGTCGAGTGGCTCCAGCGGCTGATGACCAACTTCGGTGCAGAATGGGTCATGTGGCTGCTCCTCTTCTTGAGCGTCGTGTCGGTAGCAATCATGCTCGAGCGCGGCTGGTTCTACTACTCGCTGCGTGACGATCTGGCGCAGCTGGCCAAGCGCCTGCGCGAGCTTCTGCGCAAGGGCGACCTGAAGGGTGCGCGGCAAACGCTCGAGGCCTCCCCCAGCGCCGAGGCGGCGGTGGTGGTCGCGGGCATCATGGAAGCCGATCAGGGCGCCCAAGCAGCCGAAGAGGCGATGAAAGGCGCGGCCGCCCTACAGCGCATGAAGCTCGAGCGACGGCTCGCATTTTTGGGTACGCTAGGCAACAACGCCCCCTTCATCGGGCTGTTCGGTACGGTGATTGGCGTCATGCAAGCCTTCGAGCGGCTCGGCGAGCAGACCCAGGCTCAAGCCGTTGCCACGGGTGGTGGAACACCGCAAGAAGTCATGGCGGCGATCGCCGAAGCTCTCGTGGCGACGGCGGTGGGCTTGTTCGTGGCCATTCCGGCAGTGGTCATGTACAACCTTTTCCAACGTCAGGCGAAAGCGATCCTCGCCAACACCGAGGCCTTGAGCAAAGTGCTCATGGCCCACCTGGTGAGCGTACCGACCGGAACCGGCGACAGTGGACCCCCGGCTCGCGACAGCCAGGCGGATGAGGACTGATTCGTGGCAGCTCAAGGCGGCGAAGACGACGAAGGACTGATTTCCGGGATTAACGTCACGCCATTGGTCGACGTTATCCTGGTGCTGCTGGTGATCTTCATGGTGACCGCACGCATCATCCACAGCCAAGGCATGCCCATGGATCTGCCGAAAGCGGCCAAGGGCGAAAGCGTGCAGACAGTGTTCAGTGTTGAATTGACTGCCGACAACAAGACTTTCGTCGATTCCAACGAGGTCGCGGGGGACGACGCTATCTTGGACCTTGCCCGAACGGCGTTCGGCAAGAACAAGGAGCTTCGGGCCGTGATTCGCGCGGACAAAAAGGTGGAGCACGGGCGGGTGATTCATGTTCTCGATTTGCTGAAGCGCTCCGGCATTGCGAAAATTGCCTTCGCCGTGTCGCCCGTTGCGGAGGGGGTAGACGTCGACAAGACTCAGCCACAAGGCACCCAGTAGGCAGGACAGCGGCGCGCCCATGAAATCGGCCAACACAGTAAAATCGGGCAACCGAGCGAAGCCGGCCAAGGCCGCGACATCGACCGAAGGAGCGAAACCGGCCAAGGCTGCGCGGACGACCAACGGAGCGAGACCAAGCCGAGCAATGCCGGAAGACCCCGAACCGCAGCGCGCCGCCAGCGCGAACGGTAAGGGCCGAGGCAAAGTCAACGACAGAGTCCACACTAGCGTCGACGATGGCGCCGATGATTCGTTGGCGCCGGTGATGCGGCTGGGGTCGACTCACCGCTCATTGACGCTGTGGATGGCGCTCTTCGGTGCGCTCTTGGTTCACGGAAGCGCCGGGGCACGCGCAGCCAGCAGCCTGCTCGACGTGGGTGACTTCGCGCGACTCGTGCGCATGCACGTCGTCGAACAACTGCGCCTCCGGTACGATATCGAGGTCGATCCCGTCAAACCGGAGCCGGAGCCGGAACCCGAGCCGGAGCCCGAGCCCGAGCCCGAACCGGTGCTGAAGCCGCCGCCGGAAGCCAATGAGCCCCTCCCCGAACAAGAGCCCGAGCCGGCCCCCGAGGCGGCGGAAGCGGCCAAAGTGCTCACTCAGGAACCCGACCTCAACGAACCGCTCGATCTAACCAACGAAGGGTTCATTTCTGGGTCGGGGACCCGGTTCGCCGGCGGCATCACCGCCGCCGACGGCACGGCAACGAAGGCCGTCAGAAACCGGCGCGCGCGAGCCGGCGGCGTCCCCGGGGGCCGCGGTACCGAACCCAAACCCGCCGTGGGCCCCGTCGGGAAGGATTTGTCGAGCCCTGCCGCACCCATCGTGGGCGGTGGCTGGGACTGCCCGTTTCCACCCGAATCGGACGTCGAGCAGGTCAACTTTGCCCGGGTCACGCTGGTGGTCACCGTTGGGACCGACGGTCGCGCCAAATCGGCGAGCGTCCTGTCCGACCCGGGCTTCGGCTTCGGGCGAGCCGCGAGGGCCTGCGCTCTCGGCAAACGCTACAATGTAGCCAGAGATAAGCTGGGCAGGCCGGTGGCGCAAACGACGCGCCCATTCATCATCAAGTTCTCCCGCTGACGCACTTGCATTAGAGTGTGACTCGGACTTGGGCATGCATCAGCACCTCGAGCAACTCTCGAACATCGAGCTTTTCAGAGGGCTGAAGCCCGAAGCCCTGGAACTGATCGCCAAGGTCGCCTCCGAGGAGCTGCACGGCCGCGGGGACAAGATCTTCCGGCATGGCGAAGTGGGCGACAAGCTCTACCTGATTTTGGACGGCAAAGTACGCATCAGCCGGGAAGTCCCCGGCATGGGTGAAGAGGCCCTGGCGGTACTCGGGCCTGGCCAAGCCTTTGGCGAAATGGCCCTGCTCGATGAATCACCGCGCTCGGCGGACGCAGTCGTGCACGAGCGCTGCCGGCTGCTGACCATTTCGAAGGACGGCTTCGACGATCTTTTGTTTTTACACAAGGACCTGGCTTACGAGGTGCTGTGGAGCGTCGTGCGCCTACTCATCGGCCGCCTGCGTGAGACCAACGAAAAGCTCACCTTCCTCTCGACGACGAGCAAGTTCTAACCGCACCTGGTTACGGGCTCCGGAAAGTCCCAAATTGCGACTTCGGTGCGCCATTTCCGACGAGCGTTCAGGTAATGAGGCCCCCCGGACGCCGGGGTCGCATCTTCAATGAAACGAAATCATTGGACAAATCCACTATAGTTTTGATTAGGCGACACATAATTTGACGTCCTAACACCCGTTCAGTATGGTAGGCGGGCTATGCAGGGCCTGACGAAGCGTCAAGAGCAGACACTCGACTTCATCCGCCGCTCGATCGAAGAGCGCGGCTACCCTCCCACATTGCGCGAGATCGGCGAGCACATGGGGATACGTTCGACGAACGGCGTCAACGATCACCTGCGCGCTCTGGAGCGCAAGGGCTACCTGCGCCGCGAAGACATGAAGTCGCGGGCCCTACGCCTGGTCGAAGAAGGGCAGAGCAAGAGCGTCCCCAGCGATGATGATCTGCTCGAGGTCCAAATCGTTGGCCGGGTGGCTGCCGGACTACCCCTGCTGGCAGAAGAAAACGTCGTCGACACCGTTCATATCGACCGCATGCTGGTCAAGGGCGGGCGCGACGTGTTCGGGCTCAAGGTGACCGGTGATTCCATGATCGAGGCGGGTATTCTGAGCGGAGACTACATCTTCGTGAAGAAGCAGTCCCATGCCGATCGCGGCGATATCGTGGTCGCTCTCATCGGCGACGAAGCCACGGTCAAGTACTACTTTCCGGAGCGCGACTACGTTCGGTTCCAGCCAGCAAACGCACAAATGGCTCCCATCTTGGTGAGAGCAACGGACTTCAAATCGACCATGCTCCTGGGCAAGGTCGTGGGCGTCTACCGCAGCGTCTAAGCTCCCGCGGACCCTAAGCTGTCCGAGGACTCTCGCTGCCCGCGACAACTGGGGTGGCAGAAGCGGGGGTGTTGCTGGTCGTTGTATTACTGGCCCATGAGCCGGCAGTGGGCCGCTCGTGCTCAAAAAGGGACACCGAGGGGCGCCCGGTGAGTTGACCCGGCGCAGCGCAGTTGACGCGGTCTTTGGCCCATTGGTAGCTTTCGAGGCCAAATTACGAGCGTCGAATGCAACGAAACAGAGCGCACGGTGAGCCAACACGCAGCAGCAAGCTCGAAAGGCAGGGTTTGCTGAACGCTACTGGAATAGCGCTGGCAGCGCTCGCTCTGCTTTCTGGCTGTGGCAACACCATGTACGCCATCGCTGCAAACCGCGCCTCCGCGAAATTGGAAGAAGCGCGGCAGGCCGGTGCGGAAGAGGATGCTCCTTACGAGTTTTGGTTCGCCAAGCTGCACCTCGAGAAAGCCTCCAGCGAGGCCTCGGAAGCAGACTACAGCGACGCGATTGAGCTCGCCGAAATCGCAGAGGAACACGCCACGAAGGCCATACGCCTCGCTAACGAAGCCAAGCGCGGAGCTGGCCGATGAAGCGTGCGCACCGGCGGGCGTCGCGATCGGCCATGGCTTTGGCCATCGCCTCGTCGATCTGCGTGGGCTGCCAACGAGGCCCACAAATCAAAGGCCAAATCGCCGGCTTGAAGGACATTACCGAGCAAGCCGAGCGTAACGGCGCGATCCGTTGCGCGCCCCGAGAGCTGGCAGCCGCGCAAAGTCATCTGGCGTTCGCCGAGATCGAGCTGGCCCAAGGCTTCATGTCCAAAGCCGAGCACCATGTCTTTTTGGCGGAGTCCAACGCTCGTTCGGCCTATGCGCTGTCTCCACCTCAATACTGTGCCGAGCGTGGTTTCATCGAACCGGCGCCGGGCGATCGGGATGGAGACGGATACCTGGACGGCGCGGATGGCTGCCCCGACCAGCCCGAGAACTTCAACGGCTTCGACGACGACGACGGTTGTCCGGATGATCCGGATACCGATGGCGACGGCGTCAAAGATTCGGACGACGCTTGCGTCATGGAGGCCGAAGATACCGACCAGTACCTGGACGGCGACGGCTGCCCCGACACGGACAACGACTTGGACGGGGTGGCCGATACCGATGACAAGTGTCCACTCGAACCCGAAGATCCGGATGGCTACCAAGACGAGGATGGTTGCCCAGACCTGGATAATGACGGCGACACGGTACCGGATCTGAAAGACCAGTGCCCGAACACCATCGGAGCAACGGACAGGGAACCGCTGGGCTGCCCCGGTAACGCACTGGTCCTGGTGACCGATTGCGAAGTGAAGATTACGCAGCAAATCCACTTCGAGTACAACAAAGCCACCATTCGTAAGATCAGCTATAACGTGCTCGACGCCGTCGTCGAGGTGCTCGACAAGAACCCCAATATCAAGATCGAAGTGCAAGGGCACACGGACAACCGCGGTAGCGCCGCCTACAACAAGACGCTGAGCGATCGCCGTGCCAGCGCCGTGATGCAGTACCTCATTTCTCACGGTATCGATCCCCATCGGCTCACCTCGCGTGGCTACGGTTTCGACAGACCGCTGGTGCCCAACACCAGCGACCAGAACAGAGCTCTCAACCGGCGCGTTCAGTTCGTCCGCACGGAAGGCACCAAAGAAGGATGCCCCAAAGCCGGCAGCGACTGACGCCTGTGCCCTCGGGGTCTGCCCCGGTCATCGCCCGCAACCGAGTGGGTCCCGCTAAGTCAAGAATACTTTGCCCACAGCGTCCTTAGGAGAATGATAAAAGTGCACCGCGGAAAGTTTCACCGGCTCATGGCCATCGCGTTGGTCTTGTTCTGCGCCTTTCCCGCGCTCGGACAGTTCACGCGAGACAAAGCGGCGAACAAGAAGATCGACGAGGCGATCAATACCCACTACTTCGCCACCGACTTCGACAAGGCCGAAGGGGTGCTCCTTGGCACGATCGAGGCCTGCGGTGAGAAGTGCAGTCCTCAAACGCTGGCGAGGGCCTGGATGTATGTCGGCATCGTGCGCGGGAGCGGCAAGAAGGACATGCGCGGCGCCAAAGAGGCGTTCGCTGCAGCCTTGGCCATCGATCCCAAAGTAAAGCTCGACACCGACCTAGCCTCCGGTGAATCCAAAGAGGCCTTCGCCGAGGCCGGAGGCACTGGCGAAGGGGGCAGCGTGGCTCCCCCACCTGGCGGAGGCGAAGACATCGGCGGCGAAGAGGTCCCCGACGAAGGCGTGGCCGGGATCGACACCGGCGGCGAGGTGCCAGGCGCCATGATCTGCACGCCCGATGTCCGCGAAGTGCAAACGCGGCGCCCGATTCCGGTGAGCTGCAGCAGCGAAGAAGATCCGGCGTCCGTGGAGCTGCGCTACAAAGCCTTCGGCGAGGAGAAATGGGAAAAGCTGGCGCTCGTCAAACGCGGTGGCGATCTGTGGCAAGCGGAGATCCCGTGCAGCGCCACAGCCGACGCCGGAGCGTTGCGCTGGTACGTCATGGCACGCGCCGAAACCGGCGACGTGGTCGACAACTACGGTAACGAGCAGCAGCCCGTAGTCATGACCCTGGCGGAAGATTCAGCCGCCGATCCCCCGAGCTTTCCGGGCCAAAGCGCGCCCCCCCGCTGCTCGGGCATGGGCACCGACGAAGAGATTTGCCCCCCGGACTTCCCGGGCTGCGACTCGGGCGACCAACAGTGCGGCGACAAGGACTGGGGCGCGGCCTGTGGCAACTCCACCGAGTGCAAGTGCGGGTTGCTCTGCGTCGATGGAGCCTGCGAGACAGCACCCTCCTGCGAATCGGATGGCGACTGCCCTGTCGGCAGCTGCGTCGGTGGCACCTGCAGTGTCACGGCGGACGACGCCGCCGATGGCCCGGTGGGACCGTACCGCAAGATGTGGATTGGAGTGCACTTCGCTTACGACATCGGCATGATGAGCCAGATTGACGACGTTTGCTATAGTCGAACCCAGGAAACCACGAATTTCGCGTGCTTCGAGGGCTCGACGAAGTACCCGAACCCCGACCGCGCGTACATTGACCCCGTGACTAACGAGGAGTTCTCCGAGGAGCCCCACACGGGCACCAACATCAAGGGCGGCCCCGCCGTCGGCACCATGCGCATGCTGCTCAGTTTCGACTACGCGCTCACCCCCAGCATCACAGCCGGTGGACGCGTCGGTTATGCGCTGGGCGGCAACCCGGACGACTTTCTCCCCTTTCACGCCGAGGCGCGCTTCTCGTATCACATCCTCGGGCTCGGTTCGACTTTCGGCCCCTACATCGGGCTCGGCGGCGGCTTGGCGCAAGCGGACATGAAGGTGCAAGCCACCATGTTCAATTGCAGCCCCCGAACGCAAGCCGAAGATCCGATTTACGGCATGCCCTTGTTGCCAGGCAACTACACGGTCAACGGCGATAGCTATCAGCCGGGCAACGGGGACTATCAGAACGTCCCGGCCGGGCTCGCGTACCAGGACTGCGTGGGCAAGAACGGGCTCGGCGCGCTGAAGGAGACACATCTGCCTTGGGTGCCCGTGGATGTTTACCAGAAATCGGGCCCGCTCTTCGTGGGCGGCCACCTGGGCGGCATCGTCAGATTCGGTGGGGACCCGAAGAGCATGGGCGTGCAGGTCAATGTCAATGTCATGGCCATGCTGCCCAAGCGGTCGATGGTCATCGAACCGTCGCTCGGCTTCGTCTACGGGTTTTAGCCGCGTACTCACGGGCAAAAAGCACGACGTGAACGGCGATAGGCCACGACAAGAGCACGCCGGTCGCCACCCGTAGCCAGGTCGACGCTGGGCGCATCATCAAGAGCTCGGTCACGACGTCGAGCACCATCACGACAGCCGCGCCCGCTACGACCAGGCGGAGCACGGGTGCACTCAGCCGAGGACGGAGCACGACCGCGCCTAGACCAAGCCCGGTGTAGATGCCCAAGCAGCGAGCGCACACCGGCAGCTGACCCGCGCCCACGAACAACGAGCGGCCGGGCTCGCGATGGCACTGAAATGCGAACCACGCCTCGAGCGTCTCAGCCCAGGCGTCTAGCCCGAAGGTGCTGCGCAGGAGCAGGGGGAGCCACGGCGACACCCCGACCAAGATCAAGAGCGCCCGTGCCACGAACCCCAAGCGGCGCCGCACCTAGCCCCGGTCCGGGATCGGGCGGCCCATGTGCCGCAGCACCTCTTGCAAGTCGTCCCACACGTCACGCTTGGCGCGCGGGTTGCGGAGCAAGTACGCGGGGTGGAAGGTCGGCATGACCGGTACCTTCCCCTGGTACAGACGCCAACGGCCCCTGAGGCGGGTGATGCCGCCGGTCGTTCCAGTGAGCCCCTGCACGGCGGTGGCGCCGAGCGCCACAATCACCTGCGGCTCGACCAGCGCGAGCTGCTCGTGAAGGAACGGGATGCAGCTCGCCATTTCTTCCGGTTCGGGCTTGCGATTGTCCGGTGGGCGGCACTTGACGATGTTGCACACGTAGACCTGGTCCCGACCGAAACCCATGGCTGCGATCATGCGATCCAAAAGTTGACCGGCTTTGCCCACGAAGGGAAACCCTTGCGCGTCTTCGTCGGCACCGGGGCCTTCACCCACGAAGCACAGCCCGCTCTCCCCGCTGCCTCGGGCAAACACGGTTTGGGTGCGCTGCCGGTGCAGGCTGCAGGCGGTGCACTGGCTGACGCGCTCGGCTAGCAGCGCCAGATCACGCTTGCGCGCTTCTGGATCGCGTGGCTCACGCTCGAGTGGGGGTGGCGCGGATGGCACGGGTGGCGCGGCACGGCGCACCTCCGCGGGAGCGGCGGCCGGTGCGGGCGCCCTGGGCTGAACGGGAGCGAGCGGCGGCGCTTGCTGGGCGCGCAGCTCGGGCGGCGGCGCGGCCGCCGGGATTTCGTCAGCGCCGCTCCACTTCAGGCACTCGGCATGGGCTCTCAGGGCGCTCGCCAGAGCCACCAGCTCGACCCGCGGATCGTCGAAGGCTTCCGGCAGATCCCCGGGTGAGCTCACTCTTGCGCACCCAACCAGCGTTCGGCGTCGAGCGCAGCCATACAGCCGGTGCCGGCAGCCGTGACCGCCTGCCGATACGTCCAATCTGCCACGTCGCCGGCGGCAAACACGCCTTCGACACTGGTGTTCGTTCGCCCGGGCTCGACCTTGAGGTAGCCGTTCGGATGCTGCTCGAGCTGACCTTTGAAGAGCTCCGTCATCGGTGTGTGGCCGATGGCCACGAAGAACGCCGCAGCGGGAATCTCACGCTCATCGTTGGTTTTCAGATCTTTGACGCGCACGGCGGTAACCTTGTCTTGAGCGACGTCCAAAACGTCGGTCACGACGTGGCTACGCAGCACCTTGATCTTGGGATTCTCGAGCGCGCGCTTCTGCATCACTTGACTGGCGCGGAATTCGTCACGCCGATGGACCAACGTGACGCTCTTGCACAATCCGGCCAAATAGCTCGCCTCTTCCATCGCCGTATCGCCCCCACCGATGACGACGACGTCTTCGTTTCTAAACAACGCGCCGTCGCAGACTGCGCAGGCGCTCACCCCTTTGTTCTTGAGCTTTTCTTCGTTTTCTAGCCCTAGATAGTTGGCGCGAGCGCCCGTGGCGATAATGAGGGCGTCGGCGGTATGCAGCTCGTTCTCGTCCTCGCCGACCCACACTTTGAAGGGGCGTTGACTCAAATCCACCTTTTGCACGTCGGCGGTGATGAAGCGGGTCCCTTGTCGTTCCGCCTGTTCCCGAAAGTCGGCCATCATTTGCTGGCCGGTAACTCCCTTGGGATACCCCGGGTAGTTTTCCACTTCGGTAGTGAACATGAGTTGGCCGCCCGGGATCAGGCCGCCCGCGTTAAAACCCTCGACGCACAGTGGGTTGAGATTGGCTCGCGCGGCATAGATGCAAGCCGTAAGACCCGCCGGCCCGGAACCGATGATCAGCAATCGTTCGTGTTTTGGAGCAGTCATGGATGGTTGCCCGAATGTTGTGCCTTCGCCCGCGAAGGGCAAGCTCAACCTTTGAGCGGGCTTGCCTTCAACGCAGCCTTGCCCTCTTTGACGTAGACGCTGAACTTGACGCTCTTGGCGCCGTGGCGGCTGATCAGGGCATCGCGGTTCTTCGTCAACGTTTGCCGAAACTTCTCGTAGGTGAAGCCCTCGGTGTTTTCACCGCATTCCTGCTTCGTCCTGACGAAATCGTCGAACACCTGGCGCCACTCGGCCTCCTCTTGGTCGACACCCATGTGCGGCTCGGCCGCTCCGTTGCCGGCACCGTTGCCCGACGCCACAGCGTCGAACTCGCCCGAATGCGCGGATTCCTGCCTCGGGCCGGACGCTGGTCCTGGTGGAACGGGCAACCCTTTGCGGGGCGGCTTGGGCAAGCTCTTGGGCGTGACGGCTGGCGCTGAAGCAGCAGGACCCGAGTCGGGCTGCTCGCCTGGGAAGCTGAACGCGCTCATCTGCGGTTCGTCCGGGATGTCGCCTAGCACTTGCTTGAGGTCGGCAGCCCTGCGCGGAACCCCACCCTTGGCGGCGACGGCATCTATCCCGTCGTTCAAGTCCGAAGCGATCTTGCGATAAACCCCGCGGAACTTGCTCGGCTGCATCTGGTCGGCTTCGCCCTTGGCCAAACGCTGTGCCTCCCGGCGAAACACCATGAGCGGCCTGGTGTGTTCCAGAAAGCTGAAGGCCAGACCGATAGCCGCCGCTATCAACGCGACCACGATCGCCAGCAATATGTTGGCTTGTGCCTTGTCTTTG
>CBFGRJ010000143.1:0-16097 GCA_965651135.1 uncultured Myxococcales bacterium
TGGAATCGCATGGCCAAGTCAGCCTATAACTGGCACCAGAAATCCGGGATCCTTGCACCGGGGCTCCTATTCCTGCATTCGACCCAATTGGGCTTCGGCTACGTCTTGGTGCTGGGCTGCGTCTACCTGGCCAATACGCTGATAGGTCTACTCAGTCCGCACACCTTTCCGGCGCTGCGTCGCTGGCAGACACCATGGATGGCAACCCACGTGGCTCTTTCTATTCTGCTCGTGGTCGTCGCCAGCTACCACGCATGGACTGCCCTCTATTTCGAATAGCAGCAGGCGACTAGGGGGAGCAGCCGGCACACGGGCTAGACGGCCTTGAGCTTCGTGGTGGCGCCAATGCGCACATCGAAACCGCACGTCTCGTGCCCGAGTCCGCCGATGCATGTGATCTCGGTGGCGGTGACGGGTTTCTTGACGATGCTCTCCGTCACACCGGCGATCAATCCGCCTTCGAAGGAGCATAACTTTCGACCGACCGGCGACATCCCGGCGCAGGTGACGCATTCGTACACGTCGACGTAGATCTGCTCGGAATCCTGCTTCGGGACCTTGATTTTGCCGATATTCAAATCTTCACAGAGCTTCAGAAATGAAGCCAAATCGGGCAGGCCCAGGGCCTTGCCCAAACGCTTTCCAGCAACGTACGCCGGTCCAGCTGCGCCTCTGCCCAGAATCTCTTCGAAAGCCACCAGGCGCACGAGGCGAAAGAGGGCCACTGGCACATTGGTGCCCAGCTCAGCGCGGACCACCTTGAGGGCGTTGTCAACCGTTACTGCTTCCATAATTCAAACTCCATCTGAACTTGTTTCCAGTGTCTGAAATCGTTGACTTAATGTGGTGCCCGTTCGCTGAAACTGGCGAGAACCACTAACGGAATCCGCCAGTTTTATGTATGGGCTTTCTGTGATTCGGAAAGAACGTCGCCACCTGCTGCATTCATCTACACGCCATCCCCAGTCTTAAATATATCACCACATTGCAGTACGTAGGCGCAACGCACCTGTTTTCACCAGCGTTCCTGTCCCTTAACCGGCTTCTCGGACTTTTTATTAACGGCCGCTGAAAAAAAACTCATCTCTGTCTCATGACAGCTGAAATACGCAACGCGTTTGCCGTACCTTACGCCTGGGGATTCGACGATACTGTCGCTAACAACCAGGTGATCCTATGAGCACAGCACCGACACAACTACGACGTACTGACCAAATCCAGGATGTTCTCAGGGGGTTACGCACGTCCTCTTCGGAGGTCATCGGTGCAGCCCTGGTGAGTGCAGAAGGGTTTACCGCCGCTTCGTTGCTACCCAGCGAGGTGGACGAAGAGGTGGTAGCAGGTATGGGAGCCGCCCTCCTTGGTGTTGCCGAGCGCATCTCGATGGAGCTGATGAGCGCAGAAATGGTGCAAACTTATGTCCGCAGTTCCAAAGGTTATATCATTCTCAGCCAGGTCGGTGCTGACTCGGTGCTGGTGGTTCTCACCACCGAGCAAGCGAAGCTCGGTCTGGTGTTTCTCGACATAAAGCGGAGAATTCCCGATCTGAACAGGCTTCTTTGATGTCCCGCACACTGGCGATAGTGCTCGCCGGCGCGGGCGTCATGGACCTGGCGTATATCGATGTGGTCCTTGGCCCTCGGCTACTTTCGGGCAGAGCCGAGATGGAAAATGCCGTCATTGCTGGCAGCACCGAGGCGAAAGGTCACACCGTGACCCCGGCAGCACGAAGCGACCGGACGAATGAAGAGCGCTCGGACAACGAGCCCAAGCCCGATGCCGAGCCAGTAGCGCTCGAGCTCGATAAAGAGCCATCAAATCCGGAACCACCGAAGGCAGCGGCTGAATCATCAACGCCCGCCGGGGAAGCAGTCGGCGCCAGCGACCAAAAGACTTGGCTTTTACTATTTCCGGCGGCGAAGCAGGATTGGGTGCCTCGCCAAGCCGAGAAACCTCTCATCAATATCGCTCGTCGCATCAAGGCATCGCCAAACCACGACGTGCTGGTATTCGGACACTGTGATGAACGTGGTGACCGAGAAGCCAATCACGATCTCGGCGAGCGACGTGCCCGAGCCATTGCCGAGCGCCTCGTCAGCCTAGGTATCGACGAAGCACGCATCCAGATCCGTTCCTTCGGTGAGGAGCGACCAGCAGTGAACGGCTCGAATGGATACGCTTGGTCCCGCAACCGTCGGGTGGAAGTCGTACTACGTCCACGAGAAACGAGGAGCCTGAACCGATGAACCCATTGGTCCTGATTTGGGCAGCTTCGCTGTTTGGTGCAGCCTTGTTCTTTGGCAGCGGCTATCTGCTCCAACGTGGCAGACAGGGCCGCGAGCATCCCGAAGTCGATGCGCTACGAGCTACGGTGGCCTCGCTGCAAAGCAGCAACAGTCAGCAGCTACGCCGCATCGCCGAGCTCGAAGAAGCCCAAGCCTCTGAACGCGCGCAGCACGCTCGCGAGCTCACCAAAGTGCGCGGAGAGCTCGAGGCAAGGCAAGCAAGAGAGCAACAATACGCTCAGGGCCTGGCAAGAGCCGAGCACGACGCACGACTCCTTTTGACGCAAAAGGAGCAACTGGAGCGCGCGCTGTCGCAGCGCCAAGGGTCGAGCTCGGAAGTCTCGGGCTTGAGGCACCGAGTGCAGCAGCTCGAGGCGGCGCTGCAGGCAGAAAGCCAAAATGGCCAGAAGGCACAGCGCGAGCTCACACGAGCGCGTGCCGAGCACAAGCAGCTTTCGGCACAAATCACCAGCCTGCGTACCGCACTGGCGGCTGCCCAAGCGCAGACCAAGGCGCTCGAACAGCAAGCAGCGTCCCTCGCCAGCGACGAGGCCGCCGAAGCATCCGAAGAGCTATCGGCCGCGAAAGCCGAGTGTGCCCGTCTACGCCACAGGCTCGAAAGCGCCGAGAAGGCGCGTGGCCAACTCTCCGAGCTCAAGCAAGAAACACTGAAGCTGCAGCAAGAGCTAGCTAGGGCCGAGCAGGCCAGGAGCGACAGCCAACACAAGCTCGAACAACGCGCACGGGACACCGAGCGTCTAGAGCGAGAAGTCGCCTCGGCCACGGACCGTGTCCAGCGTCTGGAGAAAGAACTCAAGGCCGCACAAGGCACGGCAGAACGGTTGAGTGGGCAGCTGCCCGCCGTTCGTAACGAAGCCGAGAGTGAGTACAGAGAGCAGCTCGAGACTCTTCAGAAGGAGGTGCGCGAGCAGCAGCTCAGAAACCGCATGCTGACGGATCGGATCACCGAGCTGCAGAGTTATGCAGAGCAGAATGCCGCGCTCAAGAGCGAGCGCGATTACTTCAACCAAGAGCTCTCGCGGCTCAAGCAGGCGCAAGAGTCACAGTCGAACGCCGCGCCGAGCGTCGAGAGGCTTCGCGAAGTTCGCCGGCCGATTCCCATCACGCAAAGCGGTACGACCCGTCGAGTCGACAGCGAAGACACCTTGGAAAGCAGCTTGGAGCGCCATTTGTTGCGCCTGGTCAATCGTGAGCCCGGGATCACGGCCGTACTCTCGGACGACAACGGCTTCCCGGTTGCTGGTGTGGGTCCCTACTCGACACAGGAGGCGGTGTCGGTAATGACCTCGCTCGCGCAAGAATTGGCGACACGAGCCGTCGAGTTCGTCGACCTCGATCCAATCAAGCAAATGGAGCTCGTGGATCAAACAGGGCGAGCGCTCAGGGTTCGCTTTTTCACTTGGCAAGATCACGGGCAAGACCACAACCTGGCGCTCGGGTGCTTGGGTGCCAGCCATATCCAACCCAGTGCGGACGAAGAGCAGATCGTGAGTGGCTTCCCCAGCATACTGCTAGCTTCTTCCGCGTAGCCTCGTTATGACTTCGACTCAGCGAAAACGTGTCTTGCTTGCAGAAATGAGCGACCGCCTCACGCTGAGTGTTTTTCGGCGTTTGTTCGAGATCAACCAGACGCACGACGTGCTCATTGCCCGAACGCCGGACGTCACTCGGCAATTGTTGTCGAGCGATCGCTTTTCGGCTGTCGTAGTCCAAGCGCGAGCAGCACAACCGGGAAGCTTGAGGACCGTGCGGGAGCTCTTGGGTGATGATTCCGATACGCGCATCGTCACGGTCGTAGACAGCGGCAGCGTCGAAGAAGCAGAACCGCTGTATTCGGAAGGCGCGGACCTGGTCTTGGGTGGCAGCGCCTCAGTAAAACAGCTGGTAGACACCATCGTTCAGGCGAGCAACACCCCGACCGTTCTAAGTGGCTGCTTGACACAGCTCGGCGTGCCGGACCTGTTGCAGATTTTGTGCCTGTGTCACCGTTCGCTCATGCTCAGGATCAATGGGAGCGAGAGGCGAGGAGTACTGTGGCTCGCCGACGGCGAGATCCATCATGCGGTCTGTGGTGGTCAGCGGGGCCAAGCCGCGGTCAACGAGCTGATCCAGCTGTCTGCTGGGCACTACTCCGCGACCGTGCTCAGTGGCGTTCCTTCGCGAACCATCGAGCGCGACTGGCAACACGTGCTGCTCGAAGCGGCGCGTGTCGGAGACGAAACAGGGCCCCGCACGGCACGCCGCTCGACCGCGCCAGCCAAGCGGCGCTCCACCGTGCCTCCCGGCGGCCGCACGGTGAGCGGCGTGCACAAGTCCGGCCTGGCCCGCTACCGCGAGCTCACCGAGCTCGGCCTCGAAAGTGTGCGCTCCGGCGACCTGTCCAAAGCCCGCGAGTACTGGAAAGCAGCCCGCGAGATCACCGAAACGGCAGACGAAGAAGAAGGCGCTGCCCCGGGCAAGGTCGAAGGTGGTGTCGCCTGAGCACGCTCAGACGCGATAGTTGGGTGCCTCTTCGGTGATGATGACGTCGTGCACGTGGCTTTCGCGCAACCCCGCAGTGCTGATACGGATGAACTTGGCATTTTTGCGCAGGCTCTGAATGTCCTTCGAACCCGTGTAGCCCATGCCGGCTCTCAAGCCGCCCACGAGCTGCGACAAGATCGACGAGAGCGAACCACGATGCGGCACGCGCCCTTCGATGCCCTCTGGGACCAGCTTTTCATCGGCTGTCCCGCTCTGACCGTAGCGATCACGGCTGCCTTTCTTCATGGCCGCCAGCGAGCCCATGCCTCTGTAAACCTTGTAGCTTCGACCCTGGTAGAGCACCAGCTCGCCAGGCGCTTCATCAGTCCCGGCAAAGAGTGAGCCGATCATCACCGAGGAAGCGCCGGCGGCGATTGCCTTGGTGACCTCGCCGGAATACTTGATGCCGCCATCGGCGATGATGGGAATGCCGGCAGCCTCGGCTACTTCGGCACAATCGGCAACCGCGGTGACCTGTGGCACACCGATGCCGGCCACGATACGGGTCGTGCATATGCTGCCTGGACCAATCCCGACCTTCACGGCGTCGACTCCCGCGTCGATCAAAGCCTTGGTGCCGTCCGCAGTAGCGACGTTGCCCGCGATCAGTTGTACGTCGGGAAAACGCCGCTTGGTTTCGCGCACTGCGTCCAGCACTCCTTTGGAGTGTCCGTGTGCGGTATCGATGACCAGCACGTCCACGTCGGCCTGCACCAGAGCCTCCGCGCGCAGCTCACGGTCCTTGCCGGGACCGATGGCCGCCCCAACCCGAAGCCTGCCTCGAGCGTCCTTCAAGGCCAGCGGATTGCGTTCGGCCTGCAGTAAGTCTTTGATGGTGATCAAGCCCACCAGTGCACCGCCGTCGACGACCAGCAGTTTCTCGATGCGATGCTTGTGGAGCAACTCTCGTGCTTCTTCGGCTTTGCACCCCGGAGAAACGGTGATCAAGCGCGTGGTCATCAGAGCGCTCACCGGCTGGTCGAGATTCTTTTCGAACCTGACGTCGCGTGCCGTCAGAATGCCGATCGGGCTTTGTCCCTCGACCACCGGCAGCCCGCTGACGCCATGGTGCTTCATGATCTGGAGCGCGCTCCTGAGGGATTCATTGGGCCCGATGGTTACCGGGTCCAAGATGATCCCACTTTCGGCACGCTTGACGCGCTCGACCTCGTGCGCCTGATCCGTGGGTGAGAGGTTCTTGTGGATGATCCCTATGCCCCCTTCGCGTGCGATCGCGATGGCTGCGCGGGCCTCCGTAACGGAGTCCATGGCTGCGCTCACGATCGGGATGTTCAGCTCGATGCCGCGAGTGAGGCGAGAACGAACGTCCACATCCGCTGGAACGACCTCGCTGTACGCCGGAACGAGCATGACGTCGTCGAATGTCAAACATTCGCGCGGGCTTCGCTCAAACATGGCGTGGCCTACTACGCTTGAGGATTTCCGTCAACCTGGCGACCCAGCCGCACGACCCAGCCGCGCGGGCATGGGTGCGAACCCGCGGGAAAAAACCGGGAAAGTCCAGGACCGCCGCCAAGTCCGGGTATGCTAAGCTGCCATGCGATGGCTTTGTCGCTGGAAGATATCGAGGGTTACCTTCACAAGCTCGAGCGGCGCTACGAAAAGCTCGAGGACGGAACACTGCTGGTGTTCATGGGTGCAGGCCTGCCGCCGGTCGCGCTGCGGGTGGCACCGCCGGTAGTGGTCTTGCAGGTCGGCATCACCGAAATTCCCGCGGGGAACGGCGATCCACACACGCGTTTGTTCCGGCGCCTTTTGGAGCTCAATGCCAGCGACCTCGTGCACGCGGCCTACGGCATAGAAAAAGATCGCATCGTGCTCGCGGCAGCGCTCGACCTGGACCACCTGGGCTTCAGCGAGCTGGAGGCCGTGCTGGCGGACATCGACATGGCGCTCGGCAATCACGTTCCGGAGTTGCACGCCATGCTGCAGGGCGAGACAAAGCAGGAGAAAGCGTAAGCACCATGGGCATTTTTGCGCGCCTGGCCCGGCTCATCAAATCCAACATCAACGATCTGATCAGTCGCTCCGAAGATCCGGAGAAAATGCTGAATCAAATCGTCATCGACATGAACACCCAGCTGATCGAGGCGAAGAAACAGGTCGCCGCCTCGATCGCCGACGAGAAGCGCCTATACAAGCAAAGCGAGAGCGAGCTCGCGAACGCCAAAGAGTGGGAACGGCGAGCCATGATGGCCGTGCGCGCCGGCGACGACAACCTCGCCAAAGAAGCCCTGGCGCGAAAAAAGGAGCACGATCAGCTCGCGGAACAGTATCGGGCGCAGTGGCAGAAGCAGAAGCAAGCGGTCGACCAGCTCAAGCTGGCACTGCGTGCCCTGAACTCGAAGATCGAAGAAGCCAAACGCAAGAAGACGCTGCTCATTGCGCGTAAGAAACGAGCAGAAGCGCAGAAGGCGATTCAGGAAACCATGAGTGGCCTGCGCAATGCGAGCGCCTTCGAAGCCTTCGATCGTATGGCCGGCAGGATCGATCAGCTCGAGGCCGAGGCCGAAGCCGGTGCCGAGTTGGCCGAGGAGTACACCGGCGACGTGCTGGCGCACAAGTTCGGGGAGCTCGAAGCAACCCACGGAGCCGAAGAAGATCTGATGGCGCTCAAACGCAAGATGGGTGTACTGCCCCCGGAGCCCGAACCCGAAGCGCGACCGGTCCGCGTCGAAAGAGCCGCTGAGGCCGCTCAGTTCGAGCAGCTGGATCCGCGTGAGCAAGAAGAACTGGCGCGTGCCCTGGCGGAGCTCGAAGCCGAAGAGCAACAACAAGAGCTACGCGTCAAGCGCTAGCAAAGGAGGCTCGCATGCCGCCAAAGGCACTCGCACCGGTTTTGACCCTTCTGCTCGCGCTCATGGCCAAGACAGCCCTGGCCGATACGGTGATCGAAGCGGAGCCGATGCACGATAGGAAGATCCGCATCGATGGGCTCTTGCGCGAGTGGCCCGCCCAATTCGCGTCGTTCAAAGTGGCCTTGAAAGGTTCATTGAAGGCTTCGGGCTTGGTTGGCTACGACGACAAGAACCTGTACGTCGCGGTAAAAACCAACGACGAAAACATCGCTCGCACGCGCGCGGCCGGCGATAGCGAAGACCACGCCACGCTCAGTCTTGCATTCCCCAACAAGCAGGGGCGCTACAGCTCGGTCAACGTACGACTGTTTCCCGGTGATCCAGGCAAGCTGCCGGGATTGGTCAAGATAGGGAATGCAGTGTCCAAGCAGTCCAAGTTGGTGGAAGCACCGATTGAAGGCGGGCTGGTCATCGAAGCCCAGATCCCCTGGGCCGAGCTACCGGCTGCTGCACTAGCGCGCGTTGGGCTCAAGGCGACGCTGCGCTACAGCGATGCCGTCAAGAGCGGCGCGATCAAGAACATCGCTGCGACCAGCGCGAAAACCGGTGCTGCCATGCCGTATATGCCCTTGGAGGGCGAGCAAGCGTTGCGGGGCGCACTCTTGAAGCGACAGGGCTTGTCGGACAAGCCAATACGGCAGGCGTTCGGCAACGTGGTGGGCGATTCGCGTTACGAATGGGTTGCCGTTTTCGGGCAGTATCTGTGTGTCGTCGGTCCGGGCTATCGCGACGGCAAAGAGTTCTATTACAGCGAGTTGAACATCACGGGGCCCAAACAGCTCACGCGGCTGACCCTGGTCGATCTCGACGCTGACGGGCGTTCGGAGGTGCTGGTCCAAAAACACCTGGGCGGCAAGGACAACTATCGAGAGGTGCTGCTCGCATTTCGGATCGACCCGAAAGAAGCCCCCGAAGTCGTGTTCGCACACGAGGTGGGCATCGTGACCGAAGAGGGCTCGATCATGAACAAGGTCAAGATCAAGCCGGGCAAGATCACGATCGAGCAGGGCAAATCCGAAGGATTCGAGCCCGGCACGTATCAAGAACCGCTCCCGGGAGAAGGCGTCGCTTCCGCACTCTTGCCATGGGAGACGGTGAAGAGTCGGACCTTCGAATGGAAGGGCGACCGGATGCAAGCCAGCGATGAAACCGCGTGGAAGCCCAAAGTCCAGAAGGCCTCCGGTCCCAGGCCTCGCGCATCCAGCGCTGACGACAGGCCCAAGCCGCCTCCCATCCCGCGGCCACCTACCGCGGAAGAAATGCTCGAGCGCGTTTACGCCTTGTACAAGAAAGATCGCGGCGTCGGACGCCAGAAACCTCGCTTCGATTTCGTCACGGATGTGATTGGCGATACACGAACGGAGCGCGTGCTGGTGCACGGCAAAGACATCGTCGTCTTCGGCGAAGGGTTTCGCGAGGGACAGAGCTATGCGTTCATCAATGTCGGCGTCAAAGAGCCGGAAGACATTCTGCACGCGACGGCGCGGGACTTGACCGGAGACGGCAAAGCCGAAATCATCGTACGCGGTGTGTTGCGTGCCAAGGCGAGCAAAGAGCTTGGGGGAGACATCGTCGAGCGCTATGCGCTGTTCGTCTACAAGGTCATGGGAGAAAAGCTCGAACGCATCTTCGCCGCTGAAACCGGGAGAGCGCTGGGGTCGCAGCGTATTCTCGGCGCCGTGCTGTTTGCTCCTCGCGAGCGCGGCGTCGCGATCGAGCTTGGGCCGGGGCGCGCCATAGGATGGTCCGAGAAGAACTATCCTTTTCCCGAAGACACGTTGCCCGCCGGCGGGCTCGAGCCCCTGGCGCTACCGTGGGGTGAGCTCGGGCAGCGAAGCTATCGCTTTCAGGGCGGTCATTACACCAACGAATAGCCCAACCTAGCCAAGCTCTTCGAGCCGGCCAAGGCGCACCGTCATTCTGACCCGGGCGACCGAAGTTGCAGGCGGGAGCCCTCATTGCTAGCTTCTGGCAACCCATCCAACATGAGCCACTCATCGCGCCCAGCGCCGTCGCTACCCGTTACCGTTATTTCGGGGTTCGTGGGGGCTGGCAAGACGACTTTAGTCAACCACCTGCTCAACAACGCCAGCGGGCTGCGAATCGGTGTGCTCGTCAACGACATGGGATCGGTGAACCCCGACGCTCGCAAGATCAAAAGCCGTTCGACACCCATTTCGGGTGCTGCCGCCGAAGTCGTCGAGCTCAACAACGGCTGCATTTGCTGCACGCTCAGGGATGAGTTCGTTCTGCGAGTAGCGGACATGGCACGGCGCGGCGAGCTCGACTGCCTGATTGTCGAGGCTACCGGCATCTCCGAACCCCTCCCCATCGCGCTGGGCTTCGAGCAACCCGAGAGCGACGGTCGTTTCCTGGGTGAGGTAGCACACCTCGATACGCTGGTTACCGTCGTCGACGCTCGACACTTCTTGAGCGACTGGGATCGCGCTCTATCGCTCTCCGAGCTGGGCATCGCGCTCGACGAAAACGACGGTCGTAGCGTGGCCGACTTGTTGGCTGAGCAGGTCGAGGTAGCCAACGTGGTACTCGTGAACAAAGCAGACTTGCTGAGTGCCGACGACCTCGAAAGGCTATGCAGCGTGTTGCGGAACCTGAACCCCGAAGCCGATCTGATGGCAACCATGTTCGGAGTGGTTCCGCTCGATTCGGTGCTGCTTTCCGAGTCGTTCGACCCCACCCGGTTGGGCAACATTCCGCCATGGGGTGAAGGTCGCGTGGCAGATCGCTTTGGCGTCTCCAGCTTCGTATACCGCGCCCGGCGCCCCTTTCATCCGGAACGGCTCTGGGAGGTGTTGCACTCCGAATGGCCGGGCGTCCTGCGCAGCAAGGGTCTGTTCTGGCTCGCTTCGCGAATGACCGAATCCGGCTTCTGGTCACAAGCTGGAACCGTCTGCAGTGCAGAAGGCGCAGGGCGCTGGTGGGCCACCGTACCCGAGTCAGACTGGCCCGAAGACGAGGATTTGAGGGGCAGCATTGCCGACGAGTTCAAAGGCCCCTTCGGCGATCGAAGACAGGAGCTCGTGGTCGTCGGCATCGAAATGGATCAAGTCGCCTTGAGAAAGCGCCTCGACCAGTGTCTGCTCGACGATGACGAAATGAAGATGGGCCCCATCGGCTGGCTGCATCTCAATGATCCGTTTCCGGCTTGGTCCAGCGATCAAGAGGACGAATCGCAGCTGCAGGTCCGGCTGCGCCGCGAACTGCCTCGAGCCTGACGACAGCGCGCCGTGCGCGCAGACGAATCCAAGTGTCGAGCGACTCCGTCTTCGAACGACCCCTTCACTTCGAGCCCATCGAAGCGACGCTGGCGCGCTTCGGATTCGTCGACACCATAGCTCCATGTGACGCGGCCGCGACGAACCTGGTACGCCATGGCGACTACCCCCGTTGGCGCCAGGCGCTCGATCGCCTGCCGCGTGTCGAAGCGTCGCTCGTCGAGCTCGCGACGCGAGCCGTGACGATCGGGACACGGGCCGAGTGCACCCCCGACGAACGCTCACGCATTTTGGTGACTCTGCGTAAGCTCTGCCCGTGGCGAAAGGGTCCTTTCGTCGTGTTCGGCGAGCGAGTCGACGCCGAGTGGCGTTCGGACATGAAGTGGGCGCGCGTGGAAGCGGCGATCGAGCCACTGAACCAGCGCCGTGTCCTCGATGTGGGTTCGGGCAATGGATACTATTGTTTGCGAGCTCTCGGGGCCGGGGCAGCCGCGGTGCTCGGCATCGATCCGGGCTTACTGTCGGTCATGCAGTTCGAGGCCCTGCGACGACTGCTGCCCGACTTACCGGTTGCCGTACTGCCGCTGCGGTTCGAAGACCTGCCGCAACACCCGACCGGTTTCGATACCGTGTTCTCGATGGGCGTACTCTCGCATCGGCGCGATCCGCTGGACCATCTGCGGCGGCTCCGGGAAATAATCGCCAAAGACGGTCAACTGGTTCTGGAAACGTTGGTCATCAGCCCACGCCACGGGCACCAGCTGGTTCCGGAGCATCGCTACGCGCGCATGCGAAACGTCTGGTGCATCCCCTCCACGACGCTTTTGTTGGACTGGGTGAAAAGCACCGGCTTCGTGCGCATCGAGCTGGTCAGCGTGACGCCGACGACTCCCGAGGAACAACGAGCGACGGAATGGATGCCCCACCACTCGCTGTCGGATGCGCTCGACCCCACGAACCGAGCACTCACCGTCGAAGGCTACCCGGCGCCCGAGCGCGCCTTGCTCGTGGCGCACAAGCCCGCTGCATGACACTAGCTAGCCGTGCCTATTCTGCAGACCCCTGAAGCTGCGCGAACGAGCGCGGCTGCGCTGCACTCGTACATTCTTGCCAACAACGCTGCTCGAGGTCTTCGCGCTGTTGTTTGGCCTGCTCGAGCACCTGTCGCAATGCCGTAGCCAATGCACGGTCGCGGCCTCGCATCGCCTTTTCGTAGCGCTTGGCGACCAGGCGCTCGAATTGAACACTATCTTGGTGGTGCCCGAGCAGGGTTTGCAAGTGTTTCGCGCGATCATGAATGTCTGCGTAACGTTCGCCCAGCACCGGCTCGATCAACTCCGCCGAATAGCGTAGGCGCTTCAAGCTGAGCCTGAAGCGATGTAGCTCTTCTGCGCTTGGCTGTTTGGCGCGGGGGCGAGCACGCTGCATCGCTTCGAGCACCGGTTCGAAAGCGACCTGGGCGATCAGCTCGAAGGTGGCGCTCGGGCTTGTCGCGCGTAGGGCCAGTTGGTCGAGCACCGCCCGGAGCGCAGCCGACAGCGCCCAAGGCTCGATACGAGAGAGCCGTCGCCGCCCTCGGCGAGCGCAGGCGCGCCGCTTGCGCTTGACTCGCTCCAGCAGGTGACGCAGAGCAATGCGCTCGGGTTCGGAGCTGGCATCGGCAATGCGCCGTTCTAGGTGCTCGATCTGAACGTCGGCGTCTCTCAAATCTCGGACGGCACGGGTGATTCGGCGCAGGGGGCTGCGCGCCTGCTCGACCAAGCGAGGCTCGACGAAGGGCTCGAACATGTCCACGAATGCTCGAAGCCTTCTGGAGGTGACGCGCAGCTGATGCACGGCCTCCACGGGATCCTGATCGCGCTCGAACTCCCACAGGCGCTGAAGCCGAATGGCGTGGCGTTCGACGAGCCGCGTCAGGTGCGCCATACCAGGCCCGGGCTGCGCGGAGCTCACAGGCTGCGCCGTGGCCACAACGACCCCAGAAGCTTGCAGCACGCGCCGCACGTAATCGTCCAGCAAGGCGCGCAAGGCGAATGCAGCGTCGGTGTCGGGCTTGCCCGTCACTCGCGTGGCCAAGCGCCGAGCCAGCGGAGAGACCAAGGGCTTCATGCGCTCGACGGCAATGCCGGCCTCCCGCTCGACGCCCGCAAGGGCGCGGCCCAGGGACTGCCTTGCGAGATGGCGCCAGCGCCCGGCATCAAGCATCGAAAATGCCATACTGCTTACGCTTTACGCCACTGGTGATTGGGTGCAAACACCGGCTAACGAAGGGCGCGCGCCAGGCCCCAATTCACGAGTTTGCCGCTGAATAATGACGTACGGAATCGGTGGACTCCGCCCGGTCGTACAACGTGAGGCGCGTTCCGTCACCGATCAAGAGTTGGGTACCTCGCCATTCCACGCGACGCCGAACGGCCCCCTGAAGCCAGATCCAAACGTTCAATACATCGGCAATCAAGAGCCAGCGAAGCGCGCGACGATAGGTTCCGCCGGGAGAAAGCCAAACCATGGAACCAACATCGAGCAGCAGCTTGGCTCCGAGGATGATCAAACCCGCCATCACGAACGCCTGTGCTGAGCCCTCCTCGGTAGGCACTGATGCCGAATCCGAGAACGAGGCCACCCCGATGAGCGCGCCAGCCCACAGCGTGGCGTTGGCCAAAAGCTCGGCAAGGTAGGCCATCATCGAGGTCCGCCGGCGCATTTGGCACCAGCGCACGTGTCGCCGCAAGCTATCTCCCACGGCCGAGCAATGAGTGCGCGTCGGCAAGCGCAACGGGCAAAGGCGGACCTCGAAGCCGGCGCGGCGAAACAAGCGGCCCAGCACGTAATCTTCGGCAAGCACGTCGCGCACGCTCTGCCAGCCCCCCAGTCGATTCAGCTCCGATAATCGAAACATCATCGATTTGCCGATCACGCAGCTGTGCCTGATGAACAGCTTCGTGAAGCACACCGCCCTCAAGATGAACAAGTTCAGGATCAGGTTGTCCACGCTGCCACCCGGCGTCGTCTCCCCAAAGCCCACCAGCGGGCTCGAGACAAGGCCGGTGTTGGGTCGAGCATAGCTGTCGACCATCGCCCTGAGGTAACCGGGCGGAGCGAACACGCTTGCATCCGAAATCAGCACCAGATCGAAGCGCGCATGCCGAGCGAGCTCCGCGCAGAGCCGAACCTTTGGATTCAGTCCCAATGGCTTGGGCGACGTCACGACCCTGCAGGGTATGTGCGGATACTCGCGAGCCAGACGGTGCACCACCGCGAGGGCTGGATCGAATGGATCTTCGGCACCAAACACGAGCTCGAACTGGTGCCAGTCCTGTTCGAACACGGACCTGAGGTTTTGCTCGAGGTTTGGATCCGCGCCCTTGAGCGGCTTGAGCACGGTAACGCCCGAGCTAGGCGTCGCGCACTTCAGCGACGGCTTGCGCACCAACCAGAAGACCGCTAGCTGCCCCAGCACCTGAACTGCGAGAGCCCAGATAGCCAACGTCAACAGAGTGCACGAAAGCAGCGTCATCGGTGGATCCTCGCGCTTTGCTGGCGCCTACCATGCCAGAAATGGGCTCGTCATGCTTGACGACCCGGCAACACCTTCGTGGCGTTGCCCCACACCACTGGGCTAGCCCTAGGCTCCCCTGAGAGAGCGGTACTGCTAGACGGGCGCATCCCTTTGATTTGACTCGACAATTCACACGTGGCCAGCGGAGCGGCCCCATACCCGTAGAGGTGAATGTATGGAGCTGTGTTGCCAAAGCCTGCACCACGGCTATTTGTATTGACTCGGAGGTCGGGTTCAGTTCTGGGATCCGAGAAAGCGTCATATGCCTGAGTCAAAGTCCACGGGACCGGAAGGTGGAGGCGCCCAGGAGCGGCTGAGCGAGAAGACACCTCCCAAGCCTCGACAGCCGGCCAGCGCGATCCCTGCAGCACTGGTTTCTTCGAAAACCGCACTCAGAAGACCACCCGCACCACGCCCACCCAGACCGACCGGAACGCGCCCGCGCTCATCCGCACCGAACGACGCGCCTTCGGATCGGACCACTGAGCGGCCCGTCTCTACGGAAGTACCTCGGGCACCCAACCGCGACGGCAGGTCTTCGCAGCGTTTGGGTGCGCTTTTGGCGCTCGCGGCAGCCGGTGTGCTCGGCGGCGCAGGCTGGTACTTCACTCGTGCTCCTGCCGAAGCTCCCGAAGTCAGCGCGCAGCGACCCAAGCTAGCGTCCAACGTTGCCGCAACCGAAGATCGAGAGTCAGCTCCCGAAGGCGCCGCGATCATCGACCTCGATCAGGAAGCCGCGTCCTTGGAAGGCCAGTCGCAAGAAGCTCAGGAGCAAGCCGAGCCGAAGGAGGAACCGAAGCTGGCCGAAGCTCAGACCCGCTCTCCAGCGCCGGAGCAGCCACGCGTGCCGGTGCCAGAACGAGCCGCTCGCGATTCGGCGACGAACCCGAGCGAACCTGCTGCAAGCCCCGCTGCCGTCGAACAAGCGGCGATCGCTTCAGCAAACGCTCCCCGCGACGAACGCCAAAACCCAGCACCCGACGCTCAGCAAGAGGCCCCAGAGGCAGAACCCGCAACACCCGTCACTCCACAACCGGTGTTGCCTCCCTTCGACACACAAGCCGCCAAAGCTGCACTCACCGCCATGGCAAGCCAGGCGTCCAGCTGTCGAGTAGGCGACGACCCGCGCGGCACGGCGGAGGTGCTGATTACTTTTGCCCCATCCGGGCGAGTGACTTCCGCGAACGTCGCCGGCCCACCCTTTGGTGGCACGAAAACCGGTGGCTGTATCGCAGCGACCCTGCGCGGCGCCAAAGTGCCACCGTTTTCCGGTGACCACGTCACCGTACGCAAGCTGGTCACGATCCACTAACCGCTGGCTACCGGTAGCGCCGGCCTTGGCTGAAGCGCTGCTTCCAGTCCTCGACTCGAAGGCGGCGTCTGCCGGCCACCTGGTTCTCTCGCATGACGTAAGCCTCGGCTCGCGTGCCGTCTTCCAAGGTGATGGTCGTGCGTTGAAAAAGCACCGGGACCTCCTTCAAGACGTCCGTTCGTCGCCTGAGCTCGCGAGTCACTTCGTAGACCTCGCCCAAGACACAATAGCCAGAAACCTCGATCATGGCGGGGTACACCGAAAGATCCACCAACCGGTACT
>CBFGRJ010000144.1:0-16090 GCA_965651135.1 uncultured Myxococcales bacterium
TGGCGGGCTTGTCGCCCTTGGGTGTAGTGGCGGGTGCTTTGGGTGCCGCTGGGGCGGGATGCACCGGGACTGGCGGTTTGGCTGGGGGCTTGGGAGCCGTCGGGGCCGACGGCTGAGCGGGAGACGGCTGCCGGTCGGAGGGGCGATGGGGCAGCGTGCCCACCGGCGGATGCGAGGGGGGTAGCTCGGGTAGCCCCTGTTCTGGGGAGGAGGCGCCCTGCCCGTAGCCGCTCGTCATGCCAGGCAGCTCGACGTTTTCGCCCGTGCCCTTCTCGTAAGACTCGACCTTCCAGTCTTTGCCTACGCGCTTGAGCACCAGTGCATGCTTGTCGGAGCCGACGTCGCTGCCTACGGACCAAGTGCGCGCGACGGCATGGGTGGGGGTGCGCTTCAGCAATTCCGAAATGGAATTGACCTTGCCTGCCAAAGATTCCTGCTTCTTGGCGCAGTTGCCACCGGGACATGCCTTTTTGCGGTCGTCGACCAGCTTTTTGGCGGACCCTGTCGCCAATTTGGCGGCCGTATCCAGATCGTACGAAGCGAGCGCGTGCTGAAACTCGAACGCCACTTCTTTCGGAGCGCGCGTTCGTTCCTCCAAAGTGACCTCGCGCGGCTTCATGCCCTCGCCGACTTCGTGATAGTTGCATTTGGCGCGCCCTACGCCCCACATGACGAGCGTGGCGGCCGCGACGACGCCGAGCATGCCGAGCGTCTGCTTCGAAGGCGAATCGATTTCTTCCTCCGACGGCGGTTCTGCCGGCGTCGCCGGACGCTTGCGCCGGCGTGACGGACTTTCTTTGCGCTTGCTCCGGGCGGAGTCGACCGTGACTGCCTTGGCGGCAGGTTCCGAGTCGCCGTCGTCCTCGTCTGCGTCGTCGTCGCCGTCGTCGGCAGGCGCAGTCTGACGCTTGGACTCGCTGTCCTGCTCATCCTCCGAAGGTCCCCCACCGGCCGTCGCGTTCGCGGTTTCGTCCTTTTGGGCGTGCTCCGGCTCGTCTTGCCGCTCGGACGGGTCCTGATCCGCGTCCGGCTTCCCGCTACTCTTGTTCGCCATATGGCCGGCAAGCATCCCCAGCCGAGGCACGCCGTGCAACCGGATCGACGAGTTTTTTGGTTTTTTTCCCGCAAACGAAGCGTGTCCGGGGCCGATCCTCCAACATGACCGCCGGCCAGTCGCTGCTTCTCGGGCTCGTGCTTTTGTCCGTGTTCGGTTGCGTGAGCCGGCCGCCGCTGCCCCCCAAGGCGGTCGAGCTAAACAACAGCGGCATTCGCTCGCTGGCAGAGGGTGATCTCGAGGCCGCCGGTGCCAGCTTTACTCTCGCGCTCGAGTACAATCCGCGCTTCGTCGAAGCTCTGAGCAATCTCGGGCTGGTGGAGCTTCAGCGCGGCAACTTGACCCGGGCGGGACAACTCTTGCGCCGTGCGCGCCGCATCAATCCCGCGGTGGCTCAGCCCCACCACGGTCTCGGGGTGTTGGCGGAGCGCGAGGGGCAGCCAAGCCAGGCGGCGCGCCACTATCGCGCTGCTTTGGCCATCGATCCCGGCTTCATTGCGGCTCGCCTGAACCTGGCGCGGCTCTTGTTCGAAGCAGGTCAGCTACTCCACGCCAAGGTCGAGTTCGAAAAGTTGGTCCGGCTCGATTCCGAATCGCCCGTCTCGCACGCCGGCCTGGCCGAGACATTGATCCGCTTGGGCCGTCACGACGAAGCCGAGACGGTCATCGTGGAACAGGCCGCCAGGTTTCCCGATTCGGCGGCGCTTCAACTGCTACTGGCCCGCGTCGAGCTCAGGCGTGGAGCCATCGAAGCGGCCGTGAGTCGTTTGATCAAGCTCACGGCTCGTCGGGACGTGATTGGAGTCTCGGCTTTCAGCTGGCTTGCCGTGGCCGAGCTCGCGCGCGGCAGGCCGCGTCACGCCATCGGCGCCGCCCAGCGAGCGCTCGCGCTGGACAAGCAGGCGAGCGTGGCACGCCACGCCCTGTCCGTCGCGCTCGAGCGCTTGGGTGACCCGCGGGCGAACCAATGGCGCCCGCAGGCAACAAAGCCACGGGAGTAGGCTGTCCCGCGAGTCGATCCCGGAAGTCGAGCCGCTTTTGCTGCAACCCTGCCGGCTTGTGTCTACACTTGCGCCGTGCCAGCCCTCCAGATGCAGAAGCTGACCGGCCTGTGGCGCTTGGCGCGGCTGTATGCGGTGGAGCTGGAGGTGCTCGGCGGCATCCGCATCGCGCGCTGGTTCGGTGTCGCGGTGGTCTCGATCAGCATCACCCTGTTGCTGCTGCAAGGCGGACGGCAAGCCCAGACTCGCGAGGTGGTGGGCGAAGCATTGGTTTGGCTGTCGTGGCTGGTGGGCGGTGTCGCAGCGTACGCGTCGGTGCGAGGTTGGGTACGCTTCCAAGCGCCCCTTGGCTCGCTCGCAAGTGAGCGTGGCGTTCCCCCCCTCCTTCAACAGCAGGCAGCTCGGCTGGGATTGCTGCTACGCTTGTTCGTACTGATGGCGCTGCCGGCTCTCGCGATCGTGGGCGCGGCCATTCTTTTCAGTAGCGAGTTGGAGTTGGCGCTTTCACGTTTGCCCTGGTTGGTGCTGCTGCCCTCGTACTGTCTGTTGTTGGCGCTAGGCCTGAGTTTGCTCGTGCCGTGGTGCGCTTCTTTTTCGCAAGGTCATTCGCAAGGTTCGGCAGCGACCTGGCTCCTTGCAATCGTATTCGGTCCGCACCTGCTGCGCGAGCTATGGAGCAACACGCCCAGCTTGATCGGCCTGTACGCCGAGCTCCTTCACCATTTGCTGCTGTTGGGAGGAGCCCAATGAAGCTGGCATTGCAGGAGGTGAACTATCGTCAGCTGACTTCGATCACGCTCAGCTTGGAAGCCGGTCTGCACGTGGTGGTGGGCGCGCCGAGCGATGGCACTCTCGACCTCTTGGCGCTCTGCAATGGCAGCGTGCGACCGAGCCGTGGCACCGTGCGCATCAACGACCTCGATCCGTATCGAACCCCGGCGCTACGGCGTTCTATCGGCACGGCAGCGGGCAACGAACATTTCGAAGAATCGACCGTACTGCAAGCAGTTGGGACACGGCTGGCGCTGCACGGCTCGAAGCGGTCAGCTCGGGAAACATTTCGCCGGTTCGACATGGAGCACCTGCTCGATCGCCGTACAAGCAGCTTGGCCGACGACGAGCGCGATGCGGTGGCTTTGCTCATCGCGCTGAGCGTCGACGAGCCTCTGGTCTTGCTACTGCACGAACCGGCGCTCTCGGCGCCTCGCCTGACCATTGATCGGTTGCTCGAGGAGTTGGCGGCGCGCGCCAAGCATTCAATCGTCCTTTGCACCACGGCGAGCCCGCGACTTGCTGCGCTCTTGAGCTCGGACGCACTGCTCCTGGAAGACGGTCGCCTCAAGCGAGCTGCCCAGGCGCCGACGCGTCCGGCGTTCGCGCCTGGCAGCCCTCCACGCGTGCGCATCGAATGCGAGCACCCAGCGCGCCTGGCGCAAGCCCTGAGCATCAGCCAAGCCGTGACCGGGCTCGAGTTCAGCGCGCACGACGGCCACCTGCTCGTCGAAGGAACGGAGGTCGAAGCGCTGTGCTTGGCGGTGCTGCGGAGCGCCGTCGAGCTGGGTGTCGTCATCACCGGCCTCACACAAGCGCTGCCAGAAGCAGTAGAAATACGAGCCACCCATGCGGCCTTGGCTCGTATGGCCTACGAGCGCACCTACGGGGCGTTCTCTTCACGTGCACTGCAGGCTCCCGCCGTTGACCAAAACCCCACATGAGCTCATTTTCAGTCGCTCTCAAGCTCACCACCGTTCGGCTCCGGCGACCCGCGCTGATCGTCGGCTTCGTCGTCGCGCTCGCCTTTGCAACACTGGTGGCGGCTTTGGAACGTCGAGTCGGTTCTGGCGCGGCAGACCGGAGCCTGACGGGCGTCGCCTTCGGGATCGTGTTGCCGTTGATGGCTTGGGCGGCGACCAGACGGGCGTGCCGGCGCCGGCGGCTCGACGAAGCGTTTAGTGAACTGGCGCAGCATGGCGCTGACCGGCGCCTCTTGGCTTTGGGCCAGGCGGCAGCCAACATCGCCCTCTGCCTTACACTTGGGGTGCTCGTTGGCGTGGTCACGGTGCTGTCGGCACGCGGCCTGCATGACCCTGCGACATGGCGCGACGTTTGGGCCTCTGCATCCGTGGGTGCATTGGCTGGCGCGGCGTATGCATGCTGGTTTAGCTTAGGTGCCAGCTTCGGGCCGTACGGAGGGGGGACGACCGCATTTCTACTGCTGGATTGGGTGTTGGGCTCGTCGGCCTCGCTGTTCGCCTTACCCATGCCAAGGGCGCACGTCTTGAACATGTTGGGCGCAACGCCACCCCTCGGCATGAGCCAAGTAGTGTCAGGAGTGACGCTCCTTGGACTCACTTTTTTTCTGCTCGCGCTCGCCATTTGTCGAATCCCGCGCTAAAGCACTGCACGGCTTTGAGTGTGAGATCCAACGTCGACGTCGCGTCTGATTGGTTCAGAAGTGCGTTCGCTATGAGGGTACCTGTGAGGGTACATAGCATGCGCGCTGGCATGGTCCTCCGCATCGAGGGTGGTTGGCGCAAGCAGCCTTGCCCGTCGTGGTTCAGCCTTGCGGCACGATCTCGAGCTCTGGCCTCGAACGCTGGGGAGCAGGACTAAAGCGTGCGGACCACTATTTTCGAGTACGAAAGCTTCGAAGAACTCCAAGCCGAGCTGACCGAGTTCGACGACGAACACGATCTCGCGTTGCCTAGCGCCATGGCGCCAGGCCTTGCCGTTCGCGACGGTGAGTGGCTGCTCGCCACGTTCAAAGTCGGTCACGAAACAACGGCGTTCGCCGGTTGCGTCATCGATCTAGAGGGCGAGGTGCGTCTTTCGTTCGAGGAGCGCGACTGGGACAATCTCCGGCGCTTTGCCTGGGGCGAAGGCCCCGCCAGTATCGCGCCCGTGGGTACCATATCGGAGCTGACCACGGTGGTACCGCCTCCGAACTGCCCCGTTTTGGTCATCGATGACGACCCCGACGTTCAGGCAATGGTGAGCGCCGTTCTAGAGGCGAAAGGGTTCGTCGCCGAATGTGCCACCAGCGCGGAAGACGCCTTCGATCTACTGCGCGGCGCTTGCGTCAAGCTCGTCATCGTCGACTGGGATCTACCCGGCATGTCGGGAATGGATTTTTGTCGCCGCTTGCGAGAGGACAAAAAGCTGCGCGAGCTGCCCGTTTTGGTGCTGACCGCGCACGCCTCGCAGCGCGCCATCCTCGAAGCCTTCGAGGCGGGCGCCGACGACTTCATCGCCAAACCATTCCGAACGCACGAGCTCGGTGTGCGAGTGCTGGGCCTGCTGGGCCGCGGTCACGTCGAACCGTTGCGCACGGCAGCCGGTTAACCCAATCCGGCATTCGTCGAATTGGGGCGGGCTGATGGCTAAGAGCTGAAGGCTGATCGGTTAAACTTACTCGTGCTCTTCGCACTTGCCTTGGACGCAGACTCCTTCGCAGGAGCGATGACATTCGCCGCAATGGTCTGGGTCGCGCGTGGCGTCCACTTCGCAGCCGTCGTCGAACTTGTCATTGCAGTCTTTGAAGCCTCGTTCACAGAAGCGTATGTAGCAATTGGCGCTCCCGCACGCGACCTCCGCATGGGGCTTGGCCTGGCACGGGCGATGACACCCGCCGCAGTTGTCGACATCATAGGATGTGTTGACCTCGCAACCATTGGAGCTCGCCAGATCGCAGTCGTTCCACGAGCCCACGCAGGCCGCGACCGCACACTCTCCGGTGCTCGGCTTGCAGGTCGCCGTAGCGTTCGGCAGATTGCAGGGGATGCAGCTGGGCCTAGCACAGCCGAAGCTCGGGTCCGTCAAGCTGACGCACTGAATCACCCCTTCTACGTTGCAAGCCTTTTGCTTGCTCGGGCAGACGAGCGCGGGTTCACCGCCAAGCTCGTCTTCATCGATGGTCAAACTGCAGGCGATCACGGCGAGGCCCCAACTCAGCGCGAGAGCCTTGGCAACGCGCCGTGCCACTTAAAATGCTCCTCCAAGCCCAGCCGCCATTCCGGCGCCTTGCCAACCCAAGGTTGGGTATATGGCTGGCCGTCGACGAGCGGCAGCTGTGGCAGTACTAGGACGCTGCCAGTAGAGCACCAACGAGGCTACCGAAGAAACCACCGCTACTCCCAAAGCGATATCCGTCATCAGCGCCGAACGTTTGATGTCATCGATGCGTTCTCGTGAACACCCCGGCGCGCACTCTTCGTACGCTTCGTTCTTCAGCATTCTGGTATTCAGGCCAAAGACGGCGGTCGTCGCCGCGGCTGCCAGAGCCAACCCCGCCGTAGCGTAGACGACGGTGGGTACGGGGTGAGTCGTGGGAGACTGCGTCGTTGGCGCTGGCTGCTCCCGGGCTACGGGCGGCATGGGCTGCACGTACGGAGCCGGCGCTGGCACGACCGCTGCGGGCGCCGGCGCCACCGCATGTCGAAAATCCGCGCTGACCAACTTGTTTTTCTCACCTTGTTTCAATAGTACGCTGAGCACTTTGGGTTCTTGGCCGGCGAGCTCGAATCTGAATTCGTAGTAGCCCGGATCGAGCTCTATGGGGCGCCCATCGAGCAATTCCACGAGCACCCTATCGCCATGAGACACCCGCACTCGTTGAGCAGCCCCCGAATCGGTGAGGGCTTCGAAGACCACGGTCGGGATCTGCTCGTTGAGCTCGTCCAACCAGCGAACGCAGTCGCGCTGGACCGCGGTCGGGCAGGTTTCTAGCGCGCAACTCTTGAGAGCTCGCCGGGATTCAGTGAGGCTGCCCTCTAACCTTGCGAGCTGTGCTTGTTCGTGCGCTTGGACACAGCGCTCGGTGGATTCCTGACTCGTGGCTGGCCCGCTGGTGGGCTGTGCGAGCACGTGCTCCACGGTAAGCAGGCTGGCAACGCAAAGAGCCTTCCGAAACAACGACAGCGAACCCATGACCTTACCGCAGTACCCGGCCTTGCGTCGTCGATACTAGCTCAGGGTTTTGCCCATGCCCTCCCCTATCGTCTCCCGTTTGCTGGAGGTGGTCCGAGCTCCCACCAGGCCAACGTCGCAAGGGCGGCGCGGGGCGCCTTCGGGAAATTGCGGCGCGTTGTTGCTGGTTTGGAGCGCCCAGTGAGCAGGCGCTTCGAAGCGAGGCGCCAGCTTTTTGTCAGCGTGCCCTTAAAACCCAGAAAATTGGGATGTAATTAGTAAAAAGATGGAGCAAAGTCCTGGTGGTCTACCATTGCAGGAAGATCCGAAAGCGTTTGCGGAGACCACTACTGGTGTCTCGGTAACGGCGAGCAGTGTGCGGCTGTGGTACCTGGTCGCCGTCGGGCGGGCCTCCGCGCTGTCTGACGATGACGAATCTCGTATTCGCGCAAACCTGATCGGTTTGCGCCGGCAATGCGCCGAGCTGATAGCTCGCTCACCTCATTTGGTCACGCTAGTGGCCGAAATGGTCGTGGAAGCCAAGGGAGATAGGCACGCTCGCGAGTGGTTCCGCCATGCGCAACACAAGAGCACCCTAGAGATGATCTTGCAGCTGATGGCGGAAGCGGAGCGCTCTTCGAAGGAGCTGCACACAGCGGCTTTGTCGGATGTCAACGCGTCGCCCAGCTCTTATGCTGTGGCGCACTCGGCGCTGGCGGATCGCATCGAGCGGTTGAGGATCTCCCTCGGGGGCATCACCGAACTTGCCAAGAGAGCGATCGATCGTCGCTCGGTGGGGGCAGCGCTGCCGGACGATTTGGCATCCCTTCGCGACAGGCTCAAACAGTGTCGGAACGAATTGATCGATAAGCATCTCGACCTCGTCCTGAGCGAGCTGCGCCGCATGCCACGCTTCGGAGCCGACAAGCGCGAATTGCTCCAAGAGGGGAATCTGGGGCTGATTCGCGCGGCGGAGCTGTTCGACGAACGCGGTGAGGTGCCGTTCGCCGCGTATGCACTGTCCTGGATCCGTGCCTACATGCGCCGCGTCGTCGAGCGCCGGCGCGGGCCTTTGCTGCTTCCGGAAGACGTGTGCAGTAAACTTCGCACGCTCAGGCAGCGGGGCATGATGATCGATCAAAGCACTGGACAGGCGGCTACCATTCCGCAGCTGGCAGCTGCGACTCAAATGGAAGAAAGCGAAGTGCGCCGGTTGATGCTGGTGCGAGGGCTCGCCTTCGAAGTGGCTACACAAGGCGCTCCCAGTGATCAAGCGCCGCTCGAAAGCACCGACGCCGAGCCGGTAACCACGCTCGATGCGCTGGTCGAGCTGGAATTGATCCGTACGATAGACGATGCCTTGAGCGGCCTGAACGAGCGTGAAGCGCAAGTGATTGCGGAGAGATACGGCTTCAAAGAAGCTGCTGTCACCTCACGGCCCATCATCGCCAAGCGTCTTGGGGTCTCTGCGGAGCGTGTTCGACAGATCGAGAACGCGGCTCTATGCAAGATTGCCAAGGCGCTCTCCGAATTCGGCGTCAACACCCAAGAGTTGGAGACCATGGTGTTGAAGGCCAGCGTCGCCTGATTGGCGCTCTGGTACCGAAGCGTCCACTTGCGTGAACCGCGCGGGGTGACCATGCCAAGTCATGCGGACAAGCAGCCTTCTCTATTGCGCTTTAGCGCCGGCATCCGTTGGGTGAGTGTAGCGCTTTGCGCTTGGCTTGCCGCATGCGCCGGAAGCGCCGACCATCGTTCCACCGAAGAGGTGGAGGGGAACGTGGAGATCTTCAGCTGGTGGACGAGTCGCGGTGAACAGGAAGCGCTGAAGGGGCTGATCGAGCTCTACAGGACCAAGTATCCCAAGGCGACGGTGACCAATGCCGCGGTCGAGTATGCGGAGAAAGCCAGGGACCAGTTGACCACGCGCATGGCGCAAGGGCTGCCTCCCGACACGTTCCAGGCGAACGCCGGTGCCGATCTTTTCAATTGGGTGCTGACCAATACGAATGACGCTTCGGAGAGCAAAGTCGAGAACTTGCAGGGCCTGGCCGAAGCCAACGGTTGGCTGGACGTGTTCGATGCAGACGTGCTCGAGGCAGCCAGCTACGGCGGGAAATTGCGCGGAGTTCCCGTCAATGTGCATCGCATCAATTCTCTGATCATCAGGAAGGACTTGTTCGAAAAGCACGGGCTCGCCGCACCCAAAAGTCTGACGGAGCTGTACGAGCTCTGCGAGCGAATCAGCCATGACCCGGCGATCCAGGCAGAAGCTCCCAACGGTGACGAAATGGCCTGCCTCGGTTTGGGCAACAAGCACGCCTGGACGCTGTCACTCATGGTGTTCGAGATGATTTTGCCTTCCATCACCAGCGCCAGCTACTACGAGGAGTTCTGGCGGGGTGAACGGTCCGGTAAAGATCCCGAGCTTCGCGAAGCGCTAAAAGCGGCCCTCTACTTGTATTGTGGCGGAACCGACACGAGCGACTGCCCGGAGTCCGGATACTTCAACGAAGACGTCGACGATATCGCGTGGGATGAAGGGGTCAGTAAAGTCGCCGAAAAGCGCGCGATGATGGCAGCCATGGGCGATTGGGCCAAAGGCTATTTGGAGTCCGAAGGGCTGAAGGCCGGTAGCCACTTCGACATCGTGCCGTTTCCGGGGTCGGAAGATACCTTCGTGTTCACCTCCGACACCTTCCCTTTGCCCAAAGGTGCGCCCAACCGGCGCGGCGCCATTGCTCTACTGGAGACGTTCGCTTCTCGCGAAGGGCAGGTGATTTTCAATACGGTCAAAGGTTCCATTCCGGCCAGGCTCGACATCGATCACTCCGAATTCGACTCGATGACGCGGGCGACCATGCACGATTTCCGCAAGGCCACCAAAGTCTTGGCGCTCAGCGGCCTGCTGCCGCGCGATGCAATGCCGTACCTGGCGGCAGAGCTCAAAGCCAGCATGCAGTTCGGCTCCATCGAAATCATCGAGAATTACCTGAAGGCCAACTACGACTCTATCAAGTAGGTGCGACTGAGCGCCGGGCATGAGTCAGGGTGACTCGTTGCGCTCGCCGTGGTGCTTGTGGGGTTTGCCTTGCTCGGGCTATGCTCACCTACGCCACAATCGACGCTTTTAGCTGCGAAGATGGGTATGCTGACGCCGCCGACCATTCATCAGATCGAAGGCAAGTACAGAGTCCTCGCTCAGCTCGGGCAGGGTGGGACAGCCAACGTTTCTCTGGCGGCATTGCGGGGACCGAGCGGGTTCAACAAGCTGGTCGTGCTCAAGTCCATGAAGCATGCGCTGAAGGCCGAACCCGAATTCGCTCGGATGTTCATGACCGAAGCGCGTCTGGCTGCGCGGCTCAACCACCCGAACATCGTTCAGACGAACGAGGTGTTCGAATTTCACGGCTTGCCGGTCATCGTCATGGAGTACCTCGAAGGTCAGCCGCTATCGAACATCTTGATGCGAGCTCACCAAGGTGGAGGCTTTCCCCTGGCCATGCACCTCAAGGTCTTGTCGGATGTGCTCGGTGCGCTGCACTACGCCCACGAGCTTCGCGATTACGATGGGACGCCGCTTGGCGTGGTTCACCGCGACGTGAGTCCGCACAACGTCTTCGTCACGTTCGACGGGCAAGTGAAGTTGTTGGACTTCGGGATCGCCAAGCTCGCGGGCACTCATGCCGAGACAGCAACCGGCGTGATCAAGGGCAAACTTCGCTACATGCCACCGGAGCAGGTCGCGGCAGAAGGCGTCGATCGGCGCAGCGACGTTTACTCCGTCGGAGTCATGCTATGGGAAGCGGTGACGGGAAAGAAGCTGTGGCAGGGCATGAGCGACGCTACGGTCATGAATCGCGTTCTCACCGGTCATGTCATCAAGGCAAAAGAGATGACGCCCGACGTTCCGCCCGAGCTCGAGCGAATCATCGACAAGGCCATGGCGCCCGAGCCGGAGCATCGCTTCGCCACCGCCTTGGAGATGCAGGCCGAGCTGAACGCGTTTCTGGATAGGCTGCCCTCACCTGTACACCACCGTGACATCGGCAAACGCGTCGCAGACTCATTCGCCGACGTGCGGGAGCAAACCAGAAGGTTGCTCGACGAGCATCTATCGAAGGTGGCGAGTCTGACCGAGGCGGAGTTCGAGAAAATCGAGGCCCTGGAGCTGACGCCTTTCGCCAGCGTATCGGGAGGTAGCCAGCACGGCCCACTACCCCATCGGGGACAGGGGTGGCGGGTGACGCGCGGCGTTGCGGGTGCGGCATTCGGCGCGCTGATCGTGGCGCTGTTAGCCGGTTGGCATGTGCTTGCGCGATCGGAGGCGAGCGCGCCTAGTGCGCCGGTAGCAGTCGCGGTTGCTGAAGCATCGAGCGAGCCACAGCGGGTCATGTTGCGGGTGACCGCGTTTCCCAAAGCCGCGAAACTGTACGTCGCTGGCGAGTTGCTCGAAGCCAATCCAGGCTCGCTCTTCCTTTCGAGGGACCCAACGCAGTCTGTCCTGGTAGAAGCGCGCGCCGAAGGCTACGAAGCGCAGTCGCAAAGCATCAAGCTGGACCATGATGCGGACATCGTCCTCACGTTGGCTGCCAAGGTGCCCCCCGAAGAGCAACCGTCGACGCGCACCCACGACTCGGCCGCGAAGCGACGGGCGACTCCTGTGCCGGGCCCAGCAGCGTCGAACGATCTTGCGGAGTGTAATCCTCCCCACTTCTTCGACGAACGGGGTGTCAAAAAGTACAAGCCGCAATGCTTGTGAGCTGGCTGTTGGCAGTCAGCGCGCGCACGCTGTGAGCACTCCGTCGGCCAGTGCACGGGCCAACACCTGGTGGTTTGCCGTGTGGCCAGGGCGGCTCGCATGCAGGTGGCCGAGTGCTACGCCCCCGTAGAGCAGCCAATCGCCGAGCAAGTCGAGCAGCTTGTGCGCTGCCAACTCGTGAGGGCCCGCTGGCGGTTGCGGCAAGAGCGAAGACCCGTCGTCGTTGAACACCAGCACGCTTTGAGGGTCGAATCCCCGAGCCCTGCCCGCACTCTCGAGGCGTTCGGCATCGCGCGCGAACCCAAAGGTACGCGCGCCGGCAATCTCGTCGAGAAACTGCCGCGGCTCGCCCGCGAACGTGGCGCTTTGGGGCCCGAACGCCGGTGCGAAGTCGACATCGACCCTGACCGAGGTGCTTTCGGCTGGAGCGAAGTCGTAGGTGCTGTCGTTCAAACGGTAGTGTGCCGCGCGGGCGATGCGGGTACGAGCCGGTCGTGGCGTGATTCCAATGGCTTGGAGCGCCAAGAACCAGCACCGGGCCCCGCCGTCGAGAATGGGGAGCTCGGGGCCTTCGATCTCGATGTCGACGCCTCCAAACGCGCGCAACACCGAGAGAGCCGCGAACAAGTGCTCCACCAAGTCGACGCAGAGCCGGCCGCTCGTATCGACTACGCTCACCCCTTGGTCGGTTCGCTCGACGCGGAGTTGGTCGAGCTCGCACCGCACACCGTTTTGGATCAGGCAGCTCGCTCCCGCCGAAGGCTTCAAGCTCACGCGGCACCGCACGCCGCTGTGAAGGGCGACACCTTCGAGCAGGGCAACGCCGTTCTGCACTGCGACGCCGTTCTGCACCGCGACGCCGTCGAGCGTCACGGGGCCCCTCAACGCCGCTCGGGCTTGCCCTGGGTGGGGTTGTCCGACTTGTCCGGCTTGTCCGGCTTGTCCGGCTTTTTTTCTGCGGCGCTGGTGGCGGCCTCCGGCTCGGACTGCCCGGTGACGAAGCTGCCCACTTCTTTGACGGTGACCACGGTGATGAGCGCCAGCAGGGTGAGCAAGCCCACGGTATGAATCGACGCCTCGAGCCGGGCGTTGGGTTTGCGCCGTGTGACCGCCTCGTAGGTCAAAAACACGAAGCGCCCGCCATCCAGAGCCGGATAGGGAAGCATGTTGAACGCGCCCAAATAAGCGCTCAAAAGGCCCAGCAAGCGCAGGTACACGTCGATGCCTCGCTCGGCCGCGATACCCAGCTGCTGACCGATACCTACGGGCCCTGCCAGCTGAGGTTCTATTTCACGCGTCACGATGCGTGCGATGGTGACCATGGTTTCGCGCACGAACAACGCCGGCGCTATGATCGAACGACGCGCCGCTTCTTGCAGCGCCATGGGGACGCGCTCTTCGATAGGCGTCACGCCGATGAGCCCTTGGCCGCCTTCGGCTTTGGGGAGCGGAGTCACTTGGAGGGTCACCGACTTGCCGTCTCGTTCGACTTCTACTTCGAGCGGCTGGTGAGCACTCTTGAGCACGATGGTTCGCAGCTCCTCGAAGTCGTCGATCTTTTCTTTGCCGATGCGCACGATCTTGTCGCCGTTCTTCATCTGCGCTTTCGCGGCAGCACCCTCTTCCATGACCTGGACGTTCAGCGTCGGGACGACGTCGCCACCCAAATAGAACGAGCCAAAGAAGAAGACGGAGGCGAACAGGTAGTTGGCGAGGGGTCCCGCGACGATGGTCGTGATGCGTGCGAAGAGGCTGGCGTTCGCGTAGCTGCTCTTGTCCTCCGGGTCGATCTCCTCGAATGGGTTCATGCCGGCGACCTGCACGAACGCGAAAAACGGGATCAGAGCGAGCTGGAAAATGGTTCCGTTCTTTCTGGATTGGTACCTCCAGATCGCCGGACCGAACCCGATGCTGAACCGGATGACCTTCATCCCGAACGCACGCGCGGCGAAGTAGTGCCCCGCCTCGTGAATGATCATCAGGAGGGCAATGCCCAACACCGCGAAAAAGATGACGCCCATCAGTGGGTCTTTTATAGCGTCCCTGGCGCGCTCCTGCCATGCCTGGACCCATTCGGGCCTGGTTTCACGTCTCGACTTCGCGCGGCCCGCTCGGTCAGAGCAAGAACGACGCGCCGACCGAGAAGAGCGGATACCCCGCACGCATGGTCAGGGTTACCCGGTCGCTGAAGTGATACCGGCCGCCCAGAAACAGGACGAAAGGACTCAGCGAGAGCTTGTCGTCACCGCGGGAAGCGACGTGCAGCGCGACTCCCGGTTCTCCGAAGACCGACCAGTCTCGGCTCAGCCAGAAGTTCCACTGCATCACGACCGGTAGGTACAGGTAATTCACCGAAAAGTCCGGGTCCAGGTCGGCGCAGCCTCCGCTATCGGGGTCTTTCTCACACGGCAGGTCGCTGTCCGAGTAGTGCACCCAATCGGCACCGAAACCTACTCCCACCGTGTTGTTGATGTTCCCGATGAAGCCGTTGTCGACGATTTCGACCGTGCCTCGGAGCCCTAGCCCGACGCCGGTGCCGCGCGCCGGCCCGGGCGCAGGCAGGGCGCCGATGAGCAGGTGCGGTTCCGCTTCGAACACGTAGTTGGGATGCGACCCTGGCCGATTGATCACGAGCGTATCGGCGCTGACTCGCGTGGGCCAAAGCGTTGCCCCGCTCGCTACGGCCAAGGCAATCCAAGAAAAAACCGGTGAGCGCATCGGAGCCAGCATAGTCGGCGGATGGGTTGGGAGGAAACCCGCCGTGCTCAGGCGGAGAGCTCGGCCTTTGGGTTCCAATTCGCATTTTCCAGTGTTGGCGCAGGATGAAGCGGTTGCCGGTCCGACGGCACGCTGCTAGTTTGCGCCGCCTAATCCAACCTCAACCGACATTCCTGCGGAGCGGTTTTTCTGCACTTGCCCGGTAGGACTGTCGTATCAGGGCTAACGCGCGGCCGATAGCGGCAGCGTTCGACAGGTGAGTCACATGAGTCAACCAAACACGCCGGGTGGTGCCGCAGCTCCGCCGAGTCTTCAGCTGAGTGGCGGAGCGGCCATTGTCGCTCCCGTGAGCGCGTTTCCTGGAGGCGTACCGGGGAATGCCCTGATCGTGCTGCCGCTTTCCAAGCCGACCGACGAGCTGACGGAAGCCATGAAGACGGGGCCGGTAGCCGTCGACCAAGAACACATGTGGAAGCTTCTTGGGTTCAACGGACCAGCGGTGCAAGTGCAGGACGCCGAGGGGAGGCCCATTGCCATCGGGCTCGAAGACCTGCTGGGCGGTCTCGAAAGGCACTGGCAAGAGAACAAGAACGACCTGAATCGCGGTCGCATCTACGCTCAGGAGCTGATGAAGTACAAGCGCTTCGACAAGGCCGAGAAAGTGCTGGCCAAGGTCGTTGCCGCCGGCGGCACCGGCGAAGATTGGCTCGCGCTGGGTGTTGCCCAGCTTCAGCTGGAGAAGTTCGACAAGGCCGAAGGGACGCTGAAGGGCGCCAAGAACCTGATCCCGGACAATCCATTCCCGTTGCTGCACCTGGCCAAGGTCTACCGAGGCAAAGAAGATGCTGCCGCCGAGCGAGCCGCCGTGCAAAATGCGATCACGATCGATCCGAACTGCGTGGACGCGTGGGCGTATCTCTTCTCGCACGTCCGCGACGCGGATGGAGAAGAGGTGGCCATCCAGGTCGTCACCGAGCTCGCCGACGCGGAACCCAACAAGCGCACGGCGGCACCATTCATCGCCGTCCAGGGCTTGTATGCCGCGTCCGAAGACACGCGCGACAAAGCGCTGGAGTGGGCGAAGAAGGCCGTAGAGCGTAACGAGAACGATCCACTGGCCCTCGTCTGTTTGTCGGCGCTCCACGGTCAAAAGGGTGAGCTCGATCAGGTGATTGCCGTTCTGCAGAAGCACGAGGCCAAGATGAGCAGGGACGTACGCCTCGCGAACAATTACTTCGAAGCGCTGTTCCAGACGCGGCAAATCGACAAAGTGACCAAGCTCTTGAACGCGCTCGCGGGTTCGCAAAACAAGGAGGTCAAGCAGTTCGCCATCGAACGCTCCCGCGTGGTGGCCCAGTACCTCCAACAGCAGCAGAAGGCGCTAGCGGGCGCTACCGGTACGAGACGCGCCTAACGCCTCGGCAGTAAGCCCCGAATCGGCCTGATTTGAGCCGCCTGTAGAAGAGCGCGCCGCCGCGGCGTTCGGTGCGCTCGTTCGGGCTACTCTCGACGGACACTTCCGAGTACTCTCGCCTCGAGCTTCCGAGCTTCGGCTCGCTCGGTGACAAGGAGTCAGGATGTTAGAGCTCTCGCTGGCGGTTGCCTTCGCGCTGGTGGTTTCTTTTTTCTGTTCGCTGTCCGAGGCATCGC
>CBFGRJ010000145.1:0-16074 GCA_965651135.1 uncultured Myxococcales bacterium
CCACGGCGCCCGATCCGCGCTGGCGCCAGCGAGTATGGGGTGGCCTGTCAGTCAAACCCGGCGGCACCCTTTTTCGCGCGATGCGCTGGCGTGAACTGACGTTGTAGCTGATAAACCTGCCAGGTTGCGTGCCACCCCATCACATCTCCAGCGCGAATCGCGTGTGCCGGCTGAACGGCGCCAGCGCGCGGTGCACTTACGTCGATGGCCGGGGCAGCGCTGTCGGGAAGACTGGGCGCGATTTCGTGCGGGCCAAGCGCGAGGCGTGTGGGCAAGGCGCAGGGCCGTGACGGCGGCGTGGACCGCGATGGTGGCCGAGCGGCGCGGGGCAGCGCTGTCCAACGGTGACTGGCCGCCAGAAAATACAGCGGCACGCCGCTCGAGCACCCGATGGTCGCACGAATTGGAGCATGGCGATCAGGCAGTATCGAACAGTTGCACCTGCAAGCCATGCGCCTGTTTGTCGCGGCGCTGAAGTAGCGCCGCTGCGCTGAGGCGAAGCTGCCGCGAGTCACGGCGACCGAACCGCGCTAGCGGCACGTTTTTCGGCGCAGCCCCTCGATGGATTCAAGGCTGCGGTGCGGCGGTGGCGTCGGCGTCGGCGTCGGCGTCGGCGTCGGCGTCAGCGTTGGCCTTTGCCTTTGCTTTCGCTTGTTCGGCTTTTGCTTGCTCCGACTTGGCGCGAGCGATCTCGCGGGCTTCTTTTTCGGCAACCTGTTTCAATGTGGTGAGGCCGCGTTCGAAGTCTTTGCCGACCAGTTGGTCCAAGTCCATGAACAGCGAGGCGGCTTTGGCCATGAAGTTGTTGTGTCCCTCCATCGCCCAGGTCACGTCGACAGCTTTGCCCTCGGGCGTGAGCGTGAACACGGTCGTGTTCGTGGCTTCCCACGGCGCGACGAACTCGAGCTTGATGACCACTCGCTTGGCCGGCACGCTCTCGGTGATGGTCATGCGGCCCTGGCCTACCTCATCGTTGCCGGTCCATTCGTAGCTCGCACCCGTGCCGAACTCGGGCCCGGCGTGCTTTTTCTGCATATTCGGGTCCAGCTTTTCCCAAGGCGACCAAGCCGGCCAGCGGTGGAAGTTGTTGAGCAGGTTGAACACCACGTAGGGTGGAGCGTCCATGCGTTGAGAGCGCTCGATGCGAAACTCAGCGGGTTGTAATGCCACCACGATCAAGAAGGCGATCACCAGCAGCCCGAGACCGATTCCGATTTTCTTGAGCATCTCTCCTCCACCCAGGGTGACGCCAGCCAATCGCGCGAGCGCCAGCTTCCAGGGAGCGCGGGCTGGGATGGCACTCGCCTTCCGGAGCGGAAGCTAGCCTGGTCTCGGGGCCAAATGAAGCCAAAACGACAAACTAGTCGTGTCCGACGCTGGGGATGACTGAGAAGATAGGGGGAGCTGGACTCGTTTGCTCCACTCGTTTGCCCACGAAAGGATGGCTCCCCACGCGGCTTGATCCGCGGCGCTTGCAGTTCGCGCGGCGCTCGGTCCGGCGACTGAGGATGAACGTGCTTCAAGGTCCACAAATTGCAACGCAGGAAGGCGGGTTTTTGAGCGGATGGTGCCGAACATGAGTCGACGTGCGGCCTGGGTCACTTACGTGGTGGCGCTGTTGGTGCTGGTCGCCAACGACACCTGGCTGAAGGGTGCAGGTGTGCTGCCGGGCTGGCTCACCGGAAAGCTCAGCGATGTCGCTGGTCTGGTCGTAGCACCGGTGACGCTGGCGTTGGTGTTCGGTCGAGGGCGGCCGCGGCTCAGGCTCTCGGCGTTCGCGCTCACAGCACTGGTGTTCTCGCTCATCAACGTGAGCCCTTGGTGCTCGGAACGGTTCATCGCGCTCTTATCCATGATCGGCGTGTCATGGACCTTGTGGCCCGACATCACGGATCTCGTGACCTTGATAATACTGCCGCTCAGCTGGTCGACCAGCGAGGCGCTGCTCCAGCATGGACTTCGTTTCGGCATGCGCCTGATTGCGATCCCGGCGGCACTCGCGTGCGTCGCTTCGGGTGAGGACAAGAACTACGGTTCGGTGTTCGTGTACAACGCGGGTACCAAGGTGGCCTTCGTCGAGGTTTCGCGGGTTTCCTGGCTCTCGTGCCCGCTACTCGAAGACCTGGGGACCGATCGCGTGACGAGGAGTGATTTCGTATCAGCGGGCTTATTTCGGTTGGACCCCGGGGAGGCACAACCGCTCGACCCCATCAGTGTGCCCGGGGCTCGCGACTGCTCGTGCAACGTGTTCCGAGTCTCGGTGGCAGGGAACAACGTGGTGGTGCGCCCTCAGCCAGGAGGTTGGAAGCTCGAGGAGCATCCCAGTGAGCGTGTGGTAGACAAAGCGCGCGAGCGGTTGATCGTCGTCGACGGTCAAGCGCCGCCATCTCCTGGCAAAAAGCTGACGCTGCTCACCATCGCCGATGAGATAGAGCCCGACCCGCAAGGCTGTTTCGACGAGCCTCAGGCGATGACGTTCAACCTCCGTGCGTCAACCGTAGCGGGACCCATTAGCGCCGTGCAGCCCGTAGCGGGCAACTGTTTCGAAGTCACGCTGGACCTCAACCCCGCGGATGGTGGCCAGGGGCAAGGCGGTCAGCCCGGCCAGCCTGGTCAGCCTGGTCAGCCCGGCGCTGGCACCGGCGGGGGAGCTGCGGGCTTTGCGGGCGCGGGCTTTGCGGGGCAGGGCGGGGACCAAGGCGCAGCCGGCATGCCGGCGGAGGAGCCCGGCTTTTCGGGCCTCGAACGCGCATACATCTGCGCGCCACTCGAGTTGTTTCCATTTGGACCGGGAGATCTCGTGCGCATGACCCGGAACACGGTTCAGCCGGGAGACAGCGACACCCACAAGCTCGAAGTGAGCGCGCTCAACGACACGCGACTGTTCAGAATGCTGATCGGCAAGCCGAGCACCGAGTCCGAATGGAGCGCCTTCGCGTGGAGTGGTGCCGATGACTCGTGCGGCCTCTTGCGCGACGACCAAGGCTCACCTTGGTTGCCCACGCACGTCAAACTCAGCGGTTCGGTGCCGGGCAGCGTGGGCGGCGAGCTGGTTCCAGGAGTAATCTTCGATGCGGGCCGCAGTCGCTACTATCTGGGGCGGGCCCGGCACGAATTGAGCGTTCAATGTCTCTCCTCGATTCCGACGTGGGTCGAAGTGGTGGAAAGCAGGTCCTTATGAACAATCACGTCATGAACAATCACATCTCGCTATCGGGGGCTCTGTTTGGGGCGTTGCTCGTCTGCGGTGCGTGCGCCAGTAATAGCGAAACGAGCGCTTCGAATGCTTCCGGAGGCTCCACCGCGGTGGTTCAATCCGGACCGCAGGACATCGGGGAGTACCGCGCCATCGTGGCGGAGGGGAATATTCCGGCGCTCAGCGTGCTCGACGAGCGGGGCTTCTTTGCCGAGCACAAGATCGACTTGCCGCCCGCCGACTGCGGTGCCTCGGTGTGCGTGCATCCAATGCTGGCGGTCGCCCCTCGCTTCGACGGAGGCAATTGGGCTTACGCTTTCGTGGGGATGAACACCAGCGTCGAGAGCAGGTCCCTCGCCACGCGCCCGCGTCACCTAGTACTGGTGCTCGACGCCGTCTTCGCACCGAACGTCCCGTTGATACCCTTGCTCAAAGACGGCTTCGCCGAAAGCCTCGGTCCCGAAGATCGCATCTCGGTCATCACGCGCTCCGAAGAGGTGCGCGTACACCTGGAGTTCGAGCCCCTGCAATCGCTCGACGACGCGCACGAGCCAGGCGTCGCCGCCGAGGGCGACCCACCCCTGTACGCGGCGCTCGCCGAAGCGCTCGAGCTCGTCGAAGCGCGTGCTGACGACGACTTGGCGCAGCGTGTCCTGGTGTTCGGTGCCGATGCCAACTTCGCGACTGGTTCGGACGACGCGAGCTTCTACGAAGCGCTGGCGCTGGAGTTCGCCGTACACGATACCGGCATTACCGTGTTCACGAACACGCCAGGCAAGCTGCCTTACCTGATGGCCGAGGCTAGCGCCGGCAACTACTACTTCGTGCAAGACAGCGCCGACCTCGCCAATGCGCTCGCGGTCGAAGGAAAGACGGCGTACGTGCCCCTGGCAAAAAACCTGAAGCTCACACTAAAAGCAGCCGAAGGTTACTCCATCGGAGCGATCTACGGCGCGCCGCGCTCGGTTGCCACCAAGCGCGAGGCTGTGCTCGAAAGCCCGGTTTCGTACCTCGGCGCACGCACTTCCAGCGATGACATCGACACCGGCCGCCGTGGCGGTGGCGGCGGCTGGTTCGTGCAGCTAGTGGCTGAAACGCCACCCGGCGAAGGCGAATCGGAGCCCGCCGACGCCTTCGCTCTCACTGTCGAGTACGAAGACGCCATCAGTGGTGACACGGTGGAAACGCATACCACCATCGAAACACCTCTTGGTGTCGGGCAGAACCCCCCACCGCGCGAACCGTACTTCAGCGACCAGGAGAGAGGCAAACCGTTCATGATGCTGAACATGTACCTAGCTCTGGCCACCGCCACCATGCTGGCCAACGAGAACCAATGTGGCGCCGCGCTCAGCATCGAGCCCATGATGACTCAGGCTTGGGAAATCTTCACCGAGCTCTACCCCGACCCAGACATCGACGCGGATTTCGAGCTGCTCAAAGATCTGTCCAACAACATTCGCAAGAACTGCCAAGAGCCGGCAGCGCAACTATTCCCCACGGAAGTGCCCATGGGCTGCGGCTACCTGTAAGCCGGAAGGGACAGCCGTTTCATCCGGTGCGGGCCACCGGCGGCCCCTGGCTTCGCCACCCGTCACCGGTGCAACGAACGATGAATCCGCGCTCATCGGTGCGGCACGATTCTCGCTGCGGGTGTGCATGGTCGTCGACAGGCTGCAGTCGCTCATCCACGTCGCTGGCTGCTGGGTAGCTACCTTCATGCTCGCGCTTGGGTGTGCGCCCTCTCCCCGCCCCGGCCACACGGGAGAGCGCGAAGCTCGCGACTCGATCGCGTTGTTCATGACCGAGACGGTGAACGATGCTGCCCTTGCGCTTCGCGACGATACCATCGGTACGCTCGAGCACTCGCTGCTAGTGGACTTGCAAGCGGCAAGCGTCAGCATCGACGCGGCCCTCTACAGCTTGAACCGCGAGACCATCATCGAGGCTCTGCTCTATGCGAGCGCGCGCGGGGTCGCGGTGCGAATCGTAACGGAGTGCGAAAATCGCTACGGGGCCTATCGTGAAGCGTTCGAGCGGCTGGTGGCGCACGGTATCGACGTCGTCGACGATCGTTCATCGTATGGTGGCGTCGATCCAGAATGCCCCGATGCCGATGGGGGGAGCATGCATCACAAGTTCTTCGTCATCGACAGCAGCATCGTCTGGATGGGTTCCACCAACATGACGTGGACCGGGCTCAACTACAACGAGAACCACGCTCTGCGTATCGCTTCGGCGACCATCGTCGAAGCCTATGAATCCGAATTCGAAGACCTGTACGCAGGCCTCTTTGGTCGAAACAAAGTTGGCGGTGGTATCGAGTTTCATTCGGTGCAGGGCGCGGAGATCGCCACTGCTTTTTCACCTCGGCACCAGGGAGCCCAGTCCGACAGCCGACAGCTGGTTCTCGATGCGGTGGCAGCCGCGAAAACCTCGATTCGCTTTGCCTTGTTCTACTTCACCGACAGCGAAGTTCAGCAAGCCCTGACGGCGAAGCGCAGCATCACCGAAGGAGTCATGGACGCCGTTGGTGCCGGCTACACGACGTCGGCTCACCGCGCTTTGTGCGCCCAGGGCGTGCCGGTGACCATCGAAAATTTCCCGGGCAAGCTCCATCACAAACTGGGTATTTTCGACGCGCAAGGGGCAGGTGCAACGCCAGCAGGTGCCGGTGTGATCGCCGGCTCGGCGAATTGGACCGAGAGCGGCTTCGCTTACAACGACGAAAGCGTGATCCTCGTTTACGACCGGGCGATCGCGGCTAGAGCGCTGAAGGAGTACCAGGCGCTCGAGCGCGATCCCGTCAACATCGGCCTCAGCTGTTGCGACCACCCGGCAGAAGGGTTCAACGTGCACAGCGCGCGCTGCGGAGAGACGGCTTGCGTGTGCTCGGACGCGAGCGACAACGACTTCGACGGGCACGCCGACGCTGCCGATGGCGACTGCGATGCAGCATTCGTGTGTGGGCGGTAGCCTGCGCGCAACGGCTCTGGCTCCCTAGTATGGTGCGGTGGGTCGGGTCGGCGCGTGTCGCATGGTGGGGGCCTCACGTTTGGCGACCTTGCGTTTTCTACCGGCAAAGCTTTGCTGTTCGCGAATGGCTCGGCCACACTCGGTCGAGCATTCGAGATGAGGAGGCTCACCCACATCAAGAGGCGGTTCGCCGCGGGGGACTGCGGCGGCCCCGTTGGGCGTTGAAGGAATATGTCCGACGCACCGCTTTCGCCCGAGACCATCGTGCGTCGAGCTGCGCTCGTGATCGTGCCGCTCTTGGTGCTGGTCGGCTACCTGCTTCGCAGCAAAGCTCCTGACGCGCCAAGTCCGGCCGCCGCCTCCGGCTCGATCACGAATTCTTCGGGCTCGGGTGAGGTCGCTTCGGGCTCGAGCGCAGCGCCTGCCAGCGGCTCGCTCGCCGTCGAAGGGAAAGCGCCGCGACGCCTGCCCGCACCCACACCGTCTCCGAGCGCGCAAGCGCTCCTCGGCGAACAGGCCTCGAAGCTGCCAGTGGCGCCTTTGCCTCCGCCGCCTGCGCTGCAGGGAACACCTGCGGTCGATCTGCCCCATGCCGAAGAGCCCCGGGCTCAGCGGTCGCCGAGCGCGGCTGTGGCGCCGTGTGGAGGCCTCGTGGCACGCCTCATCACTCACTCCGAAGACAAAGACTTTGCGTTCGCTTCGTTGGCCAGGGGCTTTACCGAGCCGGCGCAAGTGCTGCGCATTGGCGAGAGTATCGGGTCGTTTCGTGTGACGGCCATAGAGTGGGATCGTGTTTGGGTGCAGTCGTCGAACGAACGCTGTGCAGTGGGCATGCATTTCGGCGCTCGTGATGCGCAAGAGCAAACCGACAAGCAGCTCTCTGCCGAAGAGTACGCGCGGCTGCCGTGGGTGTTGCCGCAGGCCATCGCGAGTGGGCTCGACAAGCGTGCGGAAATGGAATTCGAGCTCAGCGAAGCTGCCATTGCGGCCTTGTACGCAAGGGGCGCCGACGTTTTCGCGGGGCTGCGCATCAAGATCGTGAAGAGTGAGGGTCCAGAAGCACGCGCGCTTCAGCTCTTCGACGTGCGGCTCGACTCGTTCTTGGAGCGCCTGGGCATCGAATCCGGTGATATCTTGGTGAGCATCGACGACAAGCCCGTCGGTTCGACCGAGGCCGTCGAGCAGGCGCTCGACGAAGCCCGCGATGCGGAAGCGCTGGTCGCCCATTTCTTGCGTGATGGCGAGCCGTTTCGACTGAGCTTGCGCGCCCGCGCGCAGCCGGAGCTCCCCTGAGCGCCCGCGCCAGCCAGACTACCGTGAGCGGGCGTTGTAGATGACGCCGCCGCGTTCGACGTACTCTTGAAGCACGGCGCTGGCTTCCCGCCGTAGTACTCCGGTCGTCACGTGGATGCTGCGAGCGAGTAGCTGGTCCTGCCAATCGTCTCGTCGTGGCCCTTCGTCGAACCCCAGTACTTCGGCATCTTCGACTAGGGCGCCGCAGACGAGCCGGCCGATGCCGGACCAAAAGATTGCTCCCAGGCACTGCACGCAAGGCTCGGAGCTCGATACCAGCTCGTAGTCACCGTCGGCGAGCGTGAAGCGCTGGATGCGTGCTTGTGCCGCCGCCAGCGCCAACGTTTCGGCGTGCAAGAGCGAACAGTTCCCCTCGAGCACCTGATTGGCGGCCGCCGCAATCACGCTGTTGGTCGTTCGATCGATCACGAGCGCCGCAAAGGGACCGCCGCCGTGCTCGATGCTCGATCGGGCCAGGTCGATCGCTCCGGCCATCTTGGCGTTGTCGTCAGCGAGCACGCTGTCCACCAAGCCTTCGCTGAACCAGGCGGGGAGCTCCCAGCTGATCTGAGTGGGGAACGGCAACATGTTTGGATGATGTATCACCTTTTGGCTCGAGTGACACCATCGGCGGACGAAGCACCTAGCGATGGATGAGCAGCTTTATCCATAGCGCTCGCATAGCTCGACGAGTGCCTCGACCTGTTGGTGGTTCGCGCTGAAGGGGCAGCGCTCTTCGCGTCGTTTCGCGAAGTAAGACCCCGTGGCTGCCGGTAGCTTGGGTTCGGTGGCGAGCCACACGGGCGTGTCGGCGGCTTCTTCGGCCGACTCGTGCCCGCCGAAACCCAGATCTTGGCTGAGCTTGGAGCGGACGTCACCGGGGTGACAAGCATACAAGCTCACATTTCGCAGCGCGTAGCGCTGGGCAAGGCCGGCGGTCAGCATTCTGTCGGCTTGTTTCGATTGGCGATAGGCCGCGTCGTTGTCGTAGCGGCGCCTTCGAAACTCGACATCGCTCAGATCGAGCCCACCCGCCCAATAGCTGGCTACGTTAACCACGCGGGCGGTTCGTGCGCGCTCGAGCGCCGGCGCCGAGGCTTCGATCAACCAGTAGTACCCGAGCACGTTGGTTGCCCATTGCCGTTCGATACCTTCAGGAGTCTCCTGGCGCGATCGCGGGCATTCGGCAGCGTTGTTGACCAGTACGTCCAAGCGGCTTGGCAAGCGTGCCCTGAGCTCGGCAATCTCGGCACGGCGCCCCAGATCGCAGACCTCGATGTCCACTCGCTGGGCTACATTTCGCAGTGCTCGAGCGACGCGTTCTCCTCGCGTTCGGTCGCGCACGACCAGGGTCAGATTGAAGCCGCGCTCGGCCAACGCGCGAGCAATGGCGTTGCCGATCGCCCCAGTGGCTCCCGTCACCAACGCCTGAGGGTTCCCGCCCGTCTGCATCCCGTCTACGTGCATGCGCGGGCAATGGTAACCGATGGGCGACTCCTGGCGCGGGGTGGTGGGCTTTTAGCCTGGCTGCAAGCGCTTCCCCCGAGATGGCACCGGAACCAAGCAGAGCACTGCCCGTACAGTCGGTTGAAACACCATCGACGCTGTTCCGCCACGTCAGGCCGCGCCTGGATGCTCGACCTGGGTGCTTGACGAGCCATGTGCGGCCGGCCCAGACTCGCACGCGTGCCCCCGCGCCATTGAAGCTGCGCGAAATCATTCGAGGATTGAACGTCGATGCGAATCTTGTCCAGATTGACGGCGCCGCTCAGGACCAGCCGCCCACCTCCGCCCGAGCCGAGCGCCCCCCCGCGACTGATCATCGAACACGTGAGTCCGACGGTGGACTCAGGGGCCCATCCCGTCAAACGCGTTCAATTCGACCATCTGGAGGTGAGCGCCGACATTTTCAAAGATGGTCACGACTTGATCGCGGCGCGCGTGCTGGTCCGGCGAGCGGGCGACGGGGAATACAAGCACGTGCCCATGCGTTACGAGTACAATCCCGACCGCTGGTTCGCGAGCTTCGAGCTCGATCAGATCGGGATGTGGGAGTTCACCATCGAGGCATGGCCTGACAGCTTCGGCACTTGGCGCGCCGAGCTAGCCAAGCGCATCGAAGCCGACCAAGACGTGCGCCCGGAGCTGCTCGAGGGCGCCCGCATGGTGCGTCGCCGTGCCCAGTTTCTCAAATCAGAGGCGACGCCCAGGCTCATGGGGTTTGCCGAACAGCTGGAAAACAAAGCTGCTCATCTGGATGACCGCATCAGCGTGGCCAACTCCGAAGAACTAGGTGAGCTGATGCTGGGCCCGCTCGAAGCGGAGGAGGTCACGCGCATCCGGCCCTGGTACAAGGTTTATGTCGACCGCAAATCGGCAGCATTTGCCAGCTGGTACGAGCTGTTTCCCCGCTCGCAGAGCCCCGTGCACGGTCAACATGGCACGTTTCGGGACACCGAGCAGCGTCTGCCCGACATCGCTGCGCTCGGTTTCGACGTGGTGTACCTGCCGCCGATCCATCCCATCGGCGAGACCCATCGCAAGGGGCGCAACAATGCGCGGACCGCACAGCCCGGCGATCACGGCAGCCCTTGGGCGATCGGCTCGAAGGACGGCGGGCACACCGCCGTGCACCCTCAGCTGGGCACGCTCGAAGACTTCAGGCGCCTGGTCGAGCGAGCCCGCCGGCTCGAGCTCGAGATCGCACTCGATTTTGCCCTGCAGTGCTCTCCCGATCATCCCTGGGTCAGAGAGCATCCCGATTGGTTTCACGTTCGCGTCGATGGCTCGATTCGCTACGCAGAAAACCCACCCAAGAAGTACGAGGACATCTATCCGCTCAACTTTTGGTGCGCCGATCGACGGCGCATGTGGGAAGCCTGTCGCGACGTGGTACTGTTCTGGGTGAATCAAGGCGTGAAGACCTTCCGCGTGGACAATCCCCACACCAAGCCGTTCGCCTTCTGGGAATGGGCCATCGAGGACATTCGGCGCAAGCACCCAGACGTGGTCTTTTTGGCCGAAGCCTTCACCAGGCCGAATCGCATGCGCGGCCTGGCCAAATTGGGTTTCAGCCAGAGCTATACCTACTTTACTTGGAAGAACAGCAAAGCCGAACTGACCGAATATTTGACGGAGCTCACTCAGTCGGAGATGCGGGAGTATTATCGCCCCAACTTCTTCGCCAACACTCCCGACATCTTGCACGAGTATCTGCAGCACGGTGGGCGTCCGGCATTTCGGGTTCGCTTGGTCTTGGCGGCGACGCTGTCACCCATTTACGGAATCTACAGCGGCTACGAGCTCTGCGAAAACGTGCCCGTCAAGCCGGGCAGCGAGGAGTACCTCGATTCGGAGAAGTACGAAATTCGCACGCGCGACTGGCATGCCCCGGGCAACATCCGCGACGACATCGCGCGGCTGAACCGCATTCGCCGGGAAAATCCGGCGTTGCAGACTCTGTCGAATTTGGAGTTTTTGCCCGCCGAATCCGACGACATCATCGCTTATCGGCGCTTTGCCGGAGAAAACCAAATCATCGTCGTCGTGAACCTCGATCCCCATCGCGCGCACGATACGATGGTTGGCGTGCCGCTCGACAAGCTCGGCCTCGGCACGGACCAGAACTACGAGGTGACGGATTTGCTGACCGGCACCAGCTACACCTGGCGCGGTTCGCAGAACTATGTACGCCTCGATCCCCAAGACAAGGTGGCGCACGTGTTCAGGCTCGGGCGCTGAGGTCCCGTTCGAAGTAGCCCATGCGCGTTTGGCCTGGCACGGCGCACCATTTGGGTGCCACTTGGGACGGTGAGGGCGTCAACTTCGCCCTGTTTTCCGAGAGCGCAACGCTGGTCGAGCTATGCCTGTTCGACCAAAGCGAGCTGCCGAACGAGGTGCTCAGGCTGCCGATGCGCGAGCGCACCAATCGCGTGTGGCACTGCTATCTGCCCGACGTGCGCCCTGGCCAACTTTATGGCTATCGCGTGCACGGTCCGTATTCGCCCAGTCACGGCCACCGCTTCAATCCGAACAAGCTCTTGATCGATCCGTATGCCAAGGCCATCGCCGGACAAATCAAAGATTGGGGAGACGAGGTATTCGGTTACCAGCTAGGGCACGCCGAAGGCGATGCGAGCTTCAGCACGACCGATAGCGCTCCGCTGGTGCCCAAATCGGTGGTGGTCGATACCGCGTTCACCTGGGGCGATGACCGACCGCCGCAGGTGCCGTGGAGCCATACGCTGATTTACGAAGCCCATGTCAAGGGCATGACGAAGCGGCACCCCGACGTGCCGGAACATCTACGCGGCACGTACTTGGGTTTGGCTTCGGACGCCATCATCGATCATCTGCTGTCGTTGAGCGTCACGGCGATCGAGCTCTTGCCCGTGCAGCATTTCGTGTCCGATCGCCGGCTGGCCGAGCTCGGCCTGACCAACTACTGGGGCTACAACACCATCGGCTTTTTCGCGCCCGACCCGCGTTATGCCAGTGGTCACCTGGGCGAACAGGTCAACGAGTTCAAGACGATGGTGAAAGCCTTTCACCGGGTGGGCATCGAGGTGATTCTCGACGTGGTGTACAACCACACGGGCGAAGGCAATCACCTGGGCCCGACGTTGTGTTTTCGAGGTGTCGACAACGCGGCCTACTACCGCCTGGTCGAGCACGATCGGCGCTACTATCAGGATTTCACCGGCTGTGGGAACAGCCTGAACGTGCTCCACCCGCGCTCGCTGCAACTGGTGTTGGACAGCTTGCGCTACTGGGTCAGCGAAATGCACGTCGACGGCTTCCGTTTCGATCTGGCGCCGACGCTGGCGCGCGACCCTTACGAGTTCGATGCGTTTGCTCGGTTTTTTGCGACCGTTCAGCAAGACCCGGTGCTCCGCACCGTCAAGCTGATCGCCGAGCCGTGGGACGTGGGGCCCGGCGGGTATCGGTTGGGTGGCTTTCCGCCGGGTTGGGCGGAATGGAACGGTCGCTATCGCGATTGCACGCGGCGATTTTGGCGCGGCGACGAGGGGCAGGTGCCCGAGCTTGCCTCTCGACTTTCGGGCTCGAGCGACATCTTCCAGTCGAACGATCGCGGACCCCACGCGAGCGTGAACTTCGTGACCTGCCACGACGGCTTCACGCTCTACGACCTGGTGAGCTACGACGAGAAGCACAATCTCGCCAACGGAGAAGAGAATCGTGATGGGGCAAATGACAACAACAGCCGCAATTGGGGGCACGAAGGGGACACCAATGCGCCATGGGTGCGCCGACTCAGAGACCGGATGAGGAAAAACTTCCTGGCTACGCTGGCGTTTTCTCAAGGGGTTCCCATGATTTCTCATGGTGACGAGCTGGCTCGCACGCAGCGCGGCAACAACAACGCCTACTGCCAAGACAACGAGATCAGCTGGATCGATTGGGAAACGACGCAGGAGCAGAAAGAGCTATTGGAGTTTACCAAACTCGTCTTTCGGGTGAGGCAAACGAACCCCGTATTCCGGCGGCGGCGTTTTTTCGCCGGTAACCCCGTGAAGGATATCGGTGTGAAAGACGTGTCGTGGCTGCGCCCCGACGGTCGAGAAATGAGCGATCAAGACTGGTCAGACACGCGAAACAAAGTGCTGGCGATGATGATCCATGGCAACGCTTCCGATGATGTCGACGAGCGAGGGCGCCCCAACTTGGGTCAAACCCTGCTGCTGTTGTTGAACGCCAGCAATCGAGCCCGGAACTACCAGTTGCCGGAGGTTCCAGAACGCGGCTTTTGGCACGAGCTGGTCAACACCGCCCAGTCGACCCATCGCATTCCCAAGGGCAACGCGCTGAACGTGGCCCCCCATTCCCTGGTTTTACTCTGTTATGAGGCTGCCCGATGACACAACCCGACGGACATGTCAGCGTACTAGAAGCAACGAAACCCAGTGCTGACATGCTCAGAGCTTTGACGCGCTCCGAGCATCACAGTCCCCATGACATTCTGGGCGCGCATCCCGTCAAGGTGGGCGACGAAGAGGGTTGTGTGGTGCGCGCTTTCCACCCGGACGCACGAAGCTGCGAACTGCTGTACGGCGATCGCGCCATTTCCATGGACCCCCTCGGGTCGGGTGTATTTGCTGCCTACCTTCCCAAGGTCAGCCCTCCTGTGGCGTACAGGTTGCGTTTCGGCTTTGCCGACGGAGCCAGCTGGGAGCGGGACGACCCGTACCGCTTCACTCCAACCGTCGGCGATACCGATCAATACTTGTTCAACGAGGGCACGCATCGAAACCTGTGGCAGGTTCTGGGGGCGCGCGCCATCGAGCACCAAGGGGTCAGCGGTACGGCTTTCGCCGTATGGGCGCCGAACGCAAAACGCGTCAGCGTCGTAGGGGAGTTCAACCAATGGGACGGGCGGCTTTTCCCGATGCGCACACTCGGCAGCTCGGGCATTTGGGAGCTGTTCGTTCCCGGCGTCGGCTCGGGCGCCATCTACAAATACGAAATCAAGACCCAGAACGGCGATCTGCGCATCAAGACCGATCCGCTCGCACGGCGCATGCAAAATCCGCCTGAAACGGCGTCTATTGTGTTCGCCTCGAGCTTCGAGTGGAACGATGAGGCGTGGATGAAGGAGCGCGCCAAAAGTGACATCCGGCGCCAGCCCTTGTCGATTTACGAGCTACATCTGGGGTCCTGGAGGCATGTCGACAACGGAGAGCGGCGCTCGCTGTCGTACCGCGAGATCGCAGAACCCTTGGTCAATCACGTGAAGGCCCTCGGCTTCACGCACGTCGAGCTGTTGCCGATTACCGAGCACGCTTTTTATCCATCCTGGGGATACCAGGTCACCGGCTATTACGCACCCACCGCGCGCTACGGTACTCCCGACGACTTCAGGTACTTCGTCGATTACTGTCACCAGCATGGCATCGGCGTCATCATCGATTGGGTCCCGGCGCACTTTCCGCGGGACGATTTTGCGCTCAGGCGCTTCGACGGCACCGCGTTGTATGAACACGAGGACTCACGCCTGGGTGAGCACCCGGACTGGGGTACCTTGATCTTCAACTACGGCCGCGCCGAGGTGAAGAGCTTCTTGATCGCCAATGCCATTTACTGGCTCAAAGAGTTCCACGTCGACGGGCTCAGGGTCGATGCGGTCGCCTCGATGCTGTATCTCGACTACAGCCGCCAGCACGATCAATGGCTGCCCAACAAATACGGCGGTCGTGAAAACCTGGAGGCCATCGAGTTCATTCGCGCCTTCAACGTGGCCATTCAAGAAGAGATGCCCGGCGCCATGAGCATCGCCGAAGAGTCTACTGCGTGGGGAGGCATCACCAACGCCATCGAATACGGTGGCTTGGGCTTCACGTTCAAGTGGAACATGGGCTGGATGCACGACACGCTGCTCTACTTCCAGAAAGAAGCCATTCATCGCAAATACCACCAAGATCAGCTGACCTTTGCGATGCTGTACGAGAATACCGAGCGCTTCATCAATTCGATTTCGCACGACGAGGTGGTTCACGGCAAAGGCTCGCTCATCGACAAGATGCCCGGCGACATTTGGCAGAAGTTTGCCAACCTGCGCCTGCTCATCGCGTATCAGTACGCGCGCCCGGGCAAGCAGCTGCTGTTCATGGGGACCGAGCTCGCCCAGCACCGCGAGTGGAGCCAAGACGACAGCCTCGATTGGCACCTCGCGGACGATCCCCGGCGTCAGGGTTTGTTCCACTTCATCGGCACTCTGGGCAAGACCTATCAGGAGCATCCGGCGCTGTGGCAATGGGACCCCGACCCCGCCAGCTTCGAGTGGATCGACGCTTCCGATCGTGACAACTCCGTGCTGAGCTTCGTGCGTCGCAACGACACCGAGGTGATCGTAGTGGTGCTGAACCTCACCCCCGTGCCCCGCGACGATTACCGCATCGGCGCGCCGAAACCCGGCAAATACACGATGCTCATCAACACCGACGACACCGAGTTCGGTGGCAGCGGCTACTGGAACGCGCGCGAGCTCAGCACCGACGAAATCACCACCCACGGTCGCGCCCACTCGCTGAACCTCAACCTCCCCCCCCTCGCCGCCCTCATCCTACGCGCCGACTCGCCGGAATGAACTAGCCCCCGGCGCCCGGCACCCCGCGCCCGGCATCCCGCGCCCCCGCGCCGCCGGCCCGCGCCCGGCACCCCCGCGCCCAGCACCCCGCGCCCGGCATCCCGCGCCCCCGCGCCGCCGGCCCGCGCCGCCCAATCCGCGCCCTCGCGCTCACCCTCGCCCTCGCCCTCGCGCTCACCCTCGCCCTCGCCCTCACCCTCGCCCTCGCCCTCACCCTCACCCTCACCCTCGCCCTCGCTCCGCGCCAATCCGCGCCGCGCGCCGGCACCCGGATACGCTGGCGCTCACCCATTTATCTGCTAATTCAAGTGTGAGATGGGCAGAGCGCGGCGAGCGGGCAGTGGCACCAGTACGGCGCGCAGTACGGCGGCCGGCTTCGGTCACGGTGGGCGTCGTGTCGGGGCGGGGCGCAAGCCGAACGGCCGCCGCGCGGGCGTGTCGCATCTGCGTCGGCCGGAGCTCAGCTGGACCAGGCCGGCGCACGTCACCGTGCGCGTGCGCCGTG
>CBFGRJ010000146.1:0-16033 GCA_965651135.1 uncultured Myxococcales bacterium
GCCCAGTGGCTCTGCCATGGCGAGTAGTCGACCAGCGCCTGGGCCAAGGCCGGGGCGAGAGCAGTCACCCGTTCCGAGGCGACTGATCCCAAAAACTTCAGCGTGATATGCAATGACCCCACGTCGAGCCAACGGGGCTTGTCGGCGCGCGAGGCGCGCTTGATTGGCTCGACCGACGCCACGAGTTGCTGGCTTTCGTCGGGATCGAGCTCTAGGGCTATGAAGCAACGCTGCACGCTGGCCTACGCGGCCGCATGCTGGCACGCTGCATCGAACCACGCAATGCGCCAAGGTCTGCGAGCGGCTTGGTCAGAGCCGAGCCCTGGGTTAAAGTCGGGCGGTGCCCGAATCCGAGCGCTTCAGGGGTCGTGCCGTTGGCTTCGCGAACCGGGCTTTCGTGTTCAGTGCCGTGCTCGGCAGCGCCGGTCTCGGCCTAGGGTGTAGCGAGGAGCCGGAAGCAGCAGCACCGTCCGCCGCTGCTGGCACCATCGGTACCGGTACCACGAGCACCGGCACCGCGAGTACTGGTAGCGGCGGTGCTGCCAGCCCTGGAGACGTCACGGTGAGCTACGCACGCGATGTCGAGCCGATCTTTCGCGGGGTTTGCACGGACTGCCACCACGAGACCGTGACGAACATGCCCAACATCGCCAACCCCTTCGATCCGACCAATGGTCTGGTGAACTCACCCAATACTTGGGCCCCGAACTACCCGAACACGCCCGCATCGAATCTGGTGCCCGGAGATCCGGATGCCAGCTTCATCATGGACAAGATCTCCAGCATGGAGGTCGTGGCTGGCAATTTCATGCCATGGAGTCCGCCCAGGCTAACCAGTGAGCAGATCGCCGCGCTCCGGCAATGGATTAGCGACGGCGCGCAGGCGAACGACTTCTTCGAGGCCTCGGTGCGCCCGATCTTCGGCACCGCCGGCCTGCTGGGCGCTCCTGGAGGGCAGTGTAGCTACTGCCACCACCCAGGCGGGGTACCCCCGAACTTGAGCGATCCCTTCGATCCCGAAACGGGCTTGGTCAATGTGCCTGCCCTCATCGGCGATCGAATGCGCGTACTGCCCGGCGACCCCGACCAGAGCTTTTTGATCACCAAGGTCGAAGCCACGGCTCATAGTGACGCAATCGGCTACCCCATGCCCATGGCCTACCCCCCGCTCACTCAGGCCCAGGTCGATATCGTGAGGCAGTGGATTTTGGAGGGCGCTCAGAACAACTAGGGCGCCCAGAACAACTGACGTCAGCCCAAGACTCGGTAGACAAGCATCAACCCCGCGTAGGCTGCGCGCCGTTGAATCTGCACGCGGTTGCCCGGAAAGACACTACGCATGTGGTGCATCTCCTGCCCGTCCCACAGCGCCGTGTGCACCAGCCCGACCGGCTTGGTTTCGCTGCCGCCCCCCGGTCCAGCAATGCCGGTGAACGCCAACCCCACAGAAGCTCCCAGCGTTCGGCATGCGCCCCGCGCCATGGCTTCGGCTACCGGCTGGCTCACCGCGCCATGGCTTTCGAGCAGCTCGAGCGGCACTCCCAACACCTCGTGCTTCACCTGATTGGCGTAGCTGACCACGGCACCGCTGAAGTACTTGCTCGCGCCTGGATTCGCCGTGATCAGCTGGGAGACGAGGCCTCCCGTGCAAGATTCGGCGAGCCCGAGCAGCAGTGATCGCTGCTCGAGCAGCTCACCGACCGCTTGCGCGAGCGAGGTCGTGCCCGTGGAGAACACGACGTCTCCGAGGCGCCGCCGGACTTCGGCTCCTGCGCGTTCCGCCAGCGCTTCAGCCTCGCTTTTGTCTTTGCCGCGAGCCAGCACCTTCACTTGGATTTCAGGAAAATGCGCCCGGTAGCCGACCTGGACTCCGAATTCGCCCTCCAAGCCTGCCAGCTTGTCGTTGACCGCCGACTCGGGCAACCCGAAGGTATTGAAGCGTAGTTGGTGCAAGTAGCCGCCACCTCCCGTGTCGAGGCGCGGCTCCACGCTTGCTTGGAACATGACGCGCATCTCGTGGGGCACGCCCGGCAAGAAGAAGGCTTTGCTCGAGCCGATGGTTACCGAAAACCCTGGGGCGGTACCCTCGGGGTTGTCCAAAACCTCGGCTCCTCTGGGAAACCAGGCTTGCTTCTCGTTGCTCTGCGACATTTGTCGACCGGCGCGAGCAAAGCGTTCGCGGATGTGCTCGAGCGATCGGGCATCGAGCTCGAGCGGCACGTTCAACAGGTCGGCCACCGCTTGCGTCGTGAGATCATCCGTAGTGGGGCCAAGGCCCCCGGTGCAGACGATCACCTGGTTCGAGGCCGCCAAGCGCTCGAGAGTCGCCGTGATTTGGCCCATGTCGTCACCCACGCACGCCAGCTCGGAGACCTCCAAACCTCGCTGGCTGAGCGCTTCGGCCAGCCACGACGCGTTGCTATTGACGAGCTCGCCGCGCAACAGCTCGGTACCCAAAGACAGTACAGCCACGGTCATGCGTGCAGCATTAGCCCGGCGGATCGTATGCGCAACGAAAGCCGATGTGCAGACTGGCCGCCTCGGTGTTTTCGCTGGCCCAGGTCTTGAGCTCATGCGCGGCGACGGAGCGGAAGGATCCGCCGCGGGCGACGAACCCGGAGCCCTCGCGCGTCCACTCGGCCACATTTCCCGCCATATCGTAGAGCCCTTCGGGTGTATTGCCCGCGGGCCTGGAGCCGACCAACGTGGGACCTACTGCACCGCTCGCGCAGGGGCCGCGTAGCAACCCGAACACCGCACGCCGACACACGAGGCCCGTGTCACCCCAGGGAAAGCGCCGCCCTTGCGAGCCCGCCGCCGCATAGAGCCACTCGTTGGAGGTCGGCAACCGACCGCCGACGAACAGGCAGAAGCGCTCGGCGACTTGTGGCGATATGCCGGATACGGGGAGCCCGGGCGCCGGATGACCGGGTAAGCTACGGCAGCTCTTGGCCTGAACGCACCGCTGCCAACGAGCTACGCTGACCTCCAGCGCGTCGAGCGAGAACGCCTTGACCGTCGCCTGCCGGGGCTTGACCCTCCCCTCCGCCTCCCAATCCAAGGGCGCGATGGTCACCGTTCCGGATGGGAAGTCGACGACGTAGTGTTCCGAGACACAACCGGTGCGCGGCTCTCGCTCCAGCACCATGCCTGGTGGACAGCTCGCGACTTCCCCACTGCATTGTCCGTCTTTCAGCTCTTGTCCGGGCGCGCAACAAGCTGGCCCGAGGGACTGCAGACCTGGCCTGCAGAGTGGCGGGTCGCTCTTGAAATGAAAAGCGATCATGACGACGGCCCACAGCGCGACCCCCGCCAGGACCAGGGCCCCCAAAAGCCACCACGTCGTGCTTGCGCGCAGCGCGTTCACGACGCAGGCGCCCCAGCGATCATCGCAGACAGCGTGCTCTCATCGATCAACTTGGCACCCGTTTTTTTGGCGCTCTCGAGTTTTGCTTTACCCACCTTTTGTCCCACGACGAGGTAATCCGTTCCTTTCTTGACCTTGTCATGCACTTGCCCCCCGGCATTTCGAATATCGGCGTGCACGTCTTCGCGCTTTCGCGAAAGCACGCCCGTGACGCAGAACGAGAGCCCGGCCAATGGCCCTTCGGCGGCGTGTTCCGGGCGTTGCTCTTCAACGGAAACGCCGTGCTCCAAAAGCTTTTCGAGCAGCCGGCGCGACTCCGCGCCGAATACGTAGGACTCCACGCTCTGGGTCATTTTCGGACCAAAACCGCCAATGTGAGAGAGTAGCTCGGCAAGGGCCGGCTGGTCCAGGGTGAGCAGATGCTGCAAGCTACCTACGGCTTCGGCGAGTTGGGTGGCCGCCACTTGCCCAATGTGATCGATGCCCAGCCCGGTCAACAAACGAGAGAAGGGCCTTTGACGGGAGGCGGCTATCGAATCAATCACGTTCTGAGCGCTCTTTTTCCCCATTCGGGTGAGCTTCATCAGGTCGGCATGGGTCAGGTCGTAAAGGTCGGCGACATCGCCCACCAGCCCCTGATCGACCAGCTGATCGATCAGCGATTCTCCTAAGTGGTCGATGTCCATGGCGAATCGCCGACTGTAATGCAGCACGGCGTTCTTCACTTTGTCGGGGCAGGTCGGGTTGGGGCAGCGAATGGCGACCTCCGACTCGCTCTGCTCGAGCTTTGTGCCGCATACGGGGCAGACGTCGGGCATCGCGAAGGGGCGCTCGTCGCCGGTGCGTGCCTGTTTGTCCACATCCACGACTTGCGGGATGATCTCCCCCGCTTTCTCGATGCCCACGCGATCGCCGATGCGAACGTCGAGGCCTTCGATGATTTGCTGATTGTGCAGCGAGGCTCGCGCCACCGTGGTGCCCGCTAGAGCCACCGGTTCCAAGATAGCCACGGGCGTCAAGACGCCGGTCCTGCCGACCTGCACTTTGATGTCCAAAAGCTTCGTGTAGGCCCGCTCGGCACCGAACTTGTACGCAATGGCCCAACGCGGAAACTTCGCGGTGGCGCCCAGAATGGCTTGATGCTCGAAGGCGTCGACTTTGACTACGGCGCCGTCGATCTCGAAAGCATAATCCGGGCGCCGCTGCTCGATGGCCGCAATCGCTTGCCAGATCTCTTCGACCGAGCGGCAGACGCGGTGACCGCGATGGGTCGGCAAACCCAACTCCGCAAGCCGGTCCAGCGACTCGGAATGCGACCCCGCGAACTCCGGCCCCTCGACGACCTGCCACACGAAGGCACGCAGCTTGCGTTCGGCCACGATGCGCGGGTCGAGCATGCGCAGGCTACCGGCAGCGGCATTGCGCGGATTGGCAAAGGGAGCCTCGCCGCGTTCGACTCGCGCAAGATTGATGCGCTCCAGGTCCCGCCGATAGATGACGACCTCTGCTCGCAAGGTGAGCGGTCCCGCGTACGGAATGGTCGTCGGCAACGAGCGGATGGTACGTAGATTCTCCGTGATGAGCTCGCCCGCTTTTCCATCGCCGCGTGTGGACCCCTCGGTCAAACGACCGTGACGATAGACCAGCTCGACGCTGGCACCGTCGAGCTTTGGCTCGACACAGAAAGAAGGCGTGCTGGCTTCGGGGAGCCCGTCGCGAACCCGACGCACGAATTCCTCCAGCTCCTTCTGTGAGTAGGTGTTGTCGAGCGACATCATGGGCACTTTGTGCACCACGTTCACCAGCTGCGACCGCGGACGATCTCCCACGCGTTGCGTGGGCGAGTCCGGTGTCACCAGCTCGGGATGCTCGGCTTCGAGCTCTTTGAGCTCTCGGTACAGCTCGTCGTACTCGCGGTCGCTGATCTCGGGGTCGTCGAGGACATAGTACCGATAGTCATGCGCCCGTATTTCGGCAACCAGCCGTGCGTGTCGTTCGAATGCTGAAGGTTTGCTCATGCGCGCCCGCGACTCGTTCGTCTTGTTCGTCCGACAAACGCGATGCCCGCCCCGCGAGCGCCCGTCAAGCCTTCTGACCCGGCGTGCGTGCTAAGGGTTGGCTTTTGACGGCGGTCTTGAGTACCTTCCGCTCGCTCATGTCCCCCGAGACGGACGCATCACCGCGCAAGCTTCCTGCTTCCGACACAGCGCTGGAAGAGGGTCCACCCTCATCCACTCCGGAGTCCCAGCTGGACGCGGTAGTGCCGCCCCCCACGGGAGGCCCGCTGTGGTGGCGGCTCCGGGGTGTGGTGCGCACCGTGCGACCCCACCAATGGGTGAAGAACGTCTTCGTGCTGGCGCCGGTGGTGTTCGCTCGGGAGATCTTCGAGCCGACGCTGCTGATTCGCGCTGCAACCGCCTTTTTGGTGTTCTGCCTGCTCGCAGGCGCGGTCTACACCATCAACGACCTGGCGGACATGGAGGCCGACCGCCAGCATCCGCTGAAGCGTTACCGCCCCATCGCTTCTGGGCAAGTGCCTGCGTCGTGGGCGATTCCGCTAGCGGGTGCCCTCATTGTCGGCGCGCTCGGTTGGGCGCTTACGAACAGTGTGGCGTTCTTCGTGGTGGCAGCCCTGTACCTCACCCAGAACCTCGTCTATTCGTTCAAGCTCAAGCACGTCGCCTACCTCGACGTGGGGTTCATCGCCGCCGGATTCGTGCTGCGCGTGATGGGCGGAGGTTATGCGACCGATATCAGCGTTTCCAAGTATCTCTTGGTGTGCACGGCGCTGTTGGCCCTGTTTCTCGGCTTCGGAAAGCGACGCCACGAGCTCTCCGTCGCGGCACGCAAAGCAAAGCACCAACGAGCATCGCTCGATGCCTATAGCGTCAGGGTTCTGGACTGGGTGCTGCGCATCACCGCGGGATGCACGGTCCTCACGTACCTGGTCTACACCTTGGATTCGAACACACGGGCGTTCTTTCGTACGGACTGGCTCTGGCCCAGCACCGTGTTCGTGCTCTTGGGGGTGGCGCGCTTTTTAACCTTGGTCCGCACACGGCCACGGGCGGAGAGCCCCACTCAAGAAATGCTGCGGGATGGCCCCTTCGTCGCCATCGTGCTCGGCTGGGTCATGTTGGTGATGTGGGTGGTCTATCACCTGCGCCCCGGCGGAATCGGGTAGTCGCGTTGGCTTCGGTGTCGACGGAATCGAGGCCAGAGGCGAGCGGCTACCATGGGGCTAGCGGGCCCTGGACGGATCTCGGCCTGACGCTGCCGATTTTCATTGCGTATCACTTGGGGGTGGTCTTGTTGCCCGTGCGCAACGCAGCCGACGTATTGACCTTCGAGCTGGTCGCGCTGGCTGACCACAACCTGTTGGCTTATGGCGCACTGACCCTCGCGATTGGCACCGTGTACGTAGGGCTGCTCGTCTTGGCGGGCCGCGGTCACGTGTTTCGCTGGGAGCGCTTTTTCTGGGTCGCCGTCGAAGGCATCGTCTACGCGATCGCCATGCGGCTGGTAGCTGCAGCCGTAGTCGGCAACCTGTTTTTGGCGAAAGGTGTGGACAACGCCTTTGCGGGCTTGGTCATGTCGCTCGGAGCAGGCTTCTACGAAGAGGTCATGTTTCGGGTCGTGCTCTTCGGTCTAGGTGCGCGCCTGGTGGCGTTCATCCTCCCCTTTCCGCTTCCCATGAAGCGCCTGCTCCTGAAAGTGGCGTGGGCTATCGTCGCTGCGGCTATCTTCAGCGGATGGCACTACGTGGGCGCTTTGGGTGATGCGTTCGATCCCGTCTCTTTCGTGTTCCGCTGGGTGTGCGGGATCGTGTTCACGCTGATCTACTGGTTTCGCGGCTTCGCTCCCGCCGTCTGGACGCATGCGCTGTACGACATATGGGTGCTGGTGCTTTAGGCCGAGTCGCCGTCCAAGCGTGCTAGCACGAAGTGCTCCAGGTTGCCCTTCGGCCCCTTCAAAGCCGAGTCCGCGCTGCCGGAGATAGAAAACCCCTTGGCGACTATCGCGTCGAGCACTCGCCCAATCGCCTGAGTGCGCAAGGCTTCGTCTCGGATCACCCCCTGGCTGCGGCTGGCGGCACCTTTGCCCACCTCGAATTGTGGCTTGATCAAAGCCAGCAACGACCCGTTGCGGGTCAGAATGCGGACGATCGCGTCCAGCAACTTTTCGAGGCTGATGAACGAAGCGTCGACGACCACCAAATCGACGGCATCGCCAAAGTTGGCGCGCTCCAGGTGACGGGCATTCGTGCGCTCCATCACGACGACGCGCGGGTCATCTCGCAGCTTGGGCGCTAGCTGGCCCTGCCCCACATCCACGGCGTAGACCTTGCACGCACCCCGCTGCAACAGACAATCGGTGAACCCACCGGTCGACGCGCCAATATCCACCGCCGTGAGGCCTTCCACGTCGAAGCCGAAGCTCGTCAGGGCTGCTTCCAGCTTCAAGCCGCCGCGCGAAACGAAACGGGGACCGCTCCTCACCGTAAGCTGAGTCTCTTTGTCCAGCAGCGTGCCGGCTTTGTCGATGCGCTGCTCGCCGAAGTAGACGCGCCCAGCCAGCAGCAGGGCTTGAGCCTGACTGCGTGTTGCCGCCAGGCCCTGGCTAACCAGCAACCGGTCGGCCCGCTCGCGCTTTCCGCTGCTCGATGTCCTGTTCATCTCGCAAAACAAATGCAAGGTCGCGGCACTTCGTGAAGTGAGCCCGTTTCGTTGCCCAAATCGCCGTCTTGGGAGACCATGCCGAGTGTTTCCGAATTGATTCCCCCACGCGGGCGGCGAACAAGCCAGAGAAAAGTGCGAGCGAGGGGTCGCCAAATTCACCGCACCCAGGAGCATTTCATGAAGCAAGTCGCAGTATTTTCCAGCGTCATTCTGGCCAGTGTACTAGCCACGGAGCTGGCCTCGGCTCAAGCCGCCGAGGCTCCTCAGGGAAATTCCGATCATGTCAACATGGTCGGACACTTGGGCATCGGCTACCTCGGTCGCAGGACTGTGCTGATCGCCGATCCAGGCAACGGCGCGCCCACCCCGCTGGATGCACCGGTCATCGGCATACGCTATTGGCTGAATCCGATGCTCGGTATCGACGCAGGGCTCGGGTTGTCGTTGACGGGCGGCTCGGTCAGCCAGGGCGATGCGGAAATCGACAAAGTGGGTTCCACGGTCGTGATATTGCACGGCGGTGTGCCGCTTTCGTTGGCGAGCTCCAATCACTTTTCATTCCAAATCGTGCCCGAGCTCAACCTGGGCTTTGCCAGCGCGACGGAGGAGCTCGACCCAGCCCCGGACAACGAGCTCTCGGGCTTTCACCTGGACATCGGCGCCCGCGCGGGCGCTGAGATCCATTTCGGATTCATCGACATTCCGCAGCTTTCGTTGCAGGCAGGCGTAGGCCTGTACTTCGCGATGGACCGCGTTTCTGCCAGCAACGTCACTGAAACGGATCCAGCGGTGGAAGCCAAAGACAGCACCACCACGTTCGGCACCACGCTTGCCGGCAACCCGTGGGACATTTTCGCGGGCAACATCTCTGCGCTATACTATTTCTGATCACCCGGACGAGAGGGCTCGTATGTCGATACCATCCTTATTTCAGTGGATGTTGGCGCTGGCGAGTGTCGCCGTCGCCGGCTGTGGCGGCGAGGCGACGACCCAGGACTTCGGGCACGGCTACCCCGGCGGAGCAGAGCGCCCACCCCCTACCCAGCGGGGTGAGGCGACACCCACACCCAATTTTCCCGGTTGTCAGGACCTGGACGATGACGATGCGCCAGCAACCTGTGGCAATGCTTGCTTCGACTGCTTGAACGCTGCGACTGGGGAGGACGCAGCGTTCCGCTGTTTGGGCAGCCCCGCTTGCAAGGCGTACCTGGCGCAGTTCAGCGACCTAGTCGGCGACTACAGCGATCAGGGCAACATCCTTCAGAGTGAGGGAGTTTCGTGCGACGCTCTCGAAGAGCCATGCCCCCGATGCGTCTGCCAAAACGGGTCGATGGAAGCTTGCCCCAACGAGTGCGGCCTAGAAGAGTAACGCTAGTCCGGCATCGAGAACGCCGCCGGCGATCACTCGCTTCGCCGGCGGGCTAGCGCGAATCGCCGCAGCGGCCCGGCTGCCCGAGCTGGCCCACTGCCTGCACATCGGCATTCGGCGTGCAGGTCGATGTCTGGTTGGTCGTTGCCTTTGCGCTGCTCTTGGGTAGCGCGGCGCCGCTGGCTCCGGGTGCTGCGCTGGCGACGGCGGTGGGGCTCTTGTTTCTCCTGCGCCGCGCGTTGCCTTTCGGCTGGGCGCTGCTCGCCGCGGCGCTGGTAGCGGCTTCGGGTGCAAGAGCGACTGACTGCCTCACCGAGTTCGAACGACACCGCACGATCGCGCGGGACGAGCTGGGCGAACCACGGCGCTGCGCGGGTGAAGGTCGTCTCGTTGCCAGTCCGGTTTGGAAGGGCGATGCGCTGCGCAGCATCGTGGAGTTCGAGGCGCTGGACTGCGAAGGGGAACGCCTGACCGGGCCGCTCCGAGTCCGATTGTACGGCGGCCCCGCGGAGTTGAGCCGCGGCAGCCAGGTGTTCGTCGTGGCTCAGTTGGGGCCGCTCAGAATGTTCCGGAACGCCGGGCTCAGCGACCCCACCGCCTTCGCGGCCCGCCAACGGGTGGTGCTCACCGGCTCGACGTTGAACCTGGACGTCGTGCAACGCGGCAAAGGCTACCGCGCTTGGATTGACCGCGCCCGAGCGTTCGTGCGCTGGCGCATTCAAGAGACGTTCGCACCCGAGGCAGCGCCGTTGGCGCGCGCCCTCGTGCTCGGAGAAAATGACCTTTCGCCGGAGGAGGACGACGCCTTTCGCCGCAGCGGGCTCAGCCATTTGCTCGCCGTGAGCGGTACCCACCTGGTGTTCGCCGTCGTCACCTTGATCGCAGCGCTCAGAGCCTTGCTGTTGCGCGTTCACTGGCTCTCGGCGCGTGTTCACGTGAGCCGTGTCGCGTCGGTCGTCGGAATCGCGCTGGCGCCCGCCTATGCAGACTTCGCGGGTGGCAGCGGCTCGGCTTGGCGCGCCGCTTGGATGCTGTCGCTGGTGTTCGCAGCGCGCGCTGCCGAGCGCAAGCCCAATACCGCGCGCGTGTTTGCCTTGACGCTGATCGTGGGGGTGCTGATCGACCCCTTGGTGTGCTTCGACATCTCGTTCATGCTGTCGCTCGCCGCTACGGGCGGCCTGGTCGTGCTCGCGCCGCCTCTGGTTCGGCGCTGCCGGCAGCTGCGTTTCGCCGTGCTGCGCTACCTTGGCATGAGTCTCGCCGCGACCGTGGCCGCCATGGTGCCGTGTGCGCCGCTATTGGCTAGCATCAGCCCCGAGCTCACGCTGGCCGGGCTCGTTGCCAACGTCGTGGCAGCACCCATCGGCGAGCTTGCCGCCCTGCCCGTCTGCCTCACCCACGCGGTCACGGCGGCCTTTCCAAGGCTGGAGCAAGGCTTGGCGCTGGTGGGTTCTGGGGCGCTGCTCGCCGTTCGGCAAATCGCGCTCACCAGTGCGGCACAAGAGTACCTTGCCTTCCGCATTGCCGAACCCACGCGCTGGCACTTCGCGGTCCTGGCCCTGGGCGCTGCCGGCATTCTCGCGGCTCGAGCGAGCACCACAGGGATGCGAACGCGTGCTGGCAGCTGGGTAGTGGCGCTGCTCGTCAGCCTGGGCGTGGTCGAAGCGAGCACCCGCAGGGCAGCGGCACCGAGCGAGCTTCGGGTGCACATGCTCGACGTCGGTCAGGGTGACGCCACCTTGCTCGAGGTGCCCAAAGGTCGCGCCATCCTGGTCGACGGCGGGGGATTCGTGGGAAGCCCCGTGGACCCCGGGCAGCGGGTCATCGTGCCCTGGCTTCGCGCCCACCGGCACGAACGGCTCGAGATCGTCGCCTTGTCCCATCCGCACCCCGATCACTTTGGAGGCCTGCTGTCCGTGGCCGAGCAGGTCCCCATCGGTGAGTTCTGGGACACCGGACAAGGGCAAGCCGAAGGAGCTGGCCCAGTCTACGAAGCCCTGCTCACGACACTTCGCGCGCGTGGTGTCCCAATCCTTCGACCGCCACGACTTTGTGGCAAACCTCGCCGGCTCGGCGAAGTCACCTTGGAAGTGTTGGCCCCCTGCCCAAGCTACGTCCCGCGGCGCGACGCCAACGACAATTCGCTCGTAATCAAGGTGACCCACGGCGCGCGCTCCTTCTTGCTCACCGGTGACGCAGAGCTCCACCAAGAGCACGAGCTCGTGGCGCGCTACGGACCCAAGCTCGAGGCCGACGTGTTGAAGGTCGGCCACCACGGCAGCCGAACCTCGACGACCCCCGAATTCCTAGCCCAAGTCCGCCCGCGTTTTGCCACCATTTCTTGCGGCGTGCGCAATCGCTTCGGCCACCCCCACGCACCTACCCTTCACACGCTCTCGGCCGCCTCCGTCATCCCGCTGCGCACTGACCGCATGGGATCCATCACCTTCACGAGCGACGGCGAGCGACTCGACCTCTACGCGTCTTCGTATGCGTATTGATGGGGATGAGCGCTCTGCCGTGGCGCCCAAAGTACGAGCTATTCTAGAGGCTGTGTAGTGTATAACAGGGAGACCTGAAACTCCCGCGTACTGGTGTTGTACCAGTTGACTAGCAGTGTTGTGTCGTCCATATCACAGTAGGTTGCGGTCGACGCTCCTGAGTTGACGTTCAGCGCAACTGTCTGACGAGGCCCGCCGCTATCGTAATTGACCATGACTTCACACCCGATGAAACGCCTCTCTGTGGCTGGATTGCCGGAGATGCCGTGAGCAAGCGTCGTGGTTGCGCTTGTCCTGGTTCCTTTCAACAGCTTTCTGTAGTACGGCACGCGTGTGCCATTAGCCAAGGTGATGTACCCCGCTGCGGCGCGTGCTTCGGCCAGTTCTGCTTGCAAGTCGCTCAGGTGCTCCTCGAGGTTGTTCACCGCGCCATCCAAGGTCGAGAAGTTCGCGTTCATTTCCGTGGCGCTTACCGGGTCACCTGCTTGAAACACGTAGGGTATTTGCGTGGCGGCGACAGCGAAAGTCGGGACTAGTAGCGCGCCTGCAATGCCTAAGTAGCGGTATATCTTGGTGTCAGTCATGGCTTGCCTCTGCTTCTTCGATCTCCAATGATGGGTTGGTTGTATGAGTTCTTGATTTGTGTTCATTCCGCAAACACGGCCCCGCCGTCCCAGGTACACTCATCCCAGAGACAAAGAGGGGTTACAGCACCGGATCCCCCCGAACCGCTGCTCGTGGATCCAGGCCCGGTCGAACTAGCAACCATGCTCCCCCCCGTCCCGGCCGAGCTCGACGCGCCACCAGAGCCAGAACCCGTTGAGTCCGTGGAATCGGAATCGTTGGGTGCACCGCTCGAGCCGCCTTCGTTCATCGCACCTCCGACCGAAGTCATGGCCTCGCCGGTGGAGCTCGTCTGCGCCGCCGATTCTTCGCCGCGGGTTGCGCCCTCGTCGCCGCGGGTTGCGCCCTCGTCGCCGCCTTCGCCTCCGCCGCCTTCGCCAGCCGCGCACGTGCGAGTTGCGGAGCAACTCTCGAACTTATTTCCACACGCCTGACCCGCAAGGGCGAAGGCTAGTCCGAACAGAAATGGACTAGTGAACGCGAGCGAAACTCGCTTGATTCTCAGATTCATCGTTCCCTCCGAAGCCCCAGGTGCGCTGGGAGCATGACAGTCAATGCCGTATCATCGGCGCGAGGGAAATGACGGTTGTCGAAAAAAAACCGTTTCGTTGTTTCGCCCGATCTCACCCCCTTTCTAGAGCTCGGCCGGCCCCGCGATTGGGCGATCGCGCTGCTCATGAGGCTCGGTGGGTGGTTGCCCATTCGAGGGAGCTACTGGTCGATGCTCTATGGGGGTCATGCACTACAAGTGGCACTGAAGCGCGGCTATCTGCGCTACTTGTTTACAGTGTGGCGACGCGCCGATTAGCGACTGGTGCTAGTTCTCGCACCCTTGCCAAGGGCTTGGTAGCACACCTCTTCCGCGTTATGGTCGGCAACGCATGACCGCGCCCGAAGTTCGCTGGCTGTACACTGCGGAGCAAATCGCAGCGCGCGTGCGCGAGCTGGGCAGTCAGATCACCGCGGACTACGCCGGCAAGAACTTGGTGGTGGTCTGTGTGCTCAAGGGCAGCTTCATTTTCGCGGCAGACTTGGTACGCAGCATCGATTTGCCTTTGTCCGTCGAGTTTTTGGGTGTGCAAAGCTACGGGGATGGGGATCAGTCGAGCGGGGTCGTTCGCATCACGCTCGACTTGGCGCGCCCCGTGGCCGGTAGCCATGTGCTCATCGTCGAAGACATCGTCGATACCGGGCTCACGCTGAGCTATTTGATGGATCAGCTTTGGGCGCGCGGACCCGAGAGTCTGCGTGTCTGTTCGCTCCTGCACAAACCGGCTCGTTCGCAGAAGCCGGTGACCATCGACTATCTGGGGTTCACCATCGACGACGTGTTCGTCGTGGGGTATGGCCTCGATTGGGCACAAAAGTACCGGCACCTACCCGGAATCGGTGTGGTCGACGGGGTCTGAGCCGTTCTCGCTACGAGCGCCGTAGACGCTCGAGTCGCTCGGCGATGGCGCGTTCCAGGCCCTCGGAGCTCGGGTGATAGAAGCGGTTGCCCTCTAGCTCTTCGGGCAGGTAGGTTTCGCCGGGCACGAAGTTGCCTTCGAAGTCGTGAGGATATCGATAACCGGCGGCGTAGCCCTCCTGGCGCATGAGCGACGTGACCGCATTGCGAAGCTTCTTCGGAGTGGGCAACGCTCCGTGTTCGCGTACGGCTTTTTGCGCGGATTGCCAGGCGCGACCCACGCTTCCCGACTTGGGGCAGCTCGCCAAGTACAGGCAAGCGTGCGCCACCGGGTAGATCCCCTCGGGCATGCCCACGCGTCTGAATGCGGCGTCGGCGTTGACCGCCACCTGCAGGGCGCGCGGGTCGGCATTGCCCACGTCCTCGCTCGCGAAAATGATCATGCGCCGCAGGAGAAACAGCGGGTCGTCTCCTGCTTCGAGCATGCGCATCAACCAGTAAATGGCGGCGTCGGGATCGCTGCCTCGCATCGATTTGATGAAGGCGCTGATGGTGTTGTAATGCTCCTCGCCGGACTTGTCGTACAGGAGCGTTCGTTCGTCGAGGGAGCGCTCCACGAGCTCTAGGGTGAGCTCCTGGCCGTCGGTGGCGAGCTCGGACGCGGATTCCAGTATGCTCAGCGCGCGCCGGGCATCTCCGCCGGCCGTGCGCGCAATGGTTTCGAGCACCGTCGCCGCGGCTCGCAGCTGGCGCTTGCCCAGGCCGCGCTCCGCATCGCCGAGAGCGCGTTCGAGCAGCGCGACGAGCGAGCCGATGTCGAGCGCCTCGAGTCGAAACACCTTGCAGCGAGACAGCACCGCGGCATTCACGCTGAACGAAGGGTTTTCGGTGGTGGCGCCGATCAGGGTGACCGTGCCGTCTTCCAGGTGCGGCAAAAACGCATCTTGCTGCCCTTTGTTGAAACGATGGATCTCGTCGACGAACAGCAAGGTGCCCTGCCCACGGTACTCTCGGCGCTCACGGGCCTCCTTCACGATTTCGCGCAGCTCGGCGACGCCGCCGAGCACCGCGCTGAAGGGGACGAAGTGCATGCGCGTGCGCGTGGCCACCACGTGCGCCAGCGTGGTTTTGCCGGTACCGGGTGGCCCCCAAAGGATCAACGAGGGCAGTCGATCCCGCTCGATCAGCTGTCGTAGCACGCTGCCGGCGCGCACCAGGCCGGCCTGACCCACGACCTGATCGAGGCTCTCGGGCCTCATGCGCTCGGCGAGTGGCGGACGCGCGCCCGCCAGCTTGCCGCGGCGCGCTGCGGCCTCGAGCAGCGTCGGACCGCCGCTTTCTTTGCGGCTGCGGCTCATGACGTCTCCGCGGCGCGAGGTCGCTCACCGAAGATCGCGGTGCCCACGCGCACGATGGTTGCCCCGCAAGCGATCGCCACCTCCAAGTCATGACTCATGCCCATGCTCAGCTCTGACAGCGTGCGCCCACCGCCGAATCGGTCACGGAGCTCGCGGAGCTGGTCGAAGTAGGGCTGGGCGCCTCGTGGGTCTTCGGTATGCGGCGGTACGGTCATCAAACCGCTGAGCGATAGCGCTGGCTCGCGCTCGATCGCTTCGAGCACGCGCTCGAGCTCCTCGGGGAGACAGCCGCTCTTCTGCGGCTCGCGCGCCACGTTTACCTCTACCAACACGGGTAGCTTAGGGCCAGCAGGCAGAGTCGAGCCCGAGCTCACCAGCTGTTCGCGACGGCGACCCAACTCTCGGGCAATGCGCTCGCTGTCCACCGTATGAATGCAGCTGGCGTAGCGCACGGCGAGCTTTGCCTTGTTGCTTTGAAGGTGCCCGATCACGTGCCAGCGAAGATCGGGAAGGTCAGCCAACTCTTGGGCCTTGGCGGCCAATTCTTGCAGGTAGTTTTCGCCGAAATCGCGCTGCCCCGCCGCGAACGCCGCGCGAATGTCGCTAGCAGGTTTTGTCTTCGAAACTGCCAAAAGCTTGATACTGCGCGGATCTCGACCTGCGGCCAGCGCTGCGGCGTCGATCCGCGCTCTCACTCGCTCGAGACGCTCGGCCAAGCTCTCCAACT